>NZ_CP028426.1:1260239-1575299 GCF_003010915.2 Gulosibacter molinativorax | reverse complement strand
CATCGACATGGACCTGATCCGCGCGATCGCCGCGAACCAGGGCTTCGAGATTGAGATTCAGTCGCTCGGATTCGACGCGGCGCTGCAGGCGGTTCAGTCTGGCCAGGCCGACGGCGTCATCGCCGGTATGGGTATTACCGACGAGCGCAAGCAAGTCTTCGATTATTCGAACCCGTACTTCGAATCGGGCACGCAGATGGCCGTCGCGGAGAATAGCGACATCACCTCCTACGAGGACCTCGCGGGGCTGACGGTCGCGGTGAAGACCGGAACGACCGGCTACGACTTCGCGCAGGCACTCTCGGAGGAATACGGCTTCGAGATCAACGCGTTCCAGGACTCGGCCGACATGTACAACGACGTCGCGGCGGGCAACTCGGCCGCGACGTTCGAAGACTCGCCGGTGCTGCAGTACGGCATCGCGTCCGGCAACGTTCCGCTTAAGCTGGTGACCGACCCCGAGCCCGGCTCGGAGTACGGCTTTGCCGTGAACAAGGGCGAAAACGCCGAGCTCCTCGCGATGTTCAACGAGGGCCTCAAGAATGCGCAGGATTCGGGCGCCTACCAGCAGATCGTTGACCGCTACCTCGCGGTCGACAGCCAGGAATCCGGCGGCACGTCGTTCTTTGCCCTCGTAGCGAACGCTTTCCCGTCGCTGATGTACGGTCTCGGGCTGACGCTGGTTGCGACCCTGCTCTCGCTCATCTTCGCGATGATCCTGGGTATCCTCTTCGGCATCCTGAAGCTCTCGGGCAACTGGTTCCTGCGCGGACTCGCGGGCGCCTACGTCAACATCTTCCGCGGTACCCCGGTCCTGGTGCAGGCGTTCTTCTTCTACTTCGGTGTGCCAGCGATTACCGGGCAGCCGCTCGATGCGCTGACGGCCGGTGTGATCACGCTGTCACTCAACGCCGGTGCGTACATCACCGAGATCGTTCGCGGTGGCGTGCAGTCGGTGGATGCGGGACAGATGGAAGCCTCACGCTCGCTCGGTATGGGCTGGGGTTCGTCGATGCGCAAGGTCGTGATGCCGCAGGCATTCAAGATCATGACGCCGAACCTCATCAACCAGCTCATCATCACCCTGAAGGACACGTCGCTCCTGTCGGTCCTCGGTTTCGCCGAGCTCACCTACCAGGGCCGCATCGTCATCGCCTCCACGTTCCGCTCGTTCGAGATCTGGCTCGTGGTTGGTGCGATCTACTTCATCGTGATCTGGCTGCTGACGCTGCTGTCCAACTATTTCGACCGCAAGTTCAATAAGTAGGGATTCTCATGACGAACAGTGAACCTGTGTACACCCAGCCCATTACCGTGGGCGACGAAGACCCGATCATCGTCAACGACCTCCACAAGAGCTTCGGCAGCAACGAGGTGCTCAAGGGGATCGACCTCAAGGTCAAGAACGGCGAGGTGATCGCGATCATCGGCCCCTCGGGTTCCGGAAAGTCGACGCTCCTGCGTTGCCTTAACCGGCTCGAGGATGTGACCAGCGGCGAGGTGATCATCCTCGGCGAGAACATCGCCACCGCGAAGGGCAAGGAACTCGACCAGGTGCGCCAGCGCGTGGGCATGGTGTTCCAGCACTTCAACCTCTTCCCGCACATGACCGCGCTCGAGAACGTGGCACTCGCGCCCGTTGAGACCGGCAAGCTGGGCAAGGCGGATGCGCGCAAGCGCGCCGCGGAGCTCCTCGACCGGGTAGGTCTGGGGGACAAGAAGGAACAGCGCCCCGCGCAGCTGTCCGGTGGTCAGAAGCAGCGTGTCGCGATTGCGCGCGCGCTCGCGATGAGCCCGGAGATCATGCTGTTCGACGAGGCGACCTCGGCGCTCGACCCCGAGATGGTCGGCGAGGTGCTGCAGGTTATTCGTGACCTTGCCGCATCCGGCATGACGATGGCGCTCGTGACCCACGAGATGGGCTTCGCTCGCGAGGTCGCCGACCGCGTTGTGTTCATGGATGGCGGCAAGGTCGTCGAGTCGTCGGCACCTGCCGACCTCTTCGACCACCCCAAGGAATCGCGCACGCAGGACTTCCTCTCGAAGGTCCTGTAGCGCTCGGCTACCCGACTAGTGCCCCCGCGGCTCGCAATTTGCGAGCCGCGGGGGCACTTTTTTTGCGCCGTCAGACGACGTTTCGTTAACTTCCTGGGCGTCAATTGTTAACTTCCGCCAAGCACTCTGTGGGCCGGACCACGAACGGTTCCCGTTTCCCTCACCCAGGAGCACAATGCGCACTCGTCGTTTTGCTCCGGTCGCCACACTTGCAGCCACGGGCCTTGCCCTCAGCTGTGTCGTGGCCGCCGGGCCCGCCACCGCAGACTCGAACTCATTCTTTGATCGCACCGCGACCTACCCCGTGTACCAGAACGTGCCGGAGGGCGTCGACCCGCTCGCCGAGACCGTCGCCGAAATCTCGACCATAACGCCTGACGGCAACACGATGATTTACACGGATGCCGCTGGTCAGCGCATCGGCTTCGTCGACGTCACCGACCCGTCGGCCCCGAATGGCCTCGGCACCGTCTCGCTGACGACCCTCGGCAACGCGGACGACCAGCCGACCTCGGTTGCCGCATACGGCGACTACGTGCTCGTCGTCATTGACGAGACCGGTGGCAACTTCACCGAGCCCAAGGGCCGCGTCGACGTGCTGCGCCTGAGCGACCGCGAGCGTGTCGCATCCATCGACCTCGGCGGTCAGCCGGACTCGATCGACATCTCGGCCGACGGTCAGTATGCGGCCATCGCGATCGAGAACCAGCGTGACGAGGAACTCGGCGACGGCGGCCTGCCGCAGCTGCCGGCCGGCTTCGTGTCGGTGATTGACCTCGCCGGTGACCCGGGTATGTGGACCGCCGAGAGCATCGACTTCGTTGACGGCACCGGCGCCCCGCTGCCGGTCGTCGCGGATGCAGGGTTCGACACCCCCGAAGACCCGGAGCCCGAGTACATCACGATCAACGACAACAACGTCGCGGCCGTGACGCTCCAGGAGAACAACGGCGTCGCGATCATCGACCTCGCTACGCGCGAGATCACCGACGCGTGGAGCACCGGCACCACGACGGTCGACAACGTTGACGTCGAGGACGACTCGATCATCAACCCGACCGCGTCAGTCACCGTCCCGCGTGAGCCGGATGCAATCGGCTGGGTCGACAACAACACGCTCGCGACGGCGAACGAGGGTGACTGGAAGGGCGGCTCTCGCGGCTGGACCATCTTCTCGGCCTCGGGCGAAATCGTCTGGGACGCGGGTAACAGCTTCGAGAACCTCGCAATCCAGCACGGCCTGCACAACAGTAACCGTGCCGACAACAAGGGCCCGGAGCCCGAGGGCCTCGCGGTCGCCGAATTCGACGGCGTGAACTACGCCTTCATCGCGTCGGAGCGCTCGAACTTCGTCGCAGTCTACGACCTCACCGACCCCTCGAACCCCGCATTCGTGCAGGTGCTCTTCACCACCAACGGTCCCGAGGGCGTCCTCCCCGTCACCGAGCGTGGCCTGCTGCTGGTCTCGAGCGAGGTTGACGAGGCGGATGCCGGCGTTCGCTCGGCGATCAACATCTTCCAGCTCGGTAGCGAGCAGCCCGCCCAGCCGAGCATCATCTCGGACGCGGTCGACGGCATGCCCATCGGCTGGAGCGCGCTGGGAGCCCTCACGGCGGACCCGGCCGATGCGAGCATCCTGTACTCCGCGACCGACGCTGCGCTCGTCGAGAACAGCATCTATACGATCGACGTCTCGTCGGCCCCGGCCATGATCACCGCGTCGAACCCGGTGCTGAAGGACGGCGTCGTCACCAGCTACGACATCGAGGGCATCTACGCCCGCGAAGACGGCGGCTACTGGCTCGCATCTGAGGGTGCGACTGGCGCCGAAAACCTCCTCGTCGAGGTCGACGCCGACTACAACGTCGTCTCGGAGACCGCGCTGCCGGAGGACGTCTCCGCACACATCGGCAAGTGGGGCCTCGAGGGTATCTCGGCGACGAAGGATGCTTCGGGCAACGAGATCGTCTACGTCGCGATCCAGCGTCCGCTGTGGGTCGACCCCGACGCCAAGCCGCTCGAAGCACTCGAGGGCGCGAACACCACCCGCATTGGTCAGCTCAACGTCGAAACCGGCGAGTGGGCTTGGTTCGGCTACGAGCTCGAGTCCACCGACGTTGCTGGCGACTGGATGGGCCTTTCGGAGGTCACCGTCGTTGACGAGAACACCCTCGCGGTGATCGAGCGCGACAAGCTGAACGGTCCGAACGCAGCCATCAAGCGCATCTACAGCGTGACCATCCCCGATGCCGCGACCATCGAGGCCGCCGCGGGCGAGGTCATCCCGGTTGAGAAGGAACTCGCGATCGACGTCCTGCCCGAGCTGCAGGCGACCCACGGTTGGACGCAGGAGAAGCTCGAAGGGTTCACCATCGCTGCTGACGGTCAGCTCTACGCAGTGACCGACAACGACGGCCTCGACGACGCTACCGGTGAGACCGTGTTCCTGCGTCTCGGTGACGCGAAGGATGTCTTCGACCTGGCTGGCGAGACCCCGGCACCGACCGAGACTGCTGGTCCGACCGAGACCGCTGGTCCGACCGAGACTGCTGCGCCGACCGAGACTGCTGGTCCGACTTCGGGTGCGTCGGATGAAGACGGCAAGTCTGAGGCTGGCAAGTCGGAGGATGGTCTGGCACAGACCGGTGCGAACGGTTCGCTCCTGCTGATCGGCGGGCTCGTCGCAGCCGCGGCGATCGCTGGCGGAACCGTACTGACTCTCCGCCGCCGCAGCGCCGAGTAATCCACCAAGGTCTTTGAGTAGGCGGGCGGAGCCCGCCGTATCGAAAAGACCGGTTGCTAGAAATGCGAGAAATGACCCTATGTCCGCTCAGGCGGGGACATAGGGTCATTTTCTGCATCTGACCAAACACGCGGCAACGAAAAGCTGTCCGAGAACCGCGGAATATCCTGCCGACCAGGGGAGTTACATCCAGCAATGAGCACGAACCCAGACCTCGATCCAAATAACAATCCGGCAGTCGCAGCGATCCAGGCCTCGGGGCTCCCGCACAGCATCCGCGAACACGGCCGCGCGAGCTCGCTGCGCGAGGCGGCCGAACAGCGTGGCATCACCCCGCGCGAGCTCATCAAGTCGATGGTGATTAAGGACTCGCGGGGCGTGTACTCGGTCGTACTCGTGCCCGGCGATCGCGTGATCGCGTGGGCGAAGCTGCGAAAGCTCCTCAGCGTCAACAAGGCGGCGATGCCGCCGCAGGGCGAGGCGGAGGAGATAACCGGCTTCGCACGCGGCACGATCACCCCGTTCGGCACGAAGTCGGCGCTGCCGATCATCGCCGATGAGCGCATCCCGGAAGGCCCGATCTCGATCGGCGGCGGGGCGCACTCGGTGGCGTTCTACCTCAATGGCAGCGATCTGCTCGACCACTTCGGCGCGGTGCGGCTCGACATCACCGATCCCGATCCGAGCTTCGAAAACTGACGCGCCGAACTGCGATACTGGTCGGATGACCACTCCAGCACCGCAGGAAAACGTGTGGCTCGCCGCCGTTCGCAATAACCCCGACCACGCGAAGAACTACGCCCAGCGCTGGCGCAACTTCGAGGCGCAGGGGCGCGATATCTACGGCGAGGCGCGCCTCATTGACGCGATGGCCGACCGCGGCAGCCGCATCCTGGATGCCGGATGCGGCACCGGACGCATCGGCGGCTGGCTCGCCGAGCGCGGGCATCAGGTCGTCGGCGTGGACCTCGACGAGCACCTGATCTCGGTGGCGCGCGAGGACCACCCGCAGGCTGAGTGGGAGGTGGGCAACCTCGCCCGGCTCGCGCTCGACGACGAGACCGGCGACCTGCGCGAGTTCGACATCATTGTCAGCGCGGGTAACGTCCTGACCTTCCTCGCGGAGAGCGAACGGCTCCCGGCCCTGCAGCGGATGCGCGGCCACCTCGCCCCGTTCGGTCGCCTCGTCGTCGGCTTCGGTGCCGGCCGCGGCTACGAGTTCGTCGATTTCGCGGCGGATGCGTACCGCGCCGGGCTCGAACTCGAGCAGCACTACTCGACGTGGCAGCTGCATCCACCCGCCGATGACTTCATGGTCGCCGTCCTGGGCGCCATTCCGGTGCCGCCTGAACAGGACGAGTAGCGCAGGACGAATAACGCTTGCCGCTAGAGGTGCAGCCGTTTGCCGAGCTCGCGGCGCACCGCCCGCCCGCCGAATACCTGGATGATCACGAGCGCAACGAGGCTGAGCGCGCCGCAGATAATCGAGGGCCAGGGCGTTGTGACCCAGCCAAAGGCGACGAAGCCGATTGGAAGCAGGCCGAGCAGGACGGTGAGCCCCGAGTAGACGATGTGCTCGCCCGACTCGATGCGCATGAGCCGCACCGTGACGAGCAGCGCCACGATCGCGGACGCGCAGAGGATCGGCACGGTGTAGGTCAGCGCCCAGCCGTGCCAGCCGGTGAGGAAGTCCCAGTAGACGCAGATCAGGCTGACGAGGATCACGAGGTACACGGTGCTTTTCGCGAGATTGCGACGCTTGCGCGCCGCCGTGAGCACCACGAGCCACAGCGCGGTGAGGCCGAGCCAGATGGAACGAGCCACGCCGATGTTGGCGAACTCGTGGCTGAAGAACAGCTGCGCGGCGAACGACGCGAGGATGATCGCGAGCGAAATGAGAAAGAGCGCGCGCAGGATGCGTCGGCGCGAGAAGCTCAGGGGAATCGCGGGGAGCGGGCTCGGTGCGGGGGAGCCCGTCACCACGTTGCCGCAGAGCGGGCAGTGCGCCCAGCTGCCCTCGATCTCGACGTTGCAGGCCTCGCACCGTGCCATTAGGCGGCCCCCGCGAGTGCGGCCTCGGTGAGCTCAGCCTCGGTCACCCGCGCCGCAGCGACGGAAACGTCAACCCCACGCTCGGTGAGCTGCCGTGCGAACTCCCGGATGTGTCCGGTCTCGCTGAAGGGTGACGTGAAGCTCACAGTGAGGAGCCCACCGTGACTCATCGCGCAAAACTGCGGGCGGGCAGCGGACACGTGGAACAGCATCCGGCCGACCCGCGACTCGGCTGGCTCCGGCAACACGACCCGTCCGAGGTTTGACACCGCGACGGTGAGGCCGCGGTTGTTGCCCCAATTCATGAGCCGCAGGATGCTGTCCTTCAGCGGCCGCGGGATGATCCGCAACAGCGGCATGGTCTCGAGCTTGATCAGTCGGCCGAGCTTCCGGGCGAGTGATGGCGCGCTCGCGAGCGGCCGGAACTGTGCCTCGAGCGCCCTGCTGATCGAGCCGAGATCATCCGTGCCTTCGCCGTACGTGTGCTCGACGCGAACCGTCGCGAAGAAGTTCCGCGGTGACATCGAGGGGAAGAACTGCCGGAGATTCACCGGCACCGAGGCCGAGAGCGTCCGGGCGGTGCCGAGGTCGCCCGCGGATCGGCGGATGGCCTCGAAAAACATCGCGGTCAGGTACATCGTGACAGCGACGCCCTCGGCTCGGGCGAGGGCGAGCACCTCGCTCGCGGGCATCGTCAGCTCGACGGCGCGCGTGCGGTTATCGGGCGTGCGCGTGCCTTGAACGCGATACACCCGCTTTTCGAGGGGACGCAGGAGCCTGCCGAGCCCCGCGGGCCGCTCGCCGGGCAGCCGTGGCTCGGCAGCTTCCGGCCGCGAGGCGCCGAGTTCTCGCGCCGCCTCAACCTCATCCGGAATCGCCTCGCCGCGATTTCGGCGGCGAAAGTAGTGCGCGAAGCTGTCGGGCACCAGGCCGAGCGCGGCATCGGCGACGTCGTCGGTCGGATGCGCGCTCGGGAGATCGACCTGGGTCGGCGCATCCTGTTGCTCGCCAGCCTCGCGCAACCGGATGTACGCGCCCACGAGATCGGTGAGGAACCAGAGCGCGCCGGTGCCATCGGACAGCGCGTGGAAGATCTCGAGCGTGATGCGCCGCCGGTGATAGACGACGCGAAAGAGCAGGTTTCGCCGATCGGACTGATAGATCGGCGCGCAAGTGTGCTGATTCTCGGGGGAGACGGCGGGGCGCAGGTCGCTGTCCTGCAGGTAATACCAAAAAATACCGCGCCGAAGCACCGCGTGATAGAGCGGGTAGCGGTCGTAAGTGTGGTCGAGCGCATCCTGGAGGATCAGCGGGTCGACCTCATGATCGGTCTCGGCTACGACCCGGAAGACCTTCGGGTCGGATTCGGTCCGCGCGGCCAGGAAGATATTGGATGCGTTATCGAGGCGCACCCAGGTGTCGCGGGTCGGGGTTTCCCGCGTCATGCCCCGACTTTCGGTGCGGGATGCGCATCCAAGAATGCGTTGATGTGCTCGTAGGCCTCGCGCATCGGCTTCGAGAACTTCGGCAGCTGGATGAATCCGTGGAGGGCCGACGGGATGCGGTGCACTTCCGCGGTGCCGTCGGCCGCCGCGATGGCCTGCCCGTATGCTTCACCCTCGTCGCGCAGTAGGTCCTGCTCGGCGGTGAGGATGAGCGTGGTGGGTTGGCCGCTCAGGTCATCGGCCATGAGCGGCGAGACGAGCGGCCCGCGCTGCTCCATCGGTTCGGGAACGTAGAGGTCGAAGTAGTCGTCGATCTCGGTATTGGTCAGCCGCAGCCCCTCACCGTATTCGCGGACGGAGTCGAACGGCGAGGTCTCCGGATCGTGATCCCAGTGCGTGACCGGGTAGAGGAGGATCTGTCGGCTGAATGCCCGTTGCCCCCGCTCCTTGAGCAGCAGCGAGGTTGCCGCGGCCAAGTTGCCGCCGGCCGAGTCGCCGATGAGCACGATGTTTTCGGCGCGATCGATACCGGCCGCGAGGGGGTTCGCGAGGACCTGCTGTGCGACGCCGTAACAGTCGTTGAGTCCGGCGGGGAATGGATGCTCCGGGGCGAGCCGGTAGTTCACCGATGCGACCGCGCATCCGGTGAGCTCGGCCATGTTCGCGCACGCGGGCGTGTAGGTCTCGATGTCGCCCGTGACCCAGCCGCCGCCGTGGAAGAAGACGAGGACGTCGTCGCGGGTGCGCTGCTGCGGCTGGAAGACCCGCACCGAGATCGAGCGGTCGCCGAGCCGAACCAAGGTCTGCCGGTACGGGGTGCGGCGCCACGGCATCGAGATTGAGGCGACCCAGCGCTGGGCGCGGCGCACCTTGCCGTAGTCCTCGCGCATGTTGAGCCGGGGCGCGGCGAACAGGCTCAGCACGAACTGCTGGAGGCGGTTCATGCGCGGCGGGGCTGGTCGGTGCTGGCAGCAATCATGCTTCCAGCGTAGAGAGTCCCGGCTGGGACATATCGAATCCCAGGGCCGAGTCTTCGGCTTCGCGATGACCTTCGAGGCGGTGACCGCGTAGCCGGGATCGCTCCCGCCGTGATCGATACCGCCCAGCTACAGCAGCTTGAGTTCGGCCTCGATGTCGCGCGCGGTGTCGAGCGCCTGGGGGAGGAGCACCTCGCGCATCCGCTCGACCGAGTGGCGGGTGACCGTGGTCGAGATGTTAATCGCGGCGGCGACCGTGCCGTCCTTGTCGTTGACGGGTACCGCGAGCGATCTAAGCTCCGTCTCGAGCTCGCCGTCGACGATCGCCCAGCCCTGCTGCCGGACCTGTGCGAGCTGCGTGAGCAGCGCATCCACTTCGGTCACCGTGTCGTTGGTGAACGAACGTAACGGGCCCTCGCCGACCCGGGCCCGCGCATCCTGCTCGTCGAGCGAAGCGAGCAGCACGCGACCCATGCTCGTCGCGTGCGCGGGGAAGCTCGTGCCGATCGTGATGCCGATCGACATGATGCGGCGTGTGGGGACGCGCGCGATATAGACGATGTCGCCGTCGGTGAGCACCGCGCCGGAGACCGATTCGCCGACCGCGCGCGAGAGGCGCTCGAGGTGCGGCTGCATGACCTCGGGCAGGCTCAGCGCCGAGAGATAGCTGAACCCGAGCTCAAGCACGCGCGGGGCGAGCGTGAACTGCCGGCCGTCGGCGCGGACGTATCCCATCTGCTCGAGCGTGTAGAGGAAACGCCGGGCGGATGCGGGGGAAATTTCGGCGCGCTTGGCCACCTCGCTGAGGTTAAGGGCTGGATGCTCGGCGTCGAATGCGCGGATGACGGCGAAGCCCCGTGCGAGCGACTGGACGAAGTCGCTCGCACGGGGCTCGGTGGAATCACTCATTGAATCGAGGCTACGCGGTTTTCTTGTTGCGGTTTTCTTGTTACGGTTTCGGGATGCGCGCTCGGGCTTAGCGCTCGAGGACGACCGCGAGACCCTGGCCGACGCCGATGCAGATCGCGGCGACCGCGACACCGCCGCCGCGGCGCTTCAGCTCGTGGGCGGCGTGGCCGATGATGCGGCCGCCGGATGCGCCGAGCGGGTGACCGATCGCGAGCGCGCCGCCGTGGATGTTGACCTTCTCGGGGTCGAGGTCGGGCCAGCCCGCGATGCACGCGAGGCTCTGCGAGGCGAAGGCCTCGTTGAGCTCGACGAAGTCGACGTCCGCCCAGGTCTTGCCGGCGCGGGCGAGCGCCTTGTTCGCGGCCTCGATCGGGGCAATGGGGAACTGGTCGGGGTCGACGCCGTGCACGCCGCGACCGATGACGCGGGCGAGAGGCTCGCCGATGTCGAGGCCCTCACGGCCGAGCAGCACGGCGGATGCGCCGTCGTTGATCGAGGACGAGTTACCGGCCGTGACCGTGCCCTCCTTCGCGAAGAGCGCCTTGAGGCCACCGAGCTTCTCGACGGTCGTGGTGTCGCGGATGCCCTCGTCGCGCGCGAGCTCGTGGCCCTCGACCTGAACGATCTCTGCGTCGTAGCGGCCGTCAGCCCATGCCTTCGCGGCGAGGGTGTGCGAGCGCACCGCGAACTCATCCTGTGCCTCGCGGCTGAGGTTCCAGTCACCGGCGATCTTTTCGGCCGATTCGCCGTTTGAGATCGTCCAGTGGGTGGGGAGCGCGGGGTTGGTCATGCGCCAGCCGATCGAGGTGTTCCACAGGGTCTGGTTGCCGACGGCGGGCCACGGCTTCTTCGACTTTTCGACGACGAACGGCGCGCGGCTCATCGACTCGACGCCACCGGCGAGGATGATCTCGGCGTCACCCGACTCGATCGCTCGCGAGCCCTGAATGACGGCTTCGACCGAGGATGCGCACAGGCGGTTCACGGTGGTGCCGGTCACGGAGGTCGGGAAGCCGGCGAGCAGCGCGCCGAAGCGGGCCACGTTTCGGTTATCTTCGCCGGCCTGGTTCGCGTCGCCGAAGATGACGTCTTCGATGCGGGCCGGGTCGAGCTGCGTGCGCTCGACGATTGCGCGCATGACGGTGGCGGCGAGGTCGTCGGGGCGGACGTCGGAGAGCCCGCCCGCGGCCTTCCCGAACGGGGTGCGGACGGCGTCGTAAATGAACGTGCTGGTCAAAATGCTGCTCCTGCGGAGGTCGGTCGAGCCACGGAGAAGTGGGGTCCGCGCTGACTCGTTGTGTTTTCGTAAAGCGAAAAGAGCTTCGCTAGTCGAAAGTGTAAGACCCGTGGCTGGGATGCGCAATGGCTCGTCCGACTGTTCCACAACGGAACATCGACGACGGGCAGTCCTGGCAGCACAATGAAGTGTGCTGCGGCGGAGTCAAGTGTGAAAGGGCGCGATCCCGGCCGAGTTTCAGCCGAGTCGCGCCTCTCGGCGGGGCCTCAACCCAACCGTTTGACTATTGATAATTGACGAGCATCAATAATCACTTTATAGGCATTGGACAGGCATCGATGTCAGGAGCAGGATTGACCTCGTCCCGAACAAAGGAGTTCTCCTCATGGTTTCTGAATCAACAATTGCTACGCCGTCGAAGAAGCAGCGACGTCTCGCGGTGCTGGCCTCGAGCGTGGGCACCGTCATCGAGTGGTACGACTACATGGTCTACGCATTCCTGGCGACCACGATTGCGGCAATCTTCTTCGCCGCAGACAACCCTGGAATTGGGCTTCTGTCCGCACTCGCGGTCTTCGGTGTCTCTTTCCTTTTCCGGCCCCTCGGTGGCATCATCTTCGGGCACATTGCCGACAAGTTCGGTCGCCGTCCGTCGCTCGTCATATCGGTCGTCGGCATGGCGGCAACGAGCACGCTGATCGGTCTGCTGCCCACCTACGTGGCAGTGGGAATCCTTGCGCCGATTCTGCTCGTGCTGCTTCGCGCCGTGCAGGGACTGGCTGCAGGTGGCGAGATGGCCAGCGCGGCCACCTACACCGCGGAGTCGTCCACCACAGGTCGCCGCGGGTTTGACGTGAGCTTCGTCAATCTCGGCCTCGTCATCGGTACCGGTCTGGGTGCCATCGTGGTTGGTGTCCTCTACGCCGCGCTTTCGGACGAGCAGATGATGACATGGGGCTGGCGTGTTCCGTTCCTAATCTCGGTTGTGCTCGGGGTCGTTGCTCTCCTTATTCGTCGACACATGGAAGAGTCGAACGAATTCGAGAGCATGAAGTCGCAAGCACAGGTGAAGAAGTCGCCTCTGGTGACCACCTTCAAAGAGCAGCCGAAGGAAGTCTTCCTTGTGACGCTGATGAACCTGGGATCATTCGCGGCCTACTACATCGCGTTTACCTACATGAGCACGTACTTCGTGACGCAGGACATCATGAGCCAGTCGATGGCCTCGTGGTCGTCGGTTCTGTCGCTGCTCATTGCGGGCATCACCATTCCGCTTGCCGGGCGCCTTTCTGACAAGATCGGTCGCAAGCCCGTGTTCCTGGCTGCCACCGGTGCCCTCGTGGTCTTGGCATACCCGCTCTTCGTGATGATGAAGCAGGGTCTCGTCTTCGCAGTTCTCGGTCAGGTCTCCTTCGGAATCATCGAGGGCGCCTACCTCGGCGTCCTGCTCGCCGCCTACACGGAGCTGTTCAAGGCGTCGCTGCGAGTCAGCGGCGTCGCGATCGGGTACAACTTGTCCTCGATCCTTGCTGGCGGTCCGGCTCCCTATATTTCGCAGTGGCTCATTGCCAATACGGGCATCGCCGAGTCACCGGCATTCTTCGTGATGCTCGCCTCCGGTCTGTCGTTCGTCGCCGCGCTCTTTGGGTTCAAGGAAACCGCCTTCAAGCCGCTGCCCGGTCAGAAAGTCACCGATGCGAGCCTCGCCGGTGGGCGGAACATCCGTTTCGACACCTCGCTCGCCAACTAACTTCTCCATCGCATCCTTGAAAGGACAATTCTTCGATGAGTAACTACAAAACGATTAACCCAGCCACGGGCGAATTGATTCGCGAGTTCGGCGCTCTGGCCGACTCCGAGGTCGAAGGCGTCCTTGCCAGGTCGGGGCAGGCGTACAACCGGTGGCGTCGAGAGAGCGTCGAGCGCCGCGCATCCGTTCTCGCCCGAGCCGCCGAACTCTTTGAGGAACGCACGGAAGAACTCGCTGCGGTCTTGACCGAGGAGATCGGAAAGACCCTCGCGGCAGCGCGGGGTGAGATCAAGACCGTGATCGGCATCTTCCGGTACTACTCCACGACGGCGGTGAAGCAACTCGACGGCGAGGAACTCGACGTCGCCGGGCCCGGACGCGCGCGTCTTCGACTCGACCCGATTGGTCCGCTCGTCGGCATCATGCCGTGGAACTTCCCGTACTACCAGGTCGCGCGCTTCGCGGCACCGAACCTGCTCCTCGGTAACGTGATCATCCTCAAGCACGCATCCAACTGCCCGCAAAGTGCGGTCATGTTCGAGTCGCTTTTGCGCGACGCGGGGCTACCCGAGGACGCGTATATCAACGTCTTCGCCTCACACGACCAGGTCGCCCAGATGATCGCGGATGATCGCGTGCGTGGCGTGTCGCTCACCGGCTCGGAGGGTGCTGGCGCACGCACTGGCGAGCTCGCGGGTCGTCACCTCAAGCCCGTTGTGCTGGAGCTCGGGGGCTCGGACCCATTCATCGTCCTCGAGGATGCGGACATCGAGAAGGCTGCAAAGGATGCGGTCGCTGGTCGGCTCGTGAACAATGGCCAGACCTGCACTGCCTCGAAGCGCTTCATCGTGGTCGATGACGTGTACGACGAATTCGTCGAGAAGTTCGTCGGTGGCATGTCGCAGGTGCCGACCGGCGACCCGACCGATCCCGCCACCGTCCTTGGCCCACTCTCGAGCGAGTCGGCCGTGAAAGACCTCGAGGAGTTCGTCGCCGATGCCGTCGCGAACGGTGCGAATGTCGAAACGGGTGGCGAGCGACTCGAAGGCCCGGGCAGCTACTACCCGGCGACTGTGCTCACCGGTGTGACGGAGACGGCCCGCGCATACCGCGAGGAACTCTTCGGTCCAGTGGCAGTCGTGTATCGCGTGCCCGACGAGCAGACCGCGATCGAGCTCGCAAATGACTCGCCTTTTGGTCTCTCCAGCTCGGTCTATACGTCGGATGTTGATCGCGCCGAGCGCATTAGCGCAGAGCTTGAGGCCGGGATGGTCTGGGTGAACTCGGTGAGCAAGAGCTCGGCAGAACTGCCCTTCGGCGGCGTAAAGCGTTCCGGGGTTGGCCGTGAACTCGGCGAGGTTGGGCTCACGCAATTCGCGAATCAGAAGCTTGTCCGGGTTTTCGAAGACGCAAACTAGGACGGAACAGAAAGAAGAAATGATGAAGGCATTCGCCGTCACGAGTCCGGATGGTCCGGAACTCTCGGAAATCGAAATCGCAGAGCCGGAGCTTTCCGGCCGGGAAGTCCTAGTGGACGTCACCCATGCGGGGGTCTGCCACACCGACCTGCACCTTCGAAGCGGTGGCTACGACTTGGGGAGCGCGGGGTTCCTGTCGTTGCTTGACCGAGGTGTGCAGTACCCACTCATTATGGGGCACGAGATCGCCGGGACCGTCCGGGCGGTCGGGGACGAGGTGACCGACCTGCAAGTCGGCCAGCAGGTCGTCGTCTACCCGTGGCTCGGATGCGGAGAATGCGCGACCTGCCTTACCGGCAATGAGAACCAGTGCCCCGTCAAGAATCGCGGGCTTGGTGTCGCGCTGCACGGTGGATACGCGGATGCCGTGTGGGTGCCGGATGCGAAGTACTGCGTATCGTTGGACGGTATCGATCCCGAGTGGGGCGCAACGCTCGCGTGCTCCGGAGTCACCGCGTACTCGGCGGCACGCAAGGTGTCGAACATCCCGGCAGACCACCCGATTCTCGTGATTGGCGCCGGTGGCGTTGGACTCACCGCCATCGCGACGCTGCACGCCCTCGGGCACGAAAACATCGTTGTCGTGGACCGTCATGACGGCACCTTCCAGTACGCCAAGGAACTCGGCGCTACGAAGACGGCCGTCATCGGTGATGAGACCAACGGTTCCGACATCGGGGAAATCGTCGGCGAGAAGCCCGCCGCGATCATCGATTTCGTCAACAGCACGCAGACCTCGAAGCTCGCCTTCGATTCGATTCGGCGTGCGGGAACGATCGTGCAGGTCGGGCTCTTCGGCGGAGAGCTGCGCGTGCCAACCGCGCTCACCGTCATCCAGCAGGTGAGCATCATCGGCAGCTACGTCGGTGGTCTCAACGACCTGCGTGCCGTCGTCGATCTCGCCAAGGAAGGAAAGCTGCCGCGGAGCCCGATCGCGACCGCGGAACTGTCGCTCGACTCCTTGAACGGCGTACTAACCGCAATGGAAGATGGCCGTAGCCGCGGGCGAACGGTACTCGTTCGCTAGGCCACTGGCCAGGTAAATGATCTCGATGCGCAACGTCAATGAAGTCGGCGCACGTTGAACTGTTTTGAAAGGACTCGCCATGATGCGCAACGCAGGCGAACTGAACTCCGTTATTGATGAATACATCGCCTCGTCGACCGGACCGCTTGCCGGATTCGTGGTCGCCGATTTCGGCCGGGTCCTCGCCGCGCCGTACTCGACCATGCTGCTTGGCGACCTCGGCGCAACCATCATCAAGATCGAGGCGCCGTCTGGCGACGAGACTCGCTGGTGGCAACCCCCGGTGTATCAGGGTGAGTCCACGTACTACCTTTCGATTAATCGAAATAAGTTCAACATCCAGCTCGACCTGCGCGATCCCGCGGATCTGGCGACAGCCCGAGCGATCCTCGCGCGCGCCGACGTCATGGTGGACAACTTCAAGCCGGGTGGGCTGGAGAAACTCGGTCTCGGGCACGACGACGTTCGACGCGAGTTTCCGCATCTCATCGTGGCTTCGGTGACTGGATTCGGGGAAACCGGCGGGAAAGACCTGCCGGGGTATGACTTGCTCGTGCAGGCCGCATCCGGCCACATGCACATCACGGGTGACGTCGATACCGAGCCGTACCGCGCGGGCATCGCGATGTTCGATGTCATGACGGGACTTCACCTGACGATCGGTATCGTTTCCGCACTGCTGGATCGGGAACGGCACGGCAATGGGCAACGCATCAGCACGAACCTGATGGCCACGGCGCTGTCCTGCATGGCCAATCAGACTGGAGCGGCCGCGCTCACCGGTGCCTCGCCCATGCGCATGGGCAACGAGCATCCGAGCATCTATCCGTACGCACCGTTCGAGACTTCGGACGGGCGAATCGTTCTGGCGGTCGGTAACGACCGGCAGTACGTCCTCCTGTGCGACCTCCTCGAACGACCGGACCTGGCAACGGATCGGCGGTTTGCGGCAGCGAAAGATCGAAGCAACAACCGCGCGCAGCTGGAGCCGCTGCTCACCGAAATCCTGCAGCAGCGAACCACGCAAGAGTGGTTCGACCTCCTGAGCCCGGCCGGCATTCCGTGCGGGCCCATCAATGACGTCCTGGGTGGTTTGAAATTCGCCGAGTCTCTGGGGCTCGATCCGGTCACGCAGGTCGGCGAGGGGGAGCGTCGGTTCGCGACCGTCCGGAACCCGGTAAACTACAGCGAATACGACCTGCAGTATCGGCTCGCCCCGCCGCAGCTCGACGAGCACCGGGATGCGATCCTCGCGTGGGCAGGGCAGTCCTCGGCCACGCAGGAAGCGCCGGTTCCTAGCGGCGCGAACGCCTGAACTAGGTTCGCATCCCGCGTATGAGGCGGACGCCGGTGGCGTCCGCCTCATACGCGTTCGCCGCAATCGCGTTCGCCCTAAATCGCGTCTGGGGGAGCGGCCGTTCGTTCCGGGGAGTCGCCGTTCGTTCCGGGGAGTCGCCGTTCGCTGTGGCGCCTACTCGGCGAGACGCTGGGTGGCGCCGATGCCGTATTCCCGCATCTTGCGATAGAGCGTGGTCCGGCCGATCCCGAGCAGTTCGGCCGCACGACTGCGGTTTCCGCCGGTGCGTTCGAGCGCCTCTTCGATGCTTCGGTACTCGGATGCGGCCAGGCCGTAGAGCGATCGAGCGCGCATCCGCATCTCGGCAGGAAGGGCCTCGGCATCAACGACGTTGCCACCGTGCGTCCGCTTGAGGTGAGTCAGCAGCGACGTGAGCTCGCGGACGTTTCCCGGCCAATTCCACCGCAATAGGGCCTGCGTTGCGGCAGCGGACAGTACGAGTCCCTCACGCTCGCCGTATTCCGCAACGATTTCCGTGATCCGATCGACGTCGCCCATCAGCGGCTGGAGCGCAATGTTCGGGATGCGCAGGCCACTGCGCTTTTCGAGCATCCGAGGCATTGCGCTATCGCTCGTGGTGATGATGAGGTGTCCGCGGCCGGGCCTGTTCTGGTGACGGAAGAGGTTGAGGAGCTCTGAGCCCTCAGCGCGCTCGAAGCGGAGCTCCGGTTCGGAAAGAATGATCGAACTGCCCGAGGCCAGCTCGCGTTGCAGCCGGTCGGCATCCTGATCGGTGGCGTGGCTCACGACGGTGGGGGTCACCCCGTGTCGCTGCGAGAGCCACTCCCTCGTGAGGTGTACTTTGCCCACACCGTTGGGGCCCGTGACCGCGATTGTGGCAGAAAGATCCGTCGCCTCGTTGAGCTCCGCGATTCGCTGAGCGTGCCAGTTGTTCGAGTGTCCCGATACCAGAGTGCGGTTATCGAGTTCGATGCCGTACACGGTGTCTTCTCGGGCGTCATACAACCGACGCGCGGTGCCGGTCGAATAGCCGATCGTGACGGGTTGAATGGAATTACTGCTCCAGTCGAGCGACTGCAAGTGCTCCCACACTTTCACGTGGGTCTCGGCAGACAGGAGCGACAATCCGCCGGTGGTGCTGTAGACGCCATCTCGACTCAGCGCGAGCACCGTCTTCGTGGGTGAAGTGCCAAGGAAAAGCGCCAACATCGCCCGAATATGTTCAGGGATGCCTTGATTCGCGATCGCGGATTCCAGCTCACTCGCAACCTGCTTGACGATCGCCAGCATCATCGGATGCGCGGCCCGCTCGGGAGCGGCAAGTGCGATCGAGCCCAGTAGTCGGCCAGTGCCGGGATGGCGGATCGACATCCCCGCGCACGTGAGGCCGGACAGCGCGTCGCTGAAGTGCTCCGCACCGTTGATCAGAATCGCGTTTCGCTCTTCCAGCGCGGTCCCCAGACCGTTTGTGCCGATGGACGACTCGGAGAAGTCATAGCCCTCGCTGGCGTAGGCGCGATCGAGGCGGCGAAGCACGCTCGACTCCTCGGTCTGGCGAGCAATGATCCGACCCGCAGGGTCGCTCAACAGGATGGAAACGGGCTGCCCGACGAGGCTGCTGTGCCATCGCGAAAAGACCTCGCCGCTGGCCTTCATCAGGCGCTCCGGCGAAGACTGACGCACGTCGTCGAGCCGAAACTTGGGATGCGCATCCGGCACCACATCGCCTGACGAGACGGTGCGGCGCCAGCTGCGTTCGATGACGGGATCCAGGTTGGCGTCACTGATCGAGGCGACCTCGACCCCCACTGTCAGGAGCTGCTCGCGAACGGATCGCAGCAATTGAGCAGGGTGTGAATCACCATTTCGCACGAGGTCACCTCATTGTCACCGTGAAGATTGGTATCAGCCATTATGCGCCAGATACGGGGCCCGGGTGAGACCAATGCTGCGCCGATTGATGCTCGAGACGTATTGGTGGTTGGTAGGTGCCCTGTTCCGTTTCGGAACACCGGAACACGCCTACGAATTCCTAGTGTTGTCATCACGGCGTTGCCATCCGTATCGCAGACATCGAAGTCGCGAACACGGAACGCCGAACTCACGCTGACAACGAAGACAACAAAGGAGTTTGCGATGACCAGCAACATTGCTATCAAGTCGGACGCACTACGGGATCTCTACGCCGAGTGGACGACGCTCATGACTGACAACCCCACGATGGGGATGCGCCTCTTCCGTTCGATCTTCGATGAGTGGCACCAGCCGACCGTCGAGCCGGAAGACGTCACCTACCGCGAGGAAGTCGTGGGTGGCGTTCCCGGAATCTGGTGCCTCCCCGCGGGCGCCGATGAGTCGCAGGTGATGCTCTTCACTCACGGCGGCGGGTTCGCGGTCGGCTCGGCCTCGAGCCACCGTAAGGTCGCGGCACACGTCGCGAAGACGCTCGGCGTCACCAGCTTTGTCCTCGACTACCGCCGTGCCCCGGAGCATCCGCACCCCGCGCAGATCGAAGACGGCGTCGCTGTCTTCGATGCGCTGGTGGAACGCGGCATCGACCCGAACAACATCACGACCATCGGTGACTCCGCCGGCGGAAACCTGGCCATCGCGATCCCCCTCGCGCTCAAGGAGCAGGGCAAGCCGACTCCCGGCCAGGTAATCGTCTTCTCGCCGTGGCTCGACATGGAGAACGAGGGCGAGACCCTCAAGACGAACAACGACACGGATGCGCTCATTACGCCCGAGCTCCTTGCCGGCATGATCGCGGGTGTGCTCGGCGACAAGATCGATCCGCGCACGCCGCTCGCGAACCCGCTCTACGCCGACTTCACCGGGTTCCCCCGCCTCTACGTCAACGCGGGAAGCGTCGAGTCGCTCGTCGACAACGCCACGCGACTGCAGGAACGCACTGAAGCTGCGGGCGTGGACATCACCGTCAACATCGCGGAGGGGCAGCAGCATGTCTTCCCGTTCCTCGCGGGTCGCTCGGACGTGGTCACGGAAGAACTGGCCCGCATCCGCGACTGGTACGGCTCGGCACGATAGCCGACATTCGATTTCTGGATTTATGGGACATGCAATGAGCACCACAACGACGACACAGACTGTTGACGCAATCGTCATTGGCGCCGGATTCGGCGGCATTCAGGCCACTCACCGACTCGGAAACGAGTTCGGGATGACCGTCAAGGCCTTCGATAAGGCCGCCGGCCCCGGCGGTACCTGGTACTGGAACCGCTACCCGGGCGCCATGTCGGACACGGAAAGCCACATCTACCGATTCTCGTTCGACAAGGAGATGCTGCAGGAGGATACCTGGTCGAACACCTACCTCATGCAGGCGGACATCCTGGCCAACATCGAGCGCGTGATGGACCGCTACGACCTCTGGCAATACTTCGAGTTCAACACCGAGGTGACTTCGGCGATCTACCTCGAAGACGCCGAGCTGTGGGAAGTAACCACGAGCAAGGGAGACGTGTATCGCGCCAAGTACGTCGTGAACGCGCTCGGCCTGCTTTCGGCCGTGAACCTGCCCGATATTAAGGGTATGGACACCTTCGAGGGCGAGATCCTGCATACCGGTGCGTACCCGGAGGGGAAGGACCTCACCGGGCTCCGCGTCGGCGTAATCGGTTCCGGTTCTACCGGCACCCAGGTGGTCACCGCGCTCGGTCCGAAGGTGAAGCACCTGACGCACTTCATCCGCACCCCGCAGTACTCGGTGCCCTCGGGCTTCCGCCCGGTCGATGAGGCCGAGGTGCTCGAGACGCGGGAGAACTTTGACGCGATTTGGGATCAGGTGAAGAACTCGGCCGTTGCGTTCGGGTTCGACGAGTCGACGACCCCCGCGCTCTCGGTGTCGGAGGAGGAACGCCAGCGCGTGTACCAGGAGGCCTGGGAGCGAGGCGGCGGGTTCCGCTTCATGTTTGGCACGTTTGGTGACATCGCGACCGACCTTGAGGCGAACGAGACTGCCGCCGCGTTCATCCGCTCGAAAATCCGCGAGACCGTGAAGGATGAGGAAAAGGCCCGCAAGCTCACTCCGACCGACCTTTACGCCCGCCGCCCGCTCTGCGACGGAGGATTCTTCGAGACCTTCAACCGCGACAACGTTGACGTCGTCGCCCTGAAGGAGACGCCGATTGAGGAAATCGTGCCGAACGGCATCCGCACCGCTGACGGAACCGTGCACGAGCTTGACGTGATCATCTTCGCCACCGGGTTCGACGCGGTGGACGGCAACTACCGTCGGATGAACATCCGCGGTCGGAACGGGATCCATATCAACGAGTACTGGGACGGGCAGCCGACCAGCTTCCTGGGCGTCGCGACCGCGAACTTCCCGAACTGGTTCATGGTGCTCGGCCCGAACGGGCCGTTCACCAACCTGGTGCCCAGCATCGAAACCCAGGTCGAGTGGTTCACCGACTTCATCAAGCACGCCGAGGACAACGGCCTTGCTTCGATCGAGCCGAGCCAGGAGTCGGTCGACGAGTGGACTAAGACCTGCAGCGAAATCGCGGACATGACCGTCTTCGGCAAGGTTGACTCGTGGATCTTCGGTGCCAATGTTGCCGGGAAGACCCGGTCGGTGCTGTTCTACGTTGGAGGGTTGAAGAACTATCGCGACATCCTCAAGGACATCGCCGATAACGACTATCGCGGCTTCGAGCTCCGATCCGCGGTGGCAGCTTCCGTTGCCGCCTAACTAAATAGGGAATCACGTCTCCGCGTGACCTCAGTTCTGCTGAAGTCACGCGGAGACTTTTTGCCTTCGGTGTTTGTCGGTCGCACGTCGTAAACTTGGGGCATGACACCAGACACCGCAAACTTCATTCGAGAGGCTCTCACTCTCGACGCTGACCAGCGTGCGGTGGTCGCGAATGTCTTGATCGAAAGCCTCCACGAAGGTCCAGACACGGGTGAAATCGATGAGGCTTGGCACGAAGAGGTCAACCGACGCCTTACCGAGGTGCGTGATGGTTCGGTCGAGTTGGTTGACGCCGACGACCACTACGCCCGATTGCGCGACTCGCTCACCGCGCTTCGAAGCGCTGCAGATGAAGGCTGGGCAGATGCGAGGGCCGGTCGATACGTCGACGCCAGGCTCGAAGAATTAAATGAGTTCATTCAAGGTCTCGGTGAAGCTGCCGTGCCCAACGTGGCCGACAACGATCACTAAGCGCTGAGCGCCGCGCGGATGCGCTTCAGTGACACGGTCTGGGCCGTGCCGAGCTGCTGCGCGAAGAGGCTCACGCGAAACTCCTCGAGCATCCAGCGAACCTGCACGAAACCTGCCGGCGCGTTCGGGCCGGTCGGAATCTCGCCGCCAGCAGCCTTGTAGAGCTCGGTGGCCTTTTCGATTTCGAGCATCCCGGAGCGCTCGGTCGCGGCGCCCGACTGCAGCCGCTCGAGGCGATACGTCACCGCGCGCAAATAGCGGGGGAGATGACGCAGCTGATCCATCCCGGTGCGCGACACAAAGCCGTCGAAGATGAGGCCCTCGAGCTGCGCCTTGGCATCGGTCAGCGAGCCGAGATAGGCGAGGGCGTTCACATTCTTGATCGCGGCCAGCGCCTCTCGGTGTGCCTTGAGGATCTCGGCGACGAGCTTGACCGCGGCGAACATCGCGTCGACGAGTGTCGCGTTGAACGCATCCCGCAGCGCCTCGAACTGAGCCCGAGTACTTACTGGCTCTTCGGGCATTGCCGCATTCGCGAGCGCGATCAGTACATCGGCGAGCAGCGCATCCGTCGATTGGTACGGGCTGGATGCGAGCGACAGCTTCTCGTGCGAGGTCAGGTGCGACTGCACGTAGCTCGCGGGTGTGGGCACCGAGCGGGCGAGGAGGGCCGCGACCGCGCGCTGGTGCTCGCGCTGCTGGTCGTCCGCCGTGGTCGCGAGCACCAGGTCAATCGGCGAGGATGCGGGGGTCGCCGGTTTGCGCAGCTGCAGCGTTGGCCACGCGCGGATCACCCCGTGCTTGCGGCGGATCTCGAAGGACTCGGGAATCTCATCGACGGGCCAAGCGGTGATTTCGCGCTGGTCGAAGTTGGCTTCGGCTGCTCCCCTCGATACACCGGCTTCGCCGGCACGCGGGGATCGGCCGGTGTCGGATTCCCGAGTGCCGCTTCTCGATACGGTGCCGTCGGCACCTACTCGAAGACCACCCTCGGCGGTGTGGCGAGGGGAGCGGGCCGCGTCCGCGGTCGTCGCGTGGATGAGCGCGGCCTCGGAGGCGCGCTTGAGTCGCTGCTGCAGCGCGATGAGGTCGCTACCGGCGCCGAGTTCGCGACCCGAATCATCCACCACGCGGAACCGCATGAGCAGGTGCGAGGGGATCTTCGCGAGATCGAACTCCTCGACGTCGAAGCGGATGCCCGCCGCGCGCTGCATGTGAACACGCAGGACCTCGGTGAGGGTGCCGTCGACAGGTTCGGCGAGGTCTGGGCGGGCGGTCGCGATGGTGCGTTTCGATACGTCGCTATCGCGACTACTCAACGTGCGGTTGGATGCGTCCGCACCCTTCGATACACGGGCTCCGCCCGCACTCAGGGAGCGTTCGTTCGCGGACTCCTCGAGGAGCTTCGCGGCCCAGTCGGCGGCGGCCACGAAGTTGCGGCGGATGACCTTCGGCAGCGACCGCAACAGCGCGGTCACGAGCTCGGCGCGCAAACCCGGCACGAGCCAGTCGAAGCCATCCGGCTGCAACATGGCGAGTAGCGGCAAGGGAATCGTCGCCGTCACGCCGTCGTCGGCGGAGTTCGGGTCGAACTTGTACCGGAGCTTGAGCTGCTGCTCGCCCTGCTTCCACACGCGCGGGAACTGCGCGTCGTCGGCCTCGTCGACGTCCTCGCCGAGGAGGTCCGCGCGGGTGAGGGTGAGCAGGTCCGGCTGCGTTTTTTGCGCTTCGCGCCACCACTTATCGAACGTCGCCTGCGAGACGACGTCATCGGGGATGCGCTCGGAGAAGAACTCCATGAGCACCTCGTCGTCCTCGATGAGCCCGCGCTGGCGAGTCCGTTCCTCAAGTTCCTCGAGCTCCCGCCGCAGCTGCCGGTTCTTCCGCTCGAACGGATAGTGTCCGGTCCAGTCACCCTCGACGAGCGCGTGGCGGATGAACAGGTCGCGGCTCCAGACCGGGTCGATCTTCGCGAATCCAACGCGGCGACCCTTCACCAGCGGTACGCCGTACAGCGTCACGGTCTCGAGCGCGACGGCCTGGCCCTGCTTTCGCTCCCAGTGCGGTTCGGCGTGCTGGCGCTTTACGAGATCGCCCGCGAACTCCTCGGCCCACGCCGGGTCGATCTTTGCGACCGTTCGCGCGAACAGCGCCGAGGTCTCGACGAGCTCGGCCGCCATGACCGCATCCGGGTTCGACTTCGCGAGGCCCGAGCCGGGGAAGATGCGGAAGCGCGTGTTGCGCGCGCCCTTGTAGTCGCGCTTGACCTGGTCGTAGACACCAATGTGGCTGAGGAGGCCCGTCAGCATCGCCTTATGCACCGCATCTGCGTTCGCGCCGGGCTCGGCGTTCGGCGCGATCTCGGCGCCGGGGGCGGTTTCGTGCTTCGGCCTCTGGATGCGCAACCCGAGTCCCCGGGTCGCCTCGCGCAGCTGCCGGAAGAGGTCCTGCCACTCGCGGAAGCGCACGAAGTTGAGGAATTCCTTTTTGCACAGGCGGCGGAAGGCGCTTGAGCCGAGGGCGTGCGACTGCGCCTCGAGGTAGTTCCAGAGGTTCAGCAGTGTGAAGAAGTCGCTCGTCGGATCGCGGAAGCGCGCGTGGAGTTGGTCGGCCTGCTGACGATGCTCGAGCGGGCGCTCGCGGATGTCCTGAATCGTGAGGCCAGAGACGATGATGAGAATCTCGCGTGCGACATCGAGTTCTTTGGAGGCGAGCACCATGCGGCCGTAGCGCGGGTCGATCGGCAGGCGGGCGAGGTCGCGGCCGATGCGGGTGAGCTTGGGGACGGCGCGCGAAGCCCGAGTGCCGCCACGAATCGCGCCGAGCTCGCGAAGGAGGTCCACGCCATCCTTCACACCCCGGCTGTCGGGCGGAGTGAGGAATGGGAAGTCCTCGATCGCGCCGAGGCCGAGCTCGAGCATCTGCAGCAGTACGCTCGCGAGGTTCGTGCGCAGAATTTCCGGGTCGGTGAATTCGGGACGCGAGTTGAAATCATCCTCGCCGTACAGCCGAATCGCGATGCCGTCGCGAGTACGACCCGACCGACCCGAGCGCTGGTTCGCCGATGCCTGCGAGATCGGCTCGATCGGCAGCCGCTGCACCTTCGCGCGAGTCGAGTACCGCGAGATGCGCGCCTCACCGGTGTCGATCACGTATGCGATGCCGGGCACTGTCAGCGAGGTCTCCGCGACGTTCGTCGCGAGCACGACGCGCCGGCGCACCCCTGGCGCGCGGCCCTTCTCGAACACGCGATGCTGATCCCGTGCGCTCAGCCGGCCGTAGAGCGGGAGCACCTCGGTTGCCGCGCGGCGACGGCCAGTGAGCGACCCGCGGATTGCATCCTCCGCATCCCGAATCTCTCGCTCGCCGGGCAGGAAGACGAGCACATCGCCCGGCGCCTCGCCCTCGAGCTCATCGAGCGCCGCGACGATGCCCTCGAACACGTCGCGGTCCTGACCGGGCGCATCCGGGTCTTCGGCATCGGCAAGCAGCGGCCGATAGCGCACGTCGACGGGGTAGGTGCGGCCTGAGACCTCGATGATCGGCGCATCCGAGAAATGCTTCGAGAACGACTCGGGGTCGATCGTCGCCGAGGTGATGATCACCTTAAGATCCGGGCGCTTCGGCAGCAGCCGTTTGAGGTAGCCGAGGAGGAAATCGACGTTGAGGGAGCGCTCGTGCGCCTCGTCGATGATGATCGTGTCGTAACGACTCAGGTTGCGGTCGCCACGCAGCTCCGCGAGCAGGATGCCGTCGGTCATGAGCTTGACCTTGGTCGCCTTCGAGGATTCATCGGTGAAGCGCACCTGGTAGCCGACGAGGTCGCCGACTTCGGTATCGAGTTCCTCGGCGACGCGCTCCGCGATCGTGCGCGCCGCGATTCGGCGGGGCTGGGTGTGCCCGATCGACTCGCGGCCGAGCTCGAGGCAGATCTTCGGCAGCTGCGTCGTCTTGCCGGAGCCGGTCTCGCCCGCGACGATGACGACCTGGTGGTCGCGAATGGCCGCGGCAATCTCTTCGCGGCGCTGCGAGACGGGGAGCTCGGGCGGGTACGTGATCTCAAGCATGGATGTTCAATCTTACGTCGCGGGGTACGTCGCGCGGGTACGGCGTCGCACTCGCGTCGGACTCGCCTCAATACGAGGAACGCCTACGATGGGGCGGGTGAGCGCGACCTCGAATCTACAGCGGACCGGATCACGGCGCATCAAGCCGCCGACCGGTTCCTGGGCCGACGATCTCTGGCAGCGGTGGACGGCGACCCCGCAGTTGCAACGACGAACCGAATGGATCCTCGTTGGCATCATCACGCTCATCGGGGCGCTCGCGCGGTTCATCCGCCTCGGGCATCCCGCAAACCTCGTGTTCGACGAGGTCTACTACGTGCTCGACGGCTGGACGCTCGCGAACCTCGGCTACGAGGCGGAGTGGCCCGAGAACGGTCGCGACCTGTTTGCCGCGGGAGACGTCAATGCTTATACGACCGACCCGTCGTATGTCGTGCATCCACCCCTCGGTAAATATCTCATCGGCTGGGGGATGCTCATCTTCGGCGCGGAGAACGCGTTCGCGTGGCGCATCGCCGTCGCAGTATTCGGCTCGCTTGCAGTGCCGCTGCTGTACCTCGTCGGGAAGAAGTTGTTCGGCTCGATCGGACTCGCCGCGATCGCGGCGGGGTTCCTCGCGCTCGACGGCCACGCGATCGCCACGAGTCGGATCTCGATTCTCGATGGCCTGCTCATGTTCTTCGTGCTGCTGGGATTCCTCTTCCTGCTCTATGACCGCGACGATCAGCGGCGACAGATCTTGGGCTGGACCAAGGCGTGGCGCGAGCGAGAGCACGCGAAGGACCCGCGCATCCCGCTCGAGGCGCCGCGGAGCAAATGGTCGCTCACGATTCGACCGCGCGCGGACCGCGTGCCGGGGCCCGACTGGGGACCGATCCTGTGGAATCGGCCCTGGCTCGTCGCGATGGCGCTCTCGCTCGCGGCCGCCGCGAGCATCAAGTGGTCGGGCGCCTACTTCCTCGCGATCTTCTGCGTCGTGACCATCGGCATCGATGCGGCGACGCGCAAGGAAGCCGGCATCACGTTCTGGCTCTCGGGCGCGGTGCTGAAGCAGGGTTGGGCCTCGTTCCTGCTCACGATTCCGATCTCGATCGTGCTGTACCTCGTGACGTTCCTCGGCTGGTTCCGCACCGGCGCCGGCTACTACGCGAACTGGGTGCAGGAGGAGGCGTCGCGCGCGTGGGGCGGGATGCTCGAATGGGTGCCGCTGTCGTTCCAGAACTTCTGGCACTACCAGTCCGAGGTCTTGAAGTTCCACTCGGGCCTCGGCGCCGACCATCCATACGCATCCGCCCCGGTCCAGTGGCCGTTCTTGTTGCGGCCCACGGCATTTTCCTACGACTACTACTCGTATGGTGAGCACGGTTGCGCATCGACACAGTGCGTCGAGGCGATCACCTCGCTGTCGAATCCGCTGTTCTATTGGCTCGGCACGATCGCGATCGTGTTCCTCATCATGATGCTATTCGTGCATCGGCGCTGGCAGACGGTCGCGCCGGTCATCGGTTACGCGGCGGGCTACCTGCCGTGGCTCATTACCGGGCGCACCGCGGTCTACCACTTCTACGTGATCGCGTGGCTGCCGTTCATGTTCCTCGCCGCGGCGCTCGCGCTGCAGACGCTCGCGGGTTCGCCGCAGGATGATCGACGCAGCCGCACGCCCGCGGTCACGGCCGTCGCGATCTTCCTCGGGCTCGGGGTACTCGTGTCCTTCATGTTCTACCCGGTCTGGAGCGGCATCCAGATTCCCACGTGGTACTGGCATCTCACACACTGGCTGCCGGGGTGGGAGTAGGGGCGGGTCTCCTCATCTCCGCCTCCATATTTTTCGGCTCCACCTCAGAAAGACGACCTCATGCTCATCCTCGCTGGCACTCCGATCGGAAATCTCGGCGATGCTTCGACGCGCCTCATCGAGACGCTGCGCGCGGCCGAGATTGTGGCGTGCGAGGACACTCGCACTACCGCGAAGCTGCTGAACCTCCTCGAGATCGAGTCGCGGCCGCGACTCATCGCGCTGCACGAGCACAACGAGCGCGAGCTCGCCGCCGAGATTGCGCAGCTCGCGTCGACGCAGGATGTCGTGCTCGTGTCGGATGCGGGCATGCCGGCGATCTCCGATCCGGGGTACCCCGTTGTGCGCGCGTGCATCGAGGCGGATGTGGCGGTGACCTCGGTTCCCGGGCCGAGTGCCGTGATCACCGCGCTCGCGGTGTCGGGCCTGCCGACCGACCGATTCACGTTCGAGGGATTCATGCCGCGGAAAGCGGGGGAGCGCGCTGCCGTGGTTGCGGCGCTCGGCGACGAGCCGCGCACGAGCATCTTCTACGAATCGCCGCATCGCCTTGCCGCGACGCTCGAAGGTCTCGCTGCCGCGCATCCTGACCGCCAGGTGGTCGTATGCCGCGAACTCACGAAGCTCCACGAGGAAACCGTGCGGGGCAGCGCATCCGAGCTTGCCGAATGGGCGCGCGAAGGAGTGCGCGGCGAGATCGTGCTGCTCGTTGCCGGCGCCGAGCCCGGTGCCGTCGATGAGGATGCGGCGCTCGTCCGGGTGCTCGAGCTGCAGTCCAAGGGGATGCGGCTCAAGGACGCGGCGGCCGAAGTCGCGACGGCGACGGGCCTGCGCAAGCGCGACCTCTACGAGGCTGCCCTCGCCGCCGATCGCATCGAGTGACGGCTTTGCGGAGACCTCCCGCGCAGGACCGTCGCTGGATGCATTCTGCAGGCCCCGGAGTGCATCGAGTGACGGCTTTGCGGAGGCTTCCCGCGCAGGCCCGTCGCTGGATGCATTCTGCAGGCCCCGGAGTGCATCGAGTGACGGCTTTGCGGAGGGCGGCAACAACGCGCCAGCCAACACACCCACACCACCCTCGTAACGTGGTAATTGCGTGAGAGCGCAAGCATTAGACTGATCCGCATGGCTTCTGGCGAATCTTTCTACGTCACTACTCCCATCTTCTACGTCAACGACGTGCCCCACATCGGTCACGCGTACGCGGAGGTGGCTGCGGATGTGCTCGCGCGCTGGCACCGTCAGCGTGGGGACGACACCTGGTTCCTCACCGGAACCGACGAGCATGGGCAGAAAATCATGCGGTCCGCGGTGGCGAACAACATGCAGCCGCAGGAGTGGGCGGACAAGCTCGTTAATGAGGCGTGGCGACCGCTGCTCAAGACGCTGAACCTCTCGAACGATGACTTCATTCGCACCACGGAAGAGCGCCACGAGACGCGCGTGCAGAAGTTCCTGACGCAGCTCTACGAGGCCGGCTTCATTTACGAGGACGAGTTCGAGGCGCTGTACTGCGTGGGCTGTGAGGAGTTCAAGCCCGAGTCGGAGATCGTCATGGGCGAGGGCCAGTACGAGGGGCAGAAGGTCTGCGCGATCCATTCGAAGCCGCTGGAGCTGCTCAAGGAGCGCAACTATTTCTTCAAGCTCTCGGCGATGCAGCAGCCGCTGCTCGACTATTACGAGGCGCACCCCGATTTCATCATGCCAACCTCGGCCCGCAACGAGGTGGTCAGCTTCGTGCAGTCGGGCCTCCACGACCTGTCGATCTCGCGCACGAGCTTCGACTGGGGCATCAAGGTGCCTTGGGACGAGTCCCACGTCGTCTACGTCTGGGTGGATGCGTTGCTCAACTACTTCACCGCGATCGGCTACGGCGATGGCGACGGCCAGTTCGAGCGTCGCTGGCCCGCGAACCACATTGTCGGCAAGGACATCCTGCGCTTCCACGCGGTGATCTGGCCCGCGATGCTGCTCGCGGTGGGCATCGAGCCACCGAAGCGCGTGTTCGCGACCGGCTGGCTGCTCGTCGGGGGCGAGAAGATGTCGAAGTCGAAGCTCACGGGTATTGAGCCGACCGAGATCACGGATGTGTTCGGCTCGGATGCGTTCCGCTACTACTTTATGCGCGCGATTCACCTCGGCCAGGACGGCTCGTTCTCGTGGGAGGACTTGAGCGCGCGCTACCACGCCGAGCTCGCGAACGGTTTCGGCAACCTCGCCTCGCGCGTGATCAGCATGGTCAAGAAGTACTTCGACGGGGAGATCCCGGCCGACGTGCAGTCGCACGTTGATGACGAGGCGATCTTTGAGATCGCCCGTACGGCGATCCGCGACTCGGAGGAGGCCGTCGACCGGTTCGCTATCGACCAGGCGATCGCCGCCGTGTGGAAGCTCGTCGATGCCCTGAACCTCTACATCACCGATCAGCAGCCGTGGGTGCTCGCGAAGGATGACGCGAACCGTGACCGGCTCGCCGCCGTGCTCGCGACCGCGGTCCGGGGCCTCGGCGTCCTCGCCGTGCTCCTCAACCCGATCACCCCGATCGCAACCGAGAAGCTCTGGGCTGCGATCGGTGGCGAGGGCGCGCTCGGCGACGTCACCCCGAAGACCGCGCTCGAGTGGCGCACGAACGGCCGCGTGAGCGACCTCGCGTCGCTGTTCCCGCGCATCGAGCAAGAAAACTAATCAAGTCGTGGCCGATCTCTCGACGACGGATAGCCAGCATCCCCGCAAGCGCGAAGCGAAGGCCGAGAACGGCGCGCGGCGTGATTTGAAGTACCCGGATCTGCCCGAGCCGCTCGCGGTGCCCTGCTACGACAATCACACCCACCTCGAGATCGAGGACGGCGAGACCGGCCTCGAGATCGGCGAGCACATGGACCTTGCCGAGCAGGTGAACATCCTCGGCGCCATCACGGTCGGCGGGGATGTCGCCTCGAGCCGCTGGCAGGTGTGGGCCGCGAACGAGGATGCTCGCCTCCTCGCCGCCGTCGCGATCCACCCGAATGAGGCGCCGCATGTCGCGGCGGCCGGGAACCTCGATGCCCACCTCGCGCAGATCGCCGAGCTGGCACAGGATGCGCGGGTCGCGGCCGTCGGCGAGACCGGCCTCGACTTCTTCCGCACCTCGGGCGATGAGGCGATCGCGGCCCAATACGAATCCTTCGAGGCGCACATCGCGATCGCGAAGGCGTGCGGGCTGCCGATGCAGATCCACGATCGGGATGCGCACGACGCGGTCGTCGAGACTCTTCGGCGCGTCGGCGCACCCGCGGGCACGGTGTTTCACTGCTTCTCGGGGGATGCGGAGCTGGCACGGATCGCCGCTGCCGAGGGCTGGTACTGCTCGTTCGCCGGCAACGTCACGTTCAAGAACGCGCAGAACCTGCGCGACGCGCTCGAGGTGCTCCCGCCCGAGCTCGTGCTCGTCGAGACGGACGCGCCGTTCCTCACCCCGGTGCCGCTGCGCGGGCGCCCGAACGCGCCCTACGTCATCCCGAACACGATTCGTTTCATGGCGGATCACCTCGGCGTCGAGGTCGACGAGTTCGCGACCCGCGTCGCCGAGAACACGCTCGGCCTCTACGGCCCGTTCGACCCGACCGAACGCACCGCATGGCTGGAGGCCCGCCGTGGCTGACGTGCGACTGCTCGGCCCGAACGAGATCCGCGCCCTCGCAGAAAAGCTCGACGTGCAGCCGACGAAGAAGCTAGGCCAGAACTTCGTGCACGACCACGGCACGGTCCGCCGCATCGTCGCGACCGCGAAGGTCCAGCCGGGGGAACACATCCTCGAGGTCGGGCCGGGGCTCGGCTCGCTCACGCTAGCCATCCTCGAGGCGGATGCGCGCGTCACCGCGATCGAGATTGACGGCCGCCTCGCCGAGCAGCTGCCGCACACCGCCGCTGAGTTCGCCGCGCCTGTCGCGGATCGCCTCACGGTGATTCACGAGGATGCGCTCAAGGTGCAGGATGTGCCGGGGGAGCCGGTCGCGCTCGTCGCCAACCTGCCGTATAACGTGTCGGTGCCCGTGCTGCTGCACCTGCTCGCGCAGCTGCCGTCGTTGCAGCGCGGCGTCGTGATGGTGCAGAACGAGGTCGGCGAGCGGCTCGCGGCGAGGCCGGGCTCGAAGGTCTACGGCTCGCCGAGCGTTAAGGCGGCCTGGTACGGCACGTGGAAAACCTCGGGCCTCGTGGGCCGGAAGGTCTTCTGGCCGGTGCCCAACGTCGACTCGGTGCTCGTGGGCTTCGCGGCACACGACGAGCTACCCGGCGACACATCGATGCGCGATCGTCTGTTCAGAATCGTGGATGCCGCCTTCGGTCAGCGCCGGAAAATGCTTCGTCAGGCGCTCTCGAGCGTCTACGGCTCGGCGGCCGAGGCGAGCGCGGCGCTCGAAGAGGTGGGAATCGACCCGACGGCGCGCGGCGAGGCGCTCGGTATTGAGGAATTCATCCGGCTCGCCCGATAGGGTCGGCTGACATGACGACGAAGCGGGTGGCGGTCCGTGCCCCGGGCAAGGTCAATCTCACGCTCGCGGTGGGCCCGGTCGGCGCGGATGGCTATCACCCGCTCGCGACGACGTTCATGGCGCTCGACCTCTACGAGGACGTCGTGGCGACCGCCGCCGCGGGTCTCTCGCTCGTCTACACCGACGGCCCGGTGGATGCATCCGGGCTCGACACGGGGGAGGCGAACCTCGCGATCCGAGCTGCGCGCCTGCTTGCCGAGGCCACCGGTCATCCGGCCGAGGCGGCGCTCGAAATCACGAAGCGCGTGCCGATCGCGGGCGGCATGGGCGGCGGCTCGGCCGATGCGGCCGCCACGCTCGTCGCGTGCGACGCGCTGTGGGAGACGAACCTCACCGCCGAGGATCTCCGTGCGCTCGGCGCGAAGCTCGGCAGCGACGTGCCGTTCGCGATGTGCGGGGGCGTCGCGGTCGGTACCGGGCGCGGCGACGAGCTCACGAGTGCGCTCGCCGAGGGCCGCTTCGAGTGGGTGCTGCGGTTCAGCGACGAGGGCATGTCGACCCCGGCCACCTACCGGGCGCTTGACGAGCACCGCGACAAGCACGCCGCATCCTTGGGGCCGATTCACGAGCCCGAGGTGCCCGAGGTAGTGCTGACCGCGCTTCGAGGCGGCGACGTGCGGGCGCTCGCGGACCTCCTCGAAAACGACCTGCAGGCGCCCGCGCTGCGGCTGCGCCCCGACCTCGCCGAGGTGCTCGAATTCGGCGAGACGCACGGCGCCCTCGCGGGGATCGTCTCCGGCTCCGGCCCGACCCTCGCGTTTCTCGCGGAGGATGCGGCGGCCGCGGATGCCCTGCACCGCGCGTTCCTCGCCGACGGCCACCGTGCCCTGCGAGCGAGCGGTCCCACGGCGGGCGCGCTCGCGCACTGAACCGACTCCGCTACTCTGCAGCCAGTGCGTCGGCCTCGCATCCTGCGATCCGCGGCTTAAGAGGTGCGATCAGGATGATTAATCACGCGCCCGTCTACACTGACGGCATGAGCGACGAGAATTCGACCAAGGGTGCCTACACCAAGACGGGTGAGGAATACACCCGCGACACCGCCTACATCACCGATCGCATTACGAAGGATGCCCGCCCGGTTGGCGAGGGCATCCAGACCTGGCCCGTCGAGGCGGGCCGCTACCGACTTGTTGTCTCGCGGGCGTGCCCGTGGGCCAACCGCGCGACGATCGTGCGCCGGCTGCTCGGCCTCGAGGACGCGATCTCGATGGCGATCTGCGGACCGACCCACGATGTTCGCTCGTGGACCTTCGACAAGGATCCGGACGGCCGTGACTCGGTGCTCGGTTACGAGCGGCTTCAGGAGGCATACTTCGCTCGCTTCTCGGATTACCCGAAGGGCATCACGGTCCCGGCGATCGTCGACGTGCCGACGAAGGCCGTCGTGACGAACGACTTCCCGTGGATCACCCTCGACTTCTCGACCGAGTGGACCGAATTCCACCGCGACGGTGCACCCGACCTCTACCCGGAGCCGCTGCGGGACGAGATGGAGTCGGTCATGCGGCACATCTACACCGAGATCAACAACGGCGTGTACCGCTGCGGTTTCGCCGGTTCGCAGGATGCGTACGACAAGGCGTATGACCGCCTCTTCACCGCGCTCGACAAGGTCTCGGAACGGCTTGAGACGCGCCGCTACCTCATGGGCGACACGATCACCGAGGCCGACGTGCGGCTGTTCACGACGCTCGCTCGCTTCGATGCGGTCTACCACGGACACTTCAAGTGCAATCGCCAGAAGCTCAGCGAGATGCCGGTGCTGTGGGCCTACGCCCGAGACCTGTTCCAGACGCCGGGGTTCGGTGACTCGACCGACTTCGTCGACATCAAGCGGCACTACTACGAGGTGCACGAGGACATCAACCCGACGAAGATCGTCCCCAAGGGCCCGAACTTCGCGAACTGGCTCACCGCGCATCACCGCGAGGAAATGGGCGGCTCCCCGTTCGGCACGGGCACGGCTCCCGGACCGGTCCGCGAGCCGCTCGAGCCCGGTCACTCGATCGAAGAGCTCATCGCGCAGCAGAACGCCTAACGCGCAGCGCCGCGCCGACCAGCCCCGCGCCGACCCGTCCTGTGTCGACGCGTCCGGCGCCGACGCCGTGGCCTGCGAGTCGGCGCAGGGATGTACGCGTGTTGCGCCGCCGGGAGGTGGTGGGCCGTCGCGCAAACGCACTACGGTAATGGCATGACGTCAGAGGCCCCGAAAACCGAGACCAAGCCAAAGCCGAACTCGGCGACGCTTGCGTTCCGGCAACTCGGCGCCGCGGCGAAGGCCAATGATCGCAGCGAGCAATTCGCGGCGATCGCTCGGATGATCAAGGATTCGCAGGGCCGACAGCCGAGCGTGGTCGTGGTCGGTGAGATGAATCGCGGCAAGTCCACGCTCATCAACGCGATCCTCGGCGCCCCCGGAACCTCGCCGGTCGGGCCGACGGAGACCACGGGGCTTTCGGTGAGCTACGTGCCCGAGAGCGAGAACTTCCCGTTCGGGCAGGCGGAGCTGGAGTACGCATCCGAGCCGCGGCTGCGCCGCATCCCCGCCGAGGAGCTGCCGCAGTGGGTGCGGATCGACTCGCCGACCCTGCTGGATGCGGAGGAGCCGCCCCTGCAGGCATCCCGCGCCGTGAAGAAGTCACCGCTAGGTCGCGTCACGATCGTCGATACGCCCGGCTCGGGCGGGCTCAGCGAGGCGTATGTGATGCGCGCGATCGCCCGCGCGCAGGATGCATCGGTGCTGCTCATGGTCACCGACGCCGCCGGCCGGATCACGAAGCCCGCGCTCGAGTTTCTCGTGCACTGCAGCACGATGGTCGAGTCAGTCGTCCTCGCCGTCACGAAGATCGACCTCTATCGCGGGCACTGGCAGGCCGTGCTGGAAGAGAATCGGCAGGTTCTCGCGGCGCGCGACCCGCGGCTCGCGAACATCCCGATCATCCCTGTTTCGGGCGCCTGGGGCGAGCGCGCGGCCGCCGAGCCCGACGAGGCGCGACGCCGCAAGCTCTACGGGTCGAGCAATGTCCACGAGCTGATTCGCGCACTGCGGGCCCCGCTCGAGCGCGGCTCGAAGCTGCCGACGCTCAACGCGCTCCGGCAGGGGATCGCGATGCTCGAGAAGCCGCTCATCCAGCTGGAGACCGAGCGCGAGGCGCTGGGCGGGATCGTCGAGAAGCACGACAATCTGCTTGCCGTGCGCGATCACCGCGAAAAGCTGCTGCGCACCTTCGAGGATTCGAAGTACGACTGGAACGCGCAGGTCGACCGCGTGCGAGTCGAGCTCACGGCCGCCAATGCCCGGCTGTCCCGCGAATTCGGGGCGCACTGGAAGGACCGGCTGCAAAAATACGGCGCGGGCATTAGCGAGAAGCAGAGCGTCGCGCTCATGAACGAGATGGCGGCTGATATTGAGGTGCAGGTCGGCCGCGCGCTGCGAGGGATCGTGCAGCGCGGCACGAGCCTGCTCTCCGAGCTGTATGCCGCGGCGGGCATGGATCCCCAGCAGGGGCTCCTGCAGGAGGTCGAGCGGCGGGCGCTCGAGGCGGATGCGGGGCCTCGCGGTGGGCTCGATCGTGGCACGGCCTCGATCGATCCGCGCATGATGGTCTCGGGCGTGCTGATGGGCTCGGGTATCGGCGGCATGCTCACCGCGATCACCTCGGTCGTGTTCATGCCGGTGATCGGCGTTGCGGTGATGGGCAGTTTCAGCATCATCCTGGCGCGGCGGCAGGCGAAGCGGCAGTCGGTGATGCAGACGGCGAATGACGCCACGATCGAGCTGCGCGAGACCCTCGATCGCGCGGTGCGGGGCGTCCTCGGCGTCGTCTCGACGGATGCGCGCAAGGTATTCGACCGCGACCTGCGGCAGTCGGTGACGGATGCGAAAACGGAGCTTGCGCGGCTCGAATCGGCCAAGCGCGCGAGCGAGTCGGAGCGGGAGCGTCGGCTCGCGCAAATCGACCCGAAGATAGAGCAAATCGAATCCGCCATGGCGGCCGCGCACGACGAAATCTTGCGACTTACGGACCGCGCTTCGGCACCAGGTCCCTAACCACGTATCCTCGTATCAGTTTGCAGTCTCGAGATTCTGAACCCGCAAGATAGGAATGCTTCATATGGCCTGGCGCCTCTCAATCGACTTCGGCACGTCGAATACCGCCGCTGCCATCGATGCGCAGGGAGCCGTCCGACCCATTTCGCTCAGCGAGAGCGGCACCTCAATGCCCTCCGCGATCGTGCTGACTCCCAGCGGATTCCGCGTCGGCGAGGAGGCCGTCAACGCCCAGCTGCGTCACCCCGACGGCTTCGAACGCTCGCCGAAGATGCTCGTCGGCCGCGGCGAGGTCGTGCTTGCCGGCGAGATCGTCAGCCCGAATGACATCGTGCGGGAGATTTATTCGTACGTGCGAGCAGCGGCGCTGCGCCGCCAGGACGGTTCATCCCCGGCCGAGGTCTGGCTGACGCACCCGGTCGCTTGGGCACCGTCGCAGATCGAGGCGCTCCGCGAGGGCGCCGTTGCGGCGGGATTCGCCGCCGAGACCATCCGGACCGTGAACGAGCCGATCGCGGCGGCGGCGCACTACGCCCGAAACCACCGCGCAGCCCCCGGCTCGCGCGTTGCGGTGTTCGACTTTGGTGGCGGCACTCTCGACCTCGCGGTCCTCGAGCGCGCGCCCCAGCTGCCCGAGGGCTATCGCGTCCTCGCCTACGGCGGCGACCCCGTGCTCGGCGGTCGCACGTTTGATGCTCGCCTGCTCGACTGGGCCCTCGAGACGCTCGCGCGCCGCGGCCACTCGGAGCTCGCCGACCGCCTCCACCGCCCCAAGACGATGTCTGAGCTGCGCGCGCAGACCACGTTGAGCCGCGCCGTGACCTCTGCCAAGATCGAGCTTTCTACCCGTCCCGACGCCGATATCGCAGTGAGTCTCGGCGAAGAGGATGCCGTGGTCACCATCACCCGCAAGGAATACGAGAAGCTCATCGCGGATGACCTCGATCGCGCGGGCAAGCTCCTCACCGACGTCTTCGCCCAGGTCAGCGGCCCGCCACCCGAGGTGCTGTACCTGACCGGTGGTTCCTCGCGGACACCGGCGATCAGTCACATGATTCGGGAGCGAACCGGCATCCGCATTGCGACCCTCGACGACCCGAAGCTGGTCGTCGCGGAGGGCGCGCTGCACGTCGCGCCGCTCGGTGCCGTCCGCGCCGCCCAGCCACTCAAGCCTTCCACGCCGGCGCCGACGCAGGCGCCAGTGTCCGCGCAGCCCTCGCAGAATCCGCCGGCGAGCGCTCCGTTCTCGCCGCCTGCGGGCGCGACTGGGCCGGTAGCCGGGATGACCCGACCGGGCCAGCCCGCGCATCCCGGCCAGCAGCGCCCCGCGGTCGCGCAGCCGGGCCTTTTCCAGGGCGCGCAGGGGAGTGCATCCGCGACCGGTTCGCCGAGCCAGGTGCAGCGCCCGCCTCAGGGGCAGGGGCCCGCACGACCGCCGGCACAGTCGCCCGGGCAGTCTCGACCACCCGCGCAGTCCCGACCAGTAGCACCGGGGCAGCGCCCGGCACCGAATCAATCGCCCGCGCAAACGCAGCCGTTTGGCATCATGGGCGCGGCGCGCCCTGCCACCCAGGCCGGGGGCGGCAGCTACGGTAAGGGCCCGGCGGGCGGGCAGGCCGTCAGTCAGTCGGCCGGAGCGCTGGGCGGCAAGAAGAAGAGCCCGCTCAAGCTCGTCCTCGGCATCCTCGCGGCGATCGTAGTCGTCGTCGGCGTCATTTGGGGCGCAACCTCGATCTTCGGTGGCGGTGGCTCCTCGATCGCGACGGGCGACCCCACCGACACCCCGACGGTCGAAGAGATCGTGGTGGCCGAAGGCGAGATCGAGTGCTGGGATGGGGCATCCGCCGGTGCGAAGGAGAACTGCAACCGGTTGACCGGTCAGGCAGCGCTCGACTGGCTCGTGTCCTTTGACGGCGCCTCCTGCCAGGAGGTTGCGGGCGACTCGATGCAGAAGGAGTGCTCCTGGTACGACCGCCCGAACAGCTTCGTCTACGTCATGGAGTTCAACTCCTATGACGATGCGGTCGGTTACGCCGAGAGCCTCTACAACGAGGATCCCGGCACGTGGGAGGTAAACGGCGAGCCTGCCGGCCCGCATTGGGAAGGCGAATTCACCGACGGCAGCGGCGGCTACTCGCACGTCTATCTGTATGAGGGCCAGCCCTTCGGGCTGTTCGTGCGGCTCGACAATGACCCGTCGCACGGCAACCACGACAACCTCAACGACTTCAGCAATCGATTCACCATGCGCCCGCTCAGCGAGGTCGCCTACGCAGTGGCCACCACCGAGCGCGTATGAGCGGGTCGATCGAAACTAGTCAGGGGATGCGCAGGGCCATTTTCGAGCTCTGCGATGCCTTTGACCGCGTCGATCGCCCCGGCACGGGCCGCGTCACCGACATGGTGCGGCGCTCGCTTGACGAGACGATCCGGCTCGCGGTGGTGGGGCGCGTGAAGGCAGGTAAGTCCACGCTCGTAAACGCCCTCGTCGGCCGCGTCGTCGCGCCGACCGCAGCGGTCGAGTGCACGAAGGTCACGACGCATTACACGTTCGGCGGCCCAGAGCGTGGCGAGGTCTTCACGCGCGACGGTCGGCGCATCCCGTTCGACCTGTACAACGGCTGCCTGCCCGAGCGGCTGCCCGTCCCACCCGAGCACGTGCAGCACGCGGTGGTGTACCTGCAGTCCGAGGTGTTGCGCGACATGACGCTTATCGATACCCCGGGCCTCGCGACCACCACGACCTCGAACGAGGACGCGACCCGGCGCACCGTGCTCGGCCACGAGGGCGTTCGGGCGGCGGATGCGCTGCTCGTGGTGTTCCACGACATGCCAATGCGGGATGATGTCGATTTCCTGCGCGAGTGGGCGTCGGTGACGAATACGCCAGCCGAGGCGGCCTCGCACGCGATCGGTGTGCTTACGCACGCCGACACGTTCGGCGGCTCGCCGTGGGGCGGGGACGACCCGATCGAAATGGCCCGGCAGGGCGCCGCGAAGTTTGCCCAGCAGCACGGTGCGCTCCTCGGCAATGTCGTCGCGGTCGCCGGTAACATGGCGCAGGCCGCGCGAGCGGGTCTCGTGCGCGAGCATGACGCGGCGATGCTCGGTCAGCTCGGCGGCGTCGACGAGCTCGACCTGGAGCTGCGTGACCCCAACTATCTCGGCGAACTCGCCCCCGGCATCCTGAACCTCGAGGTGTCGCGGCTTGCCGAGCTCATCGGCGAGTACGGCATCCGCTTCGGTCGCGAGCCGGCGCGAAACGGCGCGCGGGCACTGAGCCACTGGCTCGAGAAATCTTCCGGCATCGACGAGCTGCGCCGCGCACTGGCGGTGCGCTACGTGGGCCGCTACGTGCACGTCAAGACGCGCCGCGCGATGGAGCGGCTGCAGCGCCTTGCGTGGGCCAACGGCGCGCCACCGCCGCTGCGCGGGTTCGTGGCCGAGGCGAAGCTCAAGCCGGAGTTGCATCCGCTGCAAGAGCTGGATGCGCTTGAGCGGCTGGCTGCGATCGAGCCCAACCACCCGCTCGTCGGGATGCTGGACCGCCAGCTGTCGGGTCGAAACGATGCCGAGCGGCTCGCGCTCTCGCCGGCAAGCACGCCCGATCAGCTGCGACAGCAGGCCCTCACGTGGAGTATGGAGGCACGGCGCGCCTCAGTCGTCGAGCCGTACCCCGAGCGGCAGAACGCGTACAACGTGCTCGACCGTTCGTTCACGCTGTTGGCGATGAAACTCGGAAGGGCCGGACGCTAGGTCCGACCCTTCCTGCCTCGGCGCAACCGGCCTCAACTCCACCGGCCTACACGAAGTATTCGCCCGTGTCGAAGGTGTCGCCATCGAGCCCGTCGCCGAGGTCCTCGGCATCGAGATCGGCCGTGTCGATCGAGAACTCCGAGTCCGCATCGGCGCCCGTGTCTTCGAAGCCGAGGTCGTCCTCGGTGGCGGCCGCAGTGTCGACCGTAAACGCAGTGTCGACCGAAAATCCGGATTCGGCCTCGGCGGCAAAACCGTTCGCTGTTGCGGTTTGCGTACCAGCGGCCGCATTGCTGTCTTCCTCGGCCGCGTCCACGTCGATGAGGGAGTCGTCGTCGACGGAAGTAGCGTCGCTCGCGCCGCCGGTTGCGCCTGCACTTCCGGTTTCCCCAGCGCCACCGGCGACGGCGTCAAAGTCGATCGTGTGGTCATCCGTGTCGACGGTTTCGTCCGCGCTCTCTGGTGCATTGAACGCATCCACGATGTCGTCGGCGTAGCCGGGAGGTGCCTCGAATACCGAGTCAAGCAGCTGGCCCCACTGCTCATCGGGAAGTGTGGGGGCGGCGCCGAGCAGCGGCTCTTCCGAGGCACTAGGGCTGCTGTTTTCGCTAACCATGTTCGAGGCTCCTTGTGAGTAAAAAGAGTGGGGGTGTGTGCTGTCGGGTGAATGTCGTGGTCACCCGACAGCACACCGTGGGGAGGAGTTGGGTTTGGCCGGTCTAGGCGTCGGCGACGCCGTCGCCGTCGAAGTCGAAGGTGTCGAACTCGCCGTCGCCGTCGGTGTCATAGGAGTCGAGGTAGCCGTCGCCGTCGGTGTCGGCACCCGTGACGTCGAAGTGTCCGTCGTTGTTGGTGTCCATGAAGACAGCGTCGGCCACACCGTCGCCGTTGAGGTCCGAAACGAGCGTGTCGGTCACGCCGTTGCCATCGACGTCGAACTCGACCGACTCGATCACGCCGTCCCCGTCGACGTCGACGGTGGGGGTGCCGAGGTCGCTGTACGAGGATGAGCCGTCGCTGGTCGACGTGCCGGTGTCGCTGACGGGCGTTGCCGAGGAAGAGCTGCCGCCGGACATGTCAGTCTCGGTGTCGAGGATGCCGTCGCCGTCGGTGTCTTCGGCGTACACGTCGTAGGTACCGTCGCCATCGAGATCGATGATCGCCGAGTCGACGTAGCCGTCACCGTTCGAGTCGGTGCCGAACGTGTCGTCCACGCCGTCGCCGTCGATGTCGAAGTAGCCGGAGTCATTCACCCCGTCGCCGTCCGAGTCGTAAGTGAATTCGCCGGTGTCACTCACGGTCTCGCCGGTGCCCGAGGTGTCGACCTGCTGCGAGTTGGTGTCTGCCGGTGGTGTGCCACCGCCTGGGGTGCCGACCGGGTCAGGCGTGGTGCCGTCTGTCGAGGCCTCGTACTGACCGTCGCCGTCGGCGTCCGTGTAGACGGTATCGAAGTCGCCGTCGAAGTCCGAGTCGACGTAGATCTCGTCTGAGGTGCCGTCCTGGTCGTAGTCGTAGTCGACCATGTCAATCTCGCCGTCAGCGTTCGAGTCGATTGCAATCGTCTCGGCGTAGCCGTCGCCGTCCTCGTCGATGAAGACCGTCTCGGCGTAGCCGTCGCCGTCGAGGTCTTCGGTCGTGACGCCCTCGGTCTCGGTGGTGGTGTTGGTGGTTGAGTTGGTGTTCGTGACTGGCTCGGTGGCGTCGTTCGTGCCGGTGTCTCCGGCCTCGCTGCCGCCATCGGCGAGCGAGCCATCGGGGTTGATCGCCGCGGAGCTGTCGGCGTAACCGTCGCCGTCCTCATCGACGAGGAGGGTGTCGGGGTTGCCGTCGCCGTCAGTGTCGAGAATGGTGGATTCGGCGTACCCGTCACCGTCCGCGTCGTAGACGGCGTAGTCGGTCACTCCGTCGCTGTCCTGGTCGACCTTCATGCCGTCGACGACGCCGTCGCCGTCGACATCAACGGTCTGGGCGTCAGAGATGCCGTCGTTGTTCAGGTCGAGGTACTCGTTGGGCTGGTTCGTGGTCATGTCGAAATCCTTTGCTGAGGAGGAATGTTCCGCGTGGTGTGTTCATAGATTGGATGCGCGGGGCGGGAAGAAAGTTCCCGCCCCGCGCATCCTTTTTTGCGGATTTAGAGAGCCGCGTCGGCAGCGCCGGAGGTGTCGTCCCCGGTGTAGGCCGTGTCGAGCTCGCCGTCGCCGTCGCTGTCGACGTAGACAGTGTCGTACACGCCGTCACCGTCGGTGTCCTGGTAGACCTCTTCGGCGAGACCATCGCCGTCCCAGTCGCTTCCGAGCGCATCCACGACGCCGTCGCCGTCGAGGTCGACGTAGTTCGATTCGTAGACGCCGTCGCCGTCGAGGTCGAACTGGTTGCCCATGGCCGGGCTTGGGATCGTGGGCTCCTCGGTGAGGTCAACCTCGGTGTCGGCAACGCCGTCACCGTCGGTGTCAATCAGGGCGGTGTCGAGCACACCGTCGCCGTCGGTGTCGCGCAGCGTCGTGTCGACGTACCCGTCACCGTCGGTGTCAGCCTCGATGTAGTCGATAACGCCGTCGAGGTCCGTGTCGGTGGCGACGATGTCGGTGTAGCCGTCGCCGTCGACGTCGATGAAGACCTGGTCGGTGAGGCCGTCGCCGTCGTTGTCGACGTTCGACTGGTCGACGTAGCCGTCGCCGTCGGTGTCGTAGTCGATGATCTCGGCGACGCCGTCGCCGTCGACGTCGTAGGCGACCGAGGAGTCGTAGCTCGTCGGGGTCGTGTCGGATGCGTAGATCGGCTCGGCTTCGGTCGAACCATACTCGTTCGTGTCGACGCTCTGGGTCGAGTCGGTTGCCTGGCCGGTGCCGGTCTCCGACTCGGTTTCAGTGTCGGTCTCGGTTTCGGTGGGGGCTGGCTCGGTCGAGTCGTTGCTCTCGGGAATCGCTTCCGATTCGGTCGTGTCGTCCTGGGTCGTGGTGTCGTCCTGCAGCTCTTCCTGCGGGACGCCGTCGGTGGTCTGGAACTGGAACGGGCTGTCGTTGGTGCTCATGGCTGCGGCCTTTCGGGAGTGGGTGGTGGTTGTTTTCGTGAGGTTCAGTGATTAGATGCCGCGGCCTGCCAGAAAGTTCCCGAACCGGCTCGCGGATTTCCTTAGTAGTCGATCGCGGTGTCGCCGATGCCGTCACCGTCGGTGTCGGCCTGGAAGTCCTCGATGACACCGTCGCCATCGGCATCCGTGCCGAAGACGTCGTACACGCCGTCACCGTCGGTGTCGACCGAGAGCGATTCGCCAATGCCGTCGCCGTCGAGGTCGGTGAGCAGGGCGTCGTCCACGCCGTCGCCGTCGAGGTCGAGCACGGCGGAGTCGTTGATGCCGTCGCCGTCGCTGTCCACCGTGGCTTCGCCTTCGACATAGGAGTCCGCGGACTCCGCGTCGCTGTAGTCGATCTCATCGCCGTCAGTTGCGGTGTCGCCGGTCGAGCTGTCGCCGGTGGGCGGGATGCTTTCGCTGTTGCCCTGGCCTTCGCCACCGATCGGCTGGCCGTCACCAGCGGGGTCATCGGTGTGCGGCACATCCGTGCTTTCGGCGTCGCCTGCGTCGCCGACGGGTGCATCCATCGCGTTGCCAGGATCGACCTGCGTAGCGTAGTAGTCGCCGTCGGCGCTCGAGAAGGTGTCCGCGTAGGTGTCGCCGTCGGTGTCGATGTTGGCCTGGTCGAGCTTGCCGTCGCCGTCGGTGTCGTACATCGTGGTGTCGATGATGCCGTCGCCGTCCGTGTCGACGTCGGCGTAGTCGAGCACGCCGTCGCCGTCGGTGTCGATGAAACGCGCGTCGAGGTATCCGTCACCGTCGAGGTCGGTGTAGACGTTGTCGATCTGGCCGTCACCGTCTGCGTCGTAGTGGAATTCGTCGGCGACGCCGTCGCCATCGGTGTCGTACTCGACAACGTCAATGAGGCCGTCACCGTCGAGGTCGAATGCCTCCGCCGACGAGTAGCCCTGATTTGCGTCGTTGGCCGGTGCGTCGTTCGTTGCGGGCTGGTTCGTAGTCATTGTTCGAATGTTCCTTCCGGTGCATCGTTCCTGCGGTCGATGATTGGATGCGTCGGGGTTACGAAAAGTTCCCGGGCCGAGAAAAGTTTTTTTCGGGTCATCCTCTGGCAGTATTCCCGCAGTCCCAGTGCCGTCCCTTTAAGGCGCAGGGGATAGCATCCAGAAGACGCGCGCCGTGAGCGCGCATGACCGGACTTCCACGCATCCACCTGGAGGCGATGTGGCACCATTCGCCGACGAACGAGACCTACTCGCGAGAGCAAAGTCAGGCGACCGCCGGGCGTTCGATGCGCTGTTGCAGCCCTACCGAGACCGACTCTGGGCAACGTGTCTGCGCACGACCGAGCATCGGGCCGATGCCGAGGATGCGCTCCAGAACGCGCTAATTGCGATCTGGCAAAACCTGCCGAAGTTCCGGGGCGAAGCCTCCATCGGCACGTGGGCGTTCCGCATTGCGACGAACGCGGCGCTCGCGGTGATTCGCAAGCGCCGCGAGATCACGGTTGGCGACGACGAGCAGTCGCAGTCAGTGTTCGAGCCGGACGAGCCGGGGAACGATTTCGCATCCGACCATGAAATGCGCGACACGGTGCAGCTCGCGCTCGCCAAGCTTGGTGAGGACTTCCGCGTCGCGCTCGTCCTGCGCGAATACGGTGACTACACGTACGAACAAATTGCGGAGTATCAAAAGGTTCCCGTGCAGACGGTGCGTTCTCGGCTGAATCGCGCCCGCAAGCAGTTCAAAGAGGCCGTGCTCGAGCTGCAGCAGGCCGGCGCCTAGCCGCGCAGCCGGCGCACGAGCTTCTCGAGCTCGACGATCACCATCACGGTCGCACCGACGAGTGTGCACATGAGCCACTCGGCGGCGCTGAGCGGCTCGAGGCCGATGAGGTTTGCCGACACCGGCCACACGGTCGCGCCCCACTGCAGCAGCAGCGCCACGATCGCCGAAAAGAACAGCAGCGGATTGCCGAGCGGGTTGAGCGAGAAGACCGAGCGGCGCTCGGCGCGCGCGTTGAAGACATTGAAGAAGTTGAACATCACCATCGTGATGAGCGCGAGGGTGCGCGCGTGGTCGACGCTGAGATTCATCGCGAAGGCACCGTGGTAGACCACGAGCGTGCCCGCGGCCATCCAGATGCCCGTGATGACGGTGCGCAGCCACATCGTCGTGCCGAGAATGCCCTCCGACTGCGGGCGCGGCTTCTGCTTGAGTTCGTCGCCCTCGCCAGGCTCGAACGCGAGCGCGATATCTTGCACGCCGTTCGTCACGACGTTCATGAAGATGAGCGTGGCGGGCAGGAAGATGAGCGGCAGGTCGGTGAAGGTATTGACCGCGACCGCGAGCAGCGCCGCGAGCCCGTTCGCGAGGAGGAAATAGGTGGCCTTGCGGATCGAGCTGAACGTGACGCGCCCCTGCTTCACCGCCTCGACGATCGTCACGAAATTGTCGTCGGTGAGCACGACGTCGGCGGCCTCACGCGCGACGTCGGTTCCGGATGCCCCCATCGCGACGCCGATGGATGCGGCCTTGAGCGCGGGCGCATCGTTCACCCCGTCACCGGTTACGGCGACGATCTCGTCGTCACTCTGCAGCACGCGCACGATGCGCAGCTTGTCCTGGGGACTCATCCGGGCCGCGACCGAGGTTTCGTGGAGGCGGTCGATGAGATCGAAATCATCGAGCTCGGCCATCTCGGCGCCCGTCAGCGGGGGAGCGCCTCCCTCGAGGCCGAGGCGTTTGCCAATGGACTCGGCGGTCGCCGGGTGATCGCCAGTGATCATCATCACGTGGATACCGGCGCTCTTACAGTCGGCGATGGCCTGCGCGACGCCCGGGCGGGGCGGATCCATCATTCCCTGCAGCCCCGTGAAGGTGAGGCCGCGAGGGGTGGGGAGCGGCGCATCCTGAGCCGGTTCGGGAACCTCGGCGGTGGCCGTGGCGATCACGCGCAGGCCGTTGCGGGCCATCGCAAGGTTCGCATCCCGAACCTTTTTGGGGTCGAGCGCCACGCGTTCGTTCCCGGCCGCCATGTCGTGGCAGAAGCGGAGGATCGTGTCGGGCGCGCCCTTCACGTGCAGGATGTAGCGGTTGCCCTCGCGATAGACGCTCTGCGAGTAGGCGTGCTCCGGCTCGTACGGCATGTCGGCGACCGGGCGTTCGGCGAGCTCCTCCGCCGTAGTTGCGCCGGTGGACAGGGCTGCCGCTGCCATCGCGACATCGACCGCGTCGCCGAGGAGCTCGACCTCGTGATCCGGGCGGTGCACCGACTCATTCGTGCGCGAGCCGGTGCGAAGGCTCGCGATCTGGCCACGATCGAGATCCCGGCCGTCGTCGGCCGCGGCGAGGACGTCGAGGGTTTCGCCGTCCGGCGTCCAAAGCTGCTCGACGGTCATCCGATTGATCGTGAGCGTGCCGGTCTTGTCCGACCCGATGACGGTGGTCGACCCAAGCGTCTCGACACTCGGGAGGCGGCGGACCACGGCGTGATGCTTCGCCATCCGTGACACGCCGACGCCCAGCGCGACGGTCAACACGATCGGGAGCGCCTCGGGGAGCGCGGAGACGATGAGCGCCACCATCGTGCGGAAGGCCTCGGACAGCGGCGCACCTATGAACACCGCGGCGACTGAGATCAGCAGGGCCATGCCGACCACGGCGACCGCGATGAATTTCTCGAGCCGATCCGTGAGGTGCTGCAGCGGGGTCTTTCCCGATTCGCCCTGGACGGATTCGGCGATTTCGCCGATCTCGGTGTTCGTGCCGGTGTCGACGACGATCGCGCTCGCGCGTCCCGAGACGACGAGCGTGCCCGAGAACGCCATATTCTCGCGGTCGCCAATCACGGTTGCTTCGTCGAGCGGGTCGGCGGATTTCAGCGTGGGCAGCGCCTCGCCCGTCAGCATCGATTCGTCGATCTGGAGCCCGTTGACCTCGTCGAGCCGCGCGTCGGCGGGGACCTGATCACCCGACTCGAGTCGAATCGTGTCGCCGGGGACGAGCCCGGATGCGGGAATTCGGTGGGCCGTGCCGTCACGAACCACCGTCGCCTCGGTGAGCGTGAGCTGTTGGAGGGCGCGCACATCCGAATCAGATTTTCGCTCCTGCCAGAACCCAATCGAGGCATTGAGCAGCAGCGTGAGTGCGATCACCGCGGTGTCGAACCACTCGCGTTGGAGCGCGGTGATCACCGCGGCGATGAGGAGGAACAGCACCATGGGCGAGCGGAACTGCCTGAGCAAGACGACGATCCACGAATCCGGTTCGGTAGCCTCGAGTTCGTTCGGGCCAAATCGCTCGAGTCGCGCATCCACCTCGGCGGCGCTGAGCCCGTCTTTCGTGACGTCGAGCGCGGCGCGGGTTTTGGCAGGCGTCAGGGCGTGCCATTGGGGTTCGGGCGTCGAGTCGGAGGTGGGCAGTGGGCTAGACACCGGGGAGGTCACGGTGATCACTCGCTTCCTGGGGCAGCGGACCTCGGACTTCCAGTATAGAAATTGACCGGATCCGTCCTTGAACGCTCGCTAGGATCGCCACATGCTAGTGAAGATCTGCGGGCTCAAGACAGTTGCCGATGTCGAGGCGGTGAAGGCCGCGGGGGCGGATGCGATGGGCATGGTCATGAGTGACACGAGCGTCCGCGCGATCCCGGTTGAGCAGGCCGCCGAACTCGTGCGTGCGGCCGCGGGAGAGTTGAAGACGGTCCTCGTCGTCCACGACCTTTCGATCGATGACGCGATTGCCGCGGCGAAGCAGGCTGGTGTCGACGTGCTTCAGCTCCACGACTACAGCGAGGCGGACACGCGCAAGGCCGCTTCGGTTTCGGGGATGGAAGTCTGGCGGGCGACTTCGGCGTCGCGGGGCTCGTCGGTCGTTGGGGCGTTCGGTGAGGATGCGCTGCTGTTGGATGCGCATACGCCCGGCTCGGGCGAGACCTGGGATCTCGAGTCGCTCGACGCTCGGCCCGAGGGGCACTGGATCCTGGCGGGGGGACTCAACCCCGACAACGTCGGTGCGGCGATTGCGTCGGCGAGGCCCTGGGGCGTCGATGTCTCGAGCGGCGTCGAGGCGACGCGGGGCGTGAAGGACCACGAGCGCATCCATCGTTTTGTCGCGGCGGCCCGCGCCGCATCGGAGGCGAAAGACTCGGGGGAATAGCAGCTCCAAACCCTCTTGAAAACATAGACAATCATCTATGCTTTAAGAAAACGAGAAAGCGAGCGCAACCATGACCGAAAAACCCACCGTTCTCTTTGTTTGCGTCCACAACGCCGGACGATCGCAGATGGCCGCGGGCTACCTGCGGGAACTCGCCGGCGACCAGGTCGAGGTGCTCTCGGCAGGCTCCGAACCGAAGGACCAGATCAATCCCGTCGCGGTCGAGGCGATGTCGGAAGAAGGCATCGACATCGCAGGCAACACGCCAAAGATTCTCACGACGGAGGCTGTCAAGGAATCCGACGTGGTGATCACGATGGGCTGCGGTGACGCCTGCCCGATCTTCCCCGGCAAGCGTTACGAAGACTGGAAACTCGACGACCCGGCCGGTCAGGGCATCGAGTCCGTTCGCGTGATCCGCGACGACATTAAGCAGCGGGTGCAGACCCTGATTGGTGAGCTGCTGCCCGCGGGGAGGGCATCATGAATGAGCGACCGGGACAAGAAGCGATTGCTTCCCCAGAACCAGTGCTGAATCGTGTGGCCGCGCGATTCACGGATAAATTCGAAGGCATCTTCAGCCCGGAGACCGTTGAACGAGTGGTCTTCGAGTCCTACACGGCGCTCGCCCGCACGGCGACCGTGACCACACACCTGCCATCGCTAGCCGAGAAGTTCGCGCGCGATCGCCTTACCGCGCTCGCACAGTCGCAGGGGCTCGTGACGAAGACGGTGCCCGAGATCCTCTATGTCTGCGTGCAGAACTCGGGCCGTTCGCAGATGGCCGCCGCCCTCACGAAGCACATTGCGGGCGACCGGGTCCACGTGCGCTCGGCGGGTTCGCAGCCCGCAGCGAGCCTGCTGCCGAACGTCGTCGAGGCACTTGCCGAGATCGGCATTCCGATGGACGAGGCCTTCCCGAAGCCACTGACGGATGACGTCGTGCGCGCGGCGGATGCCGTGGTCACCATGGGCTGCGGCGACGCGTGCCCGCTCTACCCCGGGAAGCGGTACCTCGACTGGGATCTCGCCGACCCGGCGGGCCTCGACCTCGATGGCACTCGCAAGGTTCGCGACGAGATTCAGCGGCAAATCGAGCACCTCCTCGCTGAGCTTGGTCAAGAGTCGAAGCTCGGGGACGTCGCGGAAGCGAATTCGTGACCGCAAGCACAAGCCAGGCGTCGGGGATCCGCCCCGGCGCCTGGCGGCGTGCGCTGGCGGAATTCCTCGGCACCGGGCTTCTCGTCGCGATCGTCGTCGGGTCCGGTATCTTCGCGGAGCGGCTGTCGGCGGATGCGGGCCTGCAGCTCCTCGAGAACTCGCTCGCCACGACGCTCGGGCTCGCGGTGCTGATCGTGCTGCTCGCGCCCGTTTCAGGGGCCCACTTCAATCCGGTGGTCTCGCTCGCGGATGCGGTGCTCGGCCGCCGACGCGGCACAGGGCTATCGGTGGGGGAGGTCGGGATCTATGTGGTCGCGCAGATCCTAGGCGGTATTGGCGGTGCGGTACTTGCAAACGCGATGTTCGGTGTCGCCACCACAATCGCGACGAACGAACGCGCAACTCCCGCAGTGTTGCTCGCCGAGGTCGTCGCGACCGCAGGCCTCGTGCTGCTGATCAACGGACTCGTGCGACAGGGGCAACCAGCGATCGTGATCGGACCCGCGGTTGGCGCGTACATCGGCGCGGCCTACTGGTTCACGAGTTCGACTTCCTTTGCGAACCCTGCGGTAACCATCGGCCGAATCTTTAGCGATACCTTTGCGGGCATCGCGCCTTCATCGGTGTTGCCGTTCATCCTCGCGCAGCTCGTTGGAGCTGCCCTCGCGGTCCTGCTGACGGTTGCGCTGTTTCCGAGCAAGCAGGATGCGTTGACTACGGCTGCTGGAGACCCGACGAAAGTCGACCGGTCGGCCAAGTAGCTGCTGAGCCCGGGGCCGAGCAGCCCGGCGATTAGTCGAGCTGTTCGGAGAGCTCGAGCCAGCGCTCCTCGAGCGACTCTGACTCGGCCTCGAGGGCCTGCAGTTCCTGAGTGAGCTTGCCGAGGCCCTCGAAGTCCGACTGGTCGTGCTCGGCCATCTTGGCGTGGAACGCCGCGGTTTCCTTGCCGAGCTTTTCGAGCTTGCGCTCGATCGCGCCGATTTCCTTGCGCGCGGCGTGGGCAGCGGCGCCGGTGAGGGTCGGGTCGGCTGACCTCGATACGGTGCTTCCAGCACCCACTCGGTCATCGGATGCGGTGGACCTCGATACGGCGCCTTCGGCTCCTACTCGGCCATCGACACGCGCTCGGCCGGCGGAAGTCGCTCGGCCAGCGGCACCTGCGCGTTCTTCCGCATCCCGGAGCTTCAGGTACTCGTCGACGCCGCCGGGGAGATGGCGGAGCGTGCCGCCGATCACGGCGTATTGCTGGTCGGTGACGCGCTCGAGCAGGTAGCGGTCGTGCGAGACGACAATCAGCGTGCCGGGCCACGTGTCGAGGAGGTCCTCCACCGCAGCGAGCATGTCGGTGTCGAGGTCGTTCGTCGGCTCGTCGAGGATGAGTACGTTCGGTTCCTCGAGCAGGATGAGCAGCAGCTGCAGGCGGCGTCGCTGGCCACCCGAGAGGTCCTTGACCGGCGTCTGGAGCTGCGCGGACGTGAATCCGAGCCGCTCGAGCAGCATCGAAGGCGTGAGCTCCTGACCCGCCGCGACGTAGCTCTTCTTCTGGCGCGCGATGATCTCGTGTACCTTGTCATTCTCGACCTCGGCGAGTTCGCCGAGCTGCTGCGTGAGCTTGGCGATCTTCACGGTCTTGCCGTGCTTGACGCGCCCGGAGGTCGGCTCGAGGTCGCCCGAGATCAGCTGCAGCAGCGTCGACTTGCCGGCGCCATTCACGCCGAGGATGCCGGTGCGCTCGCCTGGCGCGATCCGCCACGTGACGTCCGAGAACAGCGGCGTTGAATCAAACGACACGGCAACATCGACGAGGTCGACGACGTCCTTGCCGAGGCGCGCGGTCGCGAGCTGCGTGAGCTCGATCGGGTTACGCACGGGCGGCACATCCGAGATGAGCTCGTTCGCGGCCTCGATGCGGAACTTCGGCTTCGCGGTGCGCGCGGGCGCGCCGCGGCGCAGCCACGCGAGTTCCTTGCGCATCAGGTTCTGGCGCTTCTGCTCGACGGCCGCGGCCTGCCGGTCGCGCTCGACGCGCTGCAGGATGTAGGCGGCATAGCCGCCATCGAACGGCTCGAGGATGCGGTCGTGCACCTCCCAGGTCGTGTTGCAGACGGCGTCGAGGAACCAACGGTCGTGGGTCACGACCACGAGCGCTCCCGATCCCTTCGGCCAGCGCGAATTCAGGTGTCGCGCGAGCCACGACACGCCTTCGATATCGAGGTGGTTGGTCGGCTCGTCGAGCAGCAGGATGTCCCAGTCGCCGATCAGCAGCTTCGCGAGCGCGACGCGGCGGCGCTGACCACCCGAGAGGGTGCCGACGAGCGCATCCCAGTCGAGGTCCGACGCGAGGCCGCGAATGATGTCGCGAATCTTCGCATCCCCGGCCCACTCGTGCTCCGGGATGTCGCCGACGATCGCCTCGCGAACGGTCAGCGTCTCGTCGACGGTGTCGGCCTGGTCGAGCATCCCGACCGTCGTGCCGCCGCGCACCGTGACTTGACCCGAATCCGGTTCGATCCGCCCGGCGACGATCTTCATGAGCGTCGACTTGCCGTCGCCGTTGCGGCCGACGATGCCGATGCGGTCGCCCTCGCCGATGCCGATCGTGATGTCTTCGAAGACGACCTTGGTGGGGTACTCGAGGGAAATTCTCTCTGCGCCGAGCAGGTGTGCCATAAAAGTGCGGTTCTACCTAAATTTCGATTTCTGATTCGCCCATGTGAAGGGCAAGGATGCGCAGCCCGCGCGCGAGCGCCTCCACGTCGTCGGAATCGACGCCGCCGAGGAGCGCCTCTTCCTCGCGCAGCAGGAGGGTGATGGCTTCGTCGACCAGCTCGATACCGAGCGGGGTGATGCGCACCAGGATGCTGCGACCATCGGTCGGGTCGTGCTCGCGCGTTACCAGTCCGCGGCGTACGAGGCGGTCGATGCGGTTCGTCATCGTGCCGGAGGACACGAGGTTGGACGCGAGGAGCTGCTTCGGGGTGAGGCCCAGCGGGTCATCCGAGCGGCGGAGTGCGGAGAGCACATCGAACTCGCTCGGCTCCAGACCGGCTTTCGCGAAGCACTGCCGACGCAGCAGATCGAGCTGCTTCGAGATGCGTTTAATGCGCGAGAAAACGGCAAGCGGGGTCGCATCGATGTCGGAGCGGACGGTTGACCACTCGCGGACGATGGCATCGACCACATCGTTTTCTGGCGTAGACATACCTTTCATTATGGCGCAGATACGCAATTCAGGAATGTCAGACTTAAACTCATGGCAGACTAGTGGGCGTCAATTTATTCCTCCTTGGTGTAACGGCAGCACGACAGCCTTTGGAGCTGTTAGGTCCAGGTTCGAATCCTGGGGGAGGAGCGCGACCATGCGGCCGCTGAACTGGAGGACTTGTGAACGACAGTAATCTCGCAATTATCATCCTGGCCGCAGGCCAAGGCACGCGCATGAAGTCGAAGACACCGAAGGTGCTTCACTCGCTCGGCGGAATCCCGCTCATCGGGCACGTGCTTCGGACGGCGGCGGCGCTCGACCCCACGCACACCGTCGCGGTGGTGCGTCACGAGCGCACCAAGGTGGTAGACGCGATCTCGTCGCTCGCACCCGATGTCCTGATCGCCGACCAGGACGACGTTCCCGGTACCGGCCGCGCCGTTGAGGTTGGCCTGGACGCGCTGCCCGGGGACTTCGACGGCGACGTTGTCGTACTCTCCGGAGACGTGCCGCTGCTCGACTCGGTGACGCTCCGTCGCCTCATCGACACGCACCGCGAGCAGCAGGATGACCTGACGCTGCTCAGCGCGTTCTACGACGACCCGACCGGCTTCGGCCGAATCGTGCGTGGCGCATCCGGCTCGTTTGACTCGATCGTCGAGCACAAGGACGCCACCGATGACCAGCGACTCATTAACGAGATCAACGCGGGCGTGTACGCCTTCTCGGTACGCGCGTGCCGCACGGCGCTCGCGCAGATCGAGCAGGCGAACGCGCAGGGCGAGAAGTATCTCACCGACACTGCCGAGGTCATCAAACGCGACGGCGGCCGCATCGAGGCAATCGGCGTGACCGACCCGTGGCTTGTGCAGGGCATCAATGACCGCGCGCAGCTCGGCGCGACCGCCCGCGAGTACAACCGCCGCATTCTGATTCAGTGGATGAGGGACGGCGTGACGATTGTCGACCCCGACACCACGATCATCGATGCCGACGTCACGATCGGCCAGGATGTCGAGATCCTTCCGGGCACCCAGCTTCGTGGCGCCACGACGATCGCCGAGGATGCGGTGATCGGGCCCGACACGACGCTCGTCGACTGCGAGGTCGGCCAGGGCGCGACCGTCAAGCGCACCGACGCGACGCTCTCGGTGATCGGCGCGAACGCGACGATCGGCCCGTGGAGTTACCTCCGCCCGAACTCGGTAATTGGCGAGGGCGGAAAGGTCGGCACGTTCGTGGAGACGAAGAACTCGACGCTCGGAAAGGGCGCGAAGGTCCCGCACCTCGCCTATGTCGGAGACGCGGAGATCGGCGACGGCACCAACCTCGGTGCCGGCACGATCACGGCGAACTACGACGGCCAGAACAAGCACCGTACCGTTGTGGGCCGCTGGGCCAAGATCGGCTCCGACAACGTGCTGGTCGCCCCGGTCACGATCGGCGACGGCGTCTACTCGGGTGCCGGCACCTCGATCCGCAAGGATGTGCCCGCCGGTGCGCTCGCACTGAACGTCGCGCCGCAACGCAACATCGAAGGCTGGACGCTCAAGAACCGTCCCGGCACTCCCGCCGCCGAGGCCGCTGAGGCTGCTGGCGCATCCCTGCCGGCCGAGGACAAAACGGCCGAAGAGTCGGCCGCGACCGGCGAGTAAGAGTACGCTGGAATCTGAATTTTTCGTGAATTATTCTTCCCTCCCTTCTCTCAAGACGCGATCAGCAAAAAGGCGGTTCTAGGTGTCTGGAATTTCTCACCCCGGTGAAAAGCGAATGGTTCTTGTATCGGGGCGCGCGCATCCGCAGCTGGCTGCAGATGTCGCGGAGCACCTCGGCACCGAGGTGCTGGAGACCGAGACTCGTACCTTCGCGAACGGGGAACTGTACGCCCGGTACAGCGAGTCGGTTCGCGGTGCGGATGCCTTCGTGTTGCAGTCGCACACCGACGGCATCAACGAGTGGATCATGGAGCAGCTCATCATGGTCGACGCGCTCAAGCGAGCCTCGGCCAAGCGCATCACCGTCGTGATGCCGTGCTACCCCTACGCGCGCCAGGACAAGAAGGGTCGCGGCCGCGAGCCCATCTCGGCACGCCTCATGGCAGACCTGTTCAAGGTCGCTGGTGCCGACCGCATCATGTCGGTTGACCTGCACGCTTCGCAGATTCAGGGCTTCTTCGACGGCCCCGTCGACCACCTGTTCGCGATGCCTGTGCTCATGAACTACTTCAAGGAGAAGGTCGGCGACGACCCGAACCTCACGGTTGTCTCGCCCGACATGGGTCGCGTCCGCGTCGCCGACCGCTGGTCGGACCAACTCGGCTCGCCGCTCGCGATCATCCACAAGCGTCGTGACCCGAAGGTCGCCAATCAGGTCTCGGTGCACGAGATCGTTGGTAGCGTCGAGGGCCGCACGTGCCTCATGGTGGATGACCTCATCGACACCGGTGGGACCATCCAGAAGGCGGCCGAGGCGCTCAAGGCGAGCGGCGCATCCAAGGTGATCGTCGCCGCGACCCACGCCGTGTTCTCGGGACCTGCCAAGGAACGACTCCACTGTGACGCGATCGACGAGGTCGTCGTCACCGACACGCTGCCCGTGCCGGCGGAGAAGCGCTTCGAGACGCTCACGGTGCTCTCGATCGCGCCGCTGCTCGCGCGCGCCATTCACGAGGTCTTCGAAGACGGCTCCGTGACCTCGATGTTCGACGGCGCAGCCTAAACCCACCCCGCTAAATCGGTCGCTCCCTGCAATCCAACCTTCGTTGGGATGCAGGGAGCGACCGATTTGCGTTGCCTCGTACGGCGCTACTTGGCGTTGGAGGAGTCGCGCGCGGCTACGCCTTGCCGGGCTCCCAGCCGAGGGCCGGGCCGATGCGCGTCGCGAGCTGCGTCAGCATCTGCTTCCACTCATCCAGCTCGAGCTCGAAGGGCAGCTCGAAGAGGTAGTCGTCGCCGGACTGGAACGCAGCATCCGCCGCGATGAACTCGAGGATCTCGTCCATCGAGCCGAGTACGTCCATCGCGATGATCGTGTTCTCGCCGTGGATGCGCTTCGTGCGGGGCGTGCGCCCCTCGACGTACTCACGGTAGCGGGCGATCTGGTGATCGGTCGCGCCGTCCGTCGGCACGATGACGCGCGCGACCGAGACGCGCCCCGCGTATCCCTCGGGTGCCGCGGCGTGATACGTGTCGATCTGTTGCTTCTGGGCGAGCCCGAACTCACGCACGCCGTTCTCGGTCGACGAGATATTGCTCATCAGCCAATTGAAGCGATTTGCACCCGCCCACTCGGCCGAGCGCAACGAGCCGCCGCCGTACCAGAGGCGCTCGTGCAGCCCCGGGCTGTGGGGCTCGACGCGTTCTGAGTCGACGTCGCCGCCGAACCCGATGTACGGCGGCTTCTCGCGCACCTGGTCTCCGCGCAGGAACGAGCGCAGCCGCTCAATGCGGCCGTACGTGTAGTCTTCCTCGCGCCAGCCCGAGTCGTACACGAGGTCGTTCAGCTCGTCGCTCGGGTAGCGCGGCCCATGCACGCTCAGTCCCGGTTCGAGCCGACCGCCCGCCAGGAGGTCGGCCGTCGCGAGGTCTTCGGCGAGGCGGAACGGATTCTCGTAGCCGACCGGGATCACGGCGTTGCCGAGGCGGATGCGCTCGGTGTGCTGCGCGAGCGCGCCCTGGAGGACCGCCGGCGACGCGAGGCCGTACTGCATGTGGCGGGTGCGAATCCAACCGCTGTCGAGGCCGAGCTCCTCGGCGAACTTGAAGAGCTCGATGGCGTCCTCGAGACCCTGGCGCGGGTTATTCCGCGAGGTGGGCACGAGGTGGATGAATCCCAGTCGCTCGGGTGCGCGCGTTGCTGTCATGAGCGGTTTGCTTTCTCTTCCGTGTATTGGCCTGGTGATGGGCTGTGAGCTGTGCGGTTCACTCCGCGACAGGCTCCGTTTCCGCCGCTACGTCGATTCGTTGCCAGCGGAGACCGAGGCGAGGATCTCGGCGAACGCGGGCCAGCCGAAGACCTCGGCGGTCCCGCGTGCGGAGGGCTGGCCAGCATCCGGATCCGCGCCCGCGACCAAAAGCACTCGCGTGCTCTCCGCATCCTGCTTGAACACGGCGCATGTCAGGGCGCGCTGGCCGCGATCATTCGCCGCCTCGATGTCAATGCCGCGCTCGATGAGCATCTGCACGGTCGCGGGCGCCTCGTGGTATGCCGCGAGGGTCAGGAACGTGTCGCCGGATGCGTTGCGCATGTTGACGGGTGCGCCCGCGTCGAGGTACGCGGCGAGTTCTTCCGTGCGCCCCTGGCGCGCGTAATCAAACAGCCGATTGGCGAGCTCGATGGTGTCGTCGGACGGGCTCGTCACAGCTCGACCTCGTTTCGGTCACCCGACCAGTTGGTGTGGAAGACGCCCGGGCGATCGATGCGACCATAGGTGTGCGCGCCGAAGAAGTCGCGCTGCCCCTGGATGAGCGCCGCGGGGAGGCGGTCGCTCGCGAGCGAGTCGTAGTAGGAGAGCGTCGCGCCGAATGCAGGTGCCGGCACGCCGGACTGAGCTGCGACGGCGACGACGCGGCGCCAGGCCGCGTCACCCTCGGCTACCTCGCCAGCGAAGTACGGGTCAGCAATGAGCGACTGCAGCTCAGGGTTGCGGTCGTACGCCTCCGCGATGCGGTTGAGGAAACGGGCGCGGATGATGCAGCCCGCGCGCCAGATCTTTGCGACGGCGCCCGGGTTGATGTCCCAGTTGTACTCCTCGGCACCGGCCAGGATGAGGTCGAAGCCCTGAGCGTAGGCGATGACCTTCGACGAGTACAGCGCCCGGCGGACGTCCTCGACGAAGTCGTCATCGATCGCGACCGGCTCGGGACGGGACGTGATGGTCGGGCGAACCGCCTCGCGCTGCGCGGTGCGTCCGGAAACGCCGCGCGCGAAGACCGCCTCCGCGATGCCCGAGACAGGGATGCCGAGGGAGAGCGCGTTCTGCACCGTCCAGGTGCCGGTCCCCTTCATGCCCGCCCGGTCGAGGATGACGTCGACGAGCGGCTCGCCGGTCTTCGCATCCACCTGGCGGAGCACCTCCGCGGTGATCTCGATGAGGTATGACTCGAGCTCGCCCTCGTTCCACTCGGTGAAGACATCGGCGATCTGCGCGGGGGAGAGGCCGCCGACGCGGCGCAGGAGGTCGTAGGCCTCGCCGATCAGCTGCATGTCGGCGTATTCGATGCCGTTGTGCACCATCTTGACGAAGTGGCCCGCGCCGTCGGTGCCGATATGCGTGACGCAGGGAGTGCCGTCCTCGGGAGCCCGAGCCGCGATCGACTCGAGGATGGGGCCGAGGGTCTCGTAGGATTCCACGGTACCGCCGGGCATGATCGAGGGGCCATTGAGGGCGCCCTCCTCCCCGCCGGAGATGCCAGCGCCGACGAAGTGGATGCCGAGGGCTCGAACCGCGGCCTCGCGGCGGATCGTGTCGGTGAACAGAGCGTTGCCGCCGTCAACAATGATGTCGCCGGGCTCGAAGACCTCGGTGAGCTGGTCGATTACGGCATCGGTGCCCTTGCCCGCCTGCACCATGATGATCGCGGTGCGGGGGCGCTGGAGGGATGCGGCGAAGTTCGCGATGGTTTCGGACGGGACGAAACCCGCTTCCGGATGCTCGGTGACGAGCGTGTGCGTGCGCTCGGGGGAGCGGTTGTAGACGGCGACGGTGTTCCCCTCGCGGGAGGCCAGATTGCGTGCAAGGTTCGCGCCCATGACGGCGAGGCCGACGACACCGATATTGGCGGTGGCTTCGTTACTCTGCACAGAATCGGTGGATGTCATTCTTGGCCTTTCGGTAGTCCAATGGGTGCAATTATCCGGTTGATGTCGGCAGCTGGGGTTAGCCTGGCCACATAAGGTCTCAGTCTAGGAGCAGTCGAGTTGAGGAGGCATGAACATGAGTCATACGGGTGGAGATTTCGACTCTGAGAAGACTGCAAAATTCGACTGGACGCAGGCGAGCGGCGGCGAGGCTCCCACCGATGAGCTCGAGCTCCCGCAACAAAATGACCGCACGCGGGCGATGCCCGTCACTTCGTCCGAGCAGGACCAGGACCACGGCAGCCGAAGCGGCCGAACGTCGAGCGGTGGTTACGCGTATGGCGCAGGCAGCTACTCCAGTTCGTCCGCCGACGATACGAAGACCCGAGCCTTCACGCCGACGCCCGGCTACGAACAGACCGTGTCGAGCAGCGATGAACCCACTCGTGCATACCCCGTGGCCGAGCATCCGGCGGCCGACCAGCCCGCGGGCGACCGCCCTTCGCGCGACAAGGCGTCGCGGCAGCAGGAAGCTCCGACGACGCAGTATCAGCAGCCGGCGTACCAGCAGCAACCGCAACAATCCGCGCATCGAAAACCCACGTATGAGCCGCTGCCGGTGTACCAGGAACAGCCGGCCTACGTACAGAAGTCACCATCGGCGGGTGCGCGACTTGGCTCGCTCATCTTGAATCTCGTCTTCGCGGTCGGGATCGTGGTGTTGCTGTGGGACTACTCAGTCTCGGCGCGGGGCGAGTCTGTGGTCTACAGCTGGGTCGCGACGATAGTCGATCTGCCCCTCCTGCTCAGGGTCAACGTCGTGCCGATCGTCATCGGTGTGTTGGCGCTCATCGCCGGTCTCACCCTGTCGCTGTCAGGGTTGGGGATGACGATTATGGGGCTGCTCCTGTTCCTGTTCAGCATGGCGGGCGCGACGATTCCCTGGTTCTCGAACTTGAATGCTATGGGTAACTTCCTCAGCTTTGCGCTTCCCGTTCTCTTCCCTCTTTCCTTGCTCATGATTGGCGCTGGAATCGGCGCACATTTCGCGAGGGGAGCGGGCGCACGGAAGGCGCTTCGCGCATCCTCCCGAGGCATGTAAGATAGGTAGCTGTACTTCGGCGAGGGATGCACCGCATCCGTTATCGACGCGGTCGAGTGGAGCCTTTCAACTGGCGCATCCACGCGTTCGCGTGCGTTGCGCCGCAACTCACACGGGAACTCATCCCATTGAAAGGACACCATCATGGCTGCTGTTGAGAACAAGCTCGACGCACAGGTTCGCACCTCGTTCGGCAAGGGTGCGGCTCGCAAGATCCGCGCGAACGACCAGATCCCCGCAGTGCTCTACGGTCACGGCACCGACCCGCAGCACATCATCCTCCCCGGCCACGAGACGATGCTTCTGCTCCGTCGCGCCAACGCGCTGATCGAGCTCAACATCGAGGGAACCAAGGAGCTCTCGCTCGTGAAGGACGTCCAGCGTGACCCGGTTCGCCAGATCATCGAGCACGTCGACCTCCTCCTCGTGAAGAAGGGCGAGCAGGTTGAGGTTGAGGTTCCGGTTCACGTTGTGGGCGAGCCTTACCCCGGAACCATCGTTGTGCAGGACGCCACCACCATCGCCGTCCTCGCAGACGCAACCTCGATCCCCGAGTTCATCGAGGTTTCGGTTGAGGGTCTCGTTGCTGGCTCGTCGCTCGCGATCCAGGACGTGAAGCTGCCTGCTGGCTCGACCCTGCCGGACGCCGAGGTCGACATCGTCCTTCTCTCGATCCAGGAGCCGCAGGAAGAGGTTGAGGAAGAGGCCGGCGAGGCTGCCGAGGGCGAAGACGCAGCTGCGGACGCAGAGTAGTCTTCTTCAGGTATGGCAACGGATGTGTGGCTCGCAGTCGGTCTCGGGAATCCCGGAGACCGCTATCGAGCCACCCGCCACAACGTCGGCCACATGGTGGTTGACGAGCTCGCTGGTCGGTTGGGGGAGTCATTCCGCCGCCACCCGCGAGCAAACGCCAGCGTGGTGGAGGGTCGCCCGGTTCCGGGCGGCCCGAAGCTCGTGCTGGCGAAATCGCACGGGTACATGAATACTTCGGGCGGGCCGGTTTCGCAGCTCGCCAAGTATTACTCGGTGCCGAACGATCGCGTTATCGTCATCCACGACGAACTCGACCTGCCGTTCGACACCATTAAGCTCAAGCGCGGCGGTGGCCATGGCGGCCACAACGGGCTGCGCGATATTTCTTCGGCGCTCGGCCCCGACTATCTGCGGGTGCGCGTCGGCATCGGGCGCCCACCTGGTCGTCAGGACCCGGCCGACTACGTCTTGAAGCCCTTCGACAGCACGCAGCGAGACACCGTTGGCGTGCTCGTTCAGGAAGCCGCCGATGCCGTCGAGCTCATTGCCGAGCGCGGCCTGGTCGACGCGCAGCAGGTCGTGCACTCGAAGGTTCGCTAGGGCGTTCGCGGTGATGGCCTTGTTATGGCGTTTTTCTCTGGCTCCGATGGTTTGCTAGGGGCGGTTGCATGAAAGCGGTAGTTACTCGCTGTTCGTCGGCTTCGGTGGAGGTCGACGGTGAAATCGTTGGCGAGCTCCCACGTTCCGGGCTCCTCGCGCTCATCGGCGTGACGCATACCGACGACGAGCGTGAATGCGAGAAGATCGCCCGCAAGATCGCCGGCTTGCGCATCCTTGAGGATGAGAAGAGCGCGACTGATCTCAACGCGCCGGTGTTGTTGGTGAGTCAGTTCACGCTCTACGGGGATGCGCGAAAGGGTCGGCGGCCGTCATGGTCTGCCGCTGCATCTGGCGCAGTCGCCGAGCCACTGATTGATCGGCTGCAAGGGATGCTCGAAGGCTACGGTCTGCACGTCGAGTCTGGCGTCTTTGGCGCGATGATGCGCGTCGCCTCGGTGAACGACGGGCCGTTCACGGTGCTGCTCGACTCCGCCGAAATCGCGTAGCGGCAACGGGCAGCCGAACCGGGGCACACGCAGCGCGCGGCATCGCTCGAGCGGGCTACTGCTCAGTCGAGTAGTCGTAGAAACCCTTGCCGGTCTTCCGGCCGAGCTCGCCGCGCGCGACCATGTCGCGCATGAGCTGCGGCGGCGCAAAGCGGGGCCCGAGCTGGGACTCGAGGTACTCCGCGATGCCGAGGCGCACATCCAGGCCGACGATGTCGGTTAGCGCGAGCGGGCCGACGGGGTGCTTGTAGCCGAGCACCATGGCGTTGTCGATGTCCTGGGGGCTTGCGACACCCTCTTCGACCATGCGGATCGCCTCGAGCGCGATCGCGACGCCGAGGCGCGAGGATGCGAAGCCCGGCGCGTCCTTGACGACCACCGGGGTCTTCCCGAGGCCGGCGACCCACTGGGCCGACAGCTCGCGAAGTTCCTCGCCGGTCTGGGCGCCGATGACGACCTCGACGAGCTTGGACGCGGGCACCGGGTTGAAGAAGTGCAGGCCGCAGAAGCGCTCGGGGCGTTTCAGGCTCTCGGCGATCTTGTCGATCGACAGCGACGAGGTGTTCGACGCGAGCCACGCATCCTCGCGCAGGTGCGACTCGACCGAGGTGAGGGAGGAGATCTTGAGATCGAGGTTCTCGGGGACTGCCTCGACCACGAGGTCCGAACCGGCGAATGCCGCCTGGTCGGTCGTGACGATGAGCTTCGCGTGCCACTCCTCGGCCTCGCCGGTGATTACGCCGCGCTTCAGCGACGCCTCAATGTCGCGCTCGACCCGCTCGCGCGCGGCATCAGCTGCGGCCTCGTCGCGCTCGACGATCGTGACGGTGGCGCCCGAGATGAGGAACGCGTGCGCGATACCCGCGCCCATACGCCCTCCGCCAAGCACGCCAACGTTGTCGGGAACGAATCCGGCTCCGGCCGATTCAGTGGTTGTCATCGAATTTCTCTCCTGAGGTTGTGCTGACTACTTGTCGCCCTTGGACCGCGACTTTGAACGGTCAAGGAAGGCCTGCATCCGGTCGAACTTCGCCTGCGACTCGAACGTGATCGCCTGGGCAATGTCGTCGATGGCAGGGTGCGCCTCGCGGGGCATGTGGAAAACGCGCTTCGAGAGCCGAATCGCGAGGGGGTCCTGCGCCGCGATGCGATCGGCGAGGGCGTGGGCCGCTCCGAGCAGTTCGGTGGGCTCGTGCAGCTCGGTGACGAGGTTGAGGCGGAGGGCCTCTTCGGCGTCGAGGATGCGGCCGGTGAGCAGCAGGTCGAGCGCGATTGGTTCGCCGACGAGCTCCTTGAGTCGCCACTGAGCGCCAGCGGCCGCGGTGATGCCGAGCCCGGCCTCGGGCTGACCCATTTTCAGGCTCGGCGTCGCGATGCGGAAATCCGCGGCGTAGGCGAGTTCCGCGCCGCCGCCCAGGGCGAAGCCGTCGATTGCCGCGATGACGGGCATCGGGAGGCGATGGATGCGGTCGAACGCGTTCGAGTTGACGCCGCGAAGCGCATCCTCGCGGCGACGCTCGCGAAGCTGGCCGATGTCGGCGCCGGACGCGAAAATCCCGCGGCGCTTCTCCTCGCCGCCGTCCTTCGCGGGGGTGACCACTTCGGTGCCGGTGATGATGAGGATGCGCGGTTCGCGCTCGAGGTGCTCGCACAGGGCGTGGAACTCGTCGATCATCTGCTGATCGATCGCGTTCCGCGACTGCGGCCGATCCATCACGGCAACGACGCGGTCTGCACCGATCTCGAGTCGAAGTGCTTCGAAGCTGCTGTTGAGGTCTTCCAGTGACACAGTGGTCTCCATTCGTGACGAGCCGACATCGTTGGGGCGGTCATGGCGCCAGCTCTCGCCACGCTACGTTTGCGCCGTAATGATGTCCAATGAGCAGCCGTTATTGACTGATGCTTAAGAGTTCTTAGTATTGTTCGGATGCGAAGTCCATTCCGGGCCCAGGCGCGATGGGTGGTTCTCGGGTAACGCTCGCCTCGGAACGCGCAGCGGTGCCAGCGCCCTGGTCCGACTCCCGTATCGCCTAGACTTTACTGGTGAGTCTTCACGGATTAGTAGCTGCACTTCAGACGTCTCCAACCTTCGCGAACGCTGCGAGACGGGCCGGGCGGGATGCCGATTTTACGCTCGTTGACGGCCTCCGAGCCCCGCTCATCGCGGCCCTCATTGAAGAGCGTCAGAGCATCCTCGGGCACTCGCCCATAGTGCTCGCGATCACGGCGACGAGCCGCGAGGCCGAGCAGTACGCGAGCGACCTCGCAGCTTTCCTCCCGGATGCGCAGATCGTCGAGTTTCCAGCGTGGGAGACGCTCCCGCACGAGCGGCTCAGCCCCTCGGCCGACACCACGGGGCGTCGCCTCGCGGCGATGCGCGAGCTCGGGAACTGGCGTCGAGAAACGAGCCCGGAGCGGCCGTTCGTGCTGTTCGCCTCGGTCCGAGCGGCGCTGCAGCCGCTCATGCCGGGGCTCGATGAACCCACAACCATCACGCTCAAGGCCGGCTCGCGCGGGCACGACCTGACGGGGATCGCGAATCGACTGGTTGAGCTCGCGTACCAGCGCGTCGACATGGTCACCCGGCGAGGCGAATTCGCGGTGCGCGGTGGCATTCTCGACGTCTTTCCGCCGGATGCGGGCCACGCACTGCGCGTCGATTTCTTCGGCGACGCGGTCGACGAGATCCGGCCATTCGGCGTGGCCGACCAGCGCACGTATGAGGACACTGTCGACGAGGCGGTGTTGACGCCGAGCCGCGAGCTCCTCCTCACCGAGTCGGTACGCGATCGCGCGAGGGAAATGGCGCCGGAGTTCCCGAATATCGAGGGACTGCTCTCGAAGATCGCCGAAGGCATCCCGGTTGAGGGCATGGAATCGCTCGCCCCCGCGCTCGTCGAGAAGCTCGTGCCGATCGTCGACTACTTGCCCGAGGACGCGGCCATCGGGGTCCTCGCACCGGAGCGGGTGGCGAGCCGCGCATCCGATCTGCGAGAGACGAACCACGAGTTCCTCGAGGCGGCGTGGAGTGCGGTGACCGCGGGCGCGGATGCGCCGATCGACCTCTCGGGCGGGGACTACGTTTCCGTCAAGGAGCTGCGGGACCTCAAGGGGGAGCGGCCGTGGTGGACGTTCTCACCCTTCGGCGTTGACGAGGCGGGGACGTTCCATGTGAACGGCGACCCGGTTCCCTCGTTCGCCGGCAACTCGGACGGCGCGATCGATCACACGGTGGGGCTCGTGGAGGACGGCTGGACCGTCGTGATGGCCGCGAACGGCCAGGGCCTGGTGGAGCGCGCGCAGCAGGTGCTCGCCGAGCGCGGCTCGGCAGGGCGCCCCGTGGACGAACTTCCCGCAGAGGGGCTCGAGACCGGCGTGGTCTATCTCGTCAAGGCGCCGCTCACCGCGGGTGTTCAACTGCCGAAAGAGAAGATCGCGCTCGTCACCGAATCGGATTTCTACGGCCGAGCCGTCGGTTACGGTGCATCCGCACCGAAGAAGCTTGCGCGCAGGCGCGCGAACGCCGTGGTCGACCCGCTGCAGCTCAAGGCCGGCGATCACGTCGTGCACGACCAGCACGGCGTCGGCAAATTCCTCCGCCTCGAGCAGCGCGACGTGCCGGTGCCCGGCACACGCGGCAAGAAATCGGTTCGCGAATATCTCGTGATCGAGTATGCGCCGTCGAAGCGCGGTCACCCTGGCGACAAACTGCTCGTGCCGACCGATCAGCTCTCGCAGCTCACCCGATACGTCGGTGGCGAAGATCCGTCGCTGTCGAAGATGGGCGGCAGCGACTGGGCGGCGACGAAGCAGAAGGCCCGCAAGGCGACGAAGGACATCGCAGTCGGCCTCGTGAAGCTCTACTCGGCGCGCGCGGCCTCGAAGGGCTACGCGTTCTCGCAGGACACGCCCTGGCAGCACGAATTTGAGGAGGCGTTCCCGTTCGTCGAGACGCCCGATCAGCTGCAGACCATCGAAGAGGTCAAACGGGACATGGAGAGCCCGCTGCCGATGGACCGACTGCTCTCAGGCGACGTGGGCTTCGGCAAGACCGAGGTCGCGGTGCGTGCCGCGTTCAAGGCAGTGCAGGACGGCAAGCAGGTCGTCATTCTCGTGCCGACGACGCTGCTCGTGCGCCAGCACCACGAGACCTTCACCGACCGGATGGCGGGGTTCCCCGTGCAGGTGCGTGCGGTGAGCCGTTTCCAGACGGCGAAGGAGACTGAAGACACGCGGCAGGGGCTCGCCGACGGCTCGGTCGACATCGTGATCGGTACCCACCGCATCCTCTCGGACACCTTTACCTACAAGGATCTCGGGCTCATCATCATCGACGAGGAGCAGCGCTTCGGTGTCGAGCACAAGGAGAAGCTGAAGTCGCTCAAGACGAACGTCGACGTGTTGTCGATGAGCGCGACGCCGATCCCGCGAACGCTCGAGATGGCCGTCACGGGCATCCGCGAGATGTCGACGCTCGCCACCCCTCCCGAGGATCGCCACCCCATCCTCACTTTCGTGGGCCCGAAGTCGGACAAGCAGATCACCGCCGCCGTGCGTCGCGAGCTGCTGCGCGAGGGACAGGTGTTCTACGTGCACAATCGCACGGCGACGATTAACAAGGTCGCCGCACACCTCTCCGAACTGGTGCCCGAGGCCCGTATCGCCGTGGCTCACGGGCGGCTCTCCGAGAAGAGCCTCGAGCAGGTGATTGTCGACTTCTGGGAGCGGAAGTTCGACGTGCTCGTGACGACCACGATCGTCGAGACCGGGCTTGATATTCCGAACGCGAACACGCTCATCATCGACGACGCCGAGCGCTACGGGCTCAGCCAGCTGCACCAGTTACGCGGCCGCGTCGGCCGAGGCCGCGAGCGCGCCTACGCGTACTTCCTCTACGACGGCAACCGACCACTCACCGAGACCGCACACGATCGGCTCGAGACGATTGCCGCGAACAACGAGCTCGGCTCGGGCATGCAGGTCGCGATGAAGGACCTCGAGATTCGCGGCGCGGGTAACGTCCTCGGCGGCGAGCAGTCGGGTCACATCGCTGGCGTCGGCTTCGATCTCTACCTGCGCATGATCGGCGAGGCGGTGGATGCGTTCAAGGGCGAGCTACCCGAGGCTCAGACCGAGCTGCGGCTCGAGCTGCCGGTGGATGCGCGCATCCCCGACACGTATATCGACTCCGAGCGGCTGCGCCTCGAGGCGTATCAGAAGCTCTCGGCAGCGGCCTCGCCGGGCGCGAAGCCCGGCCAGATCGATCTCGTGATCGACGAGCTGCGCGACCGCTACGGTGAGCCGCCGGCCGAGGTCGAGATGCTCTTCGCGGTCTCGCGCATCCGCCGAATGGCGGTCAAGCTCGGCCTCTCGGAGGTCGTGGCGATGGGCAAGAACCTGCGGATCACGCCCGTCACGCTCGCCGAGTCGAAGCAACTGCGGCTGCGGCGGATGTACCCGGGCGCGAAGTACCTCGAGGCCGGACACGTGCTCAACCTGCCGCTTCCGGCGGGCAGGATGGGGGAATCGCCGAGCGACGAGGAAATCATCGAGTGGGTGCGCGGCGTGTTCCGCGCGATGTTCGACGCGACCGAGGAGTCGGTCGAGGATGCCGAGGCTGACGAGGCGATCGAACGCTAGGCGTTTTCCTCTTCCGGGGTCGGCGCGCTCGCGGTCATCAGGATCGCGGGCAGCCCGCCGGTCAGGCCGGGGCCAAACACGAGCCCGAGTACGGTAGTGAAGCTCCCCGCCATCCGTGCGCCATCAATCACTTGGTCGTCATAGACCTGCAGCAGCAGCACGTGCAAGCCGAACCAGAGCAGCCAGACGACAAGCAAGACTCCCGCGAGAAGCACGATGAGCGTGCCGAGCGAGGTGCCCGCCCGCGTGCCCCAGCCTGCGGGAGTGAGTCCCGCATCTTGCCGCTGCCGCGTGCGTTTGGTGAGCGCAATGCCGGAATAGATGCATGCCGCGATCATCACCATCACTGGGATGAATCCGGCGAATATTGAGTACCCGATGCCGGTCTGCAGATCGGCGGCGCCACCATCCGCGACGCGCTGATTTTCACTCGCCTCGATCCACAGAGCTGCACCGATGCTGAGTGCGACGAGCACGGCGGTGATGGCCATGACGAGAAAGACTGAGTTCGGGACGCGACGGAGCTTGGGCATGCCTCAAGGCTAGCCCCCGGCAGGATGCGGTCGGGCGCTAGCCTGGTGCGCATGCAGACAGAGCGTACGGACAAGGAATCCAGTCCACGAGCGGAACAGGATCGCGAGCCCGATCCGGTAAGTCACCCGGAGCTCGTTGCCCTCGCGGAGCTGATGCGTGACTTCCGCGGCGAGCACGGCTGTGCGTGGCACGAACAACAGACGCACGAATCTCTCGTGCCCTACCTCACGGAGGAATCGGCCGAGGTCATCGACGCGATCGAGACCGGCACTCCCGCGGACCTTCGTGAGGAGCTCGGTGACCTGCTGTTTCAGGTGCTCTTTCACTCGGACATCGCCGAAGCCGCGGGGGAGTTCACGCTCGAGGATGTCGCGCGCGAGCAGGCCGCGAAGCTCCGGCACCGCAATCCACACGTGTTCGGCGATACCCCGACGCGCGATGTCGATGAGATCATCCGGTTGTGGCACGAACGCAAAGCGGAGCAGAAGCGCCATCGCACTTCAGTGCTCGACGGGATTTCACACGCAATGCCCGCGCTCGCGCTCGCAGCCAAGGTGCTCGGCCGCGCCGAAGAACTCGGGATGGATGTATCGCCAGAGCAGCTGGCCGCCCTAGCGGTAGGTGAGGAGGAGCAAGAGGACAAGTTCGGTGGCTCGCTACTCGCGACTGTCTCAGCCGCGCGCGCGGCTGCCTTCGACTCGGAACGGGCGCTGCGGGGCGCGGTTCGCCGACTCGAATACCGCATCCGGGAACACGAGGCCGGGACAAGCCGCGAGCAGTCATAATGGACTGATGGCCACTCAGATTAACCCTCCGCGCGGAATGCGCGATTTTGTGCCCGCCGATAAGCGTCGCCGTGAGCGCGTGCTGTCGAAGATTCGCGAATCGTATGCAGCCCATGGGTTTGAGGAGATCGAGACACCGGTCGTCGAGGATTCCGAGCGGCTGCACTCGGGGATGGGTGGCGACAACGAGAAGCTCTCGTTTGCGATCATGCGTCGCGGACTCGAAGCCTCCGACCTTCAGGCCGCGGCAGACTCGGGCGACCCGCTCGCGCTGAGCGACCTCGGGTTGCGCTTCGACCTGACGGTGCCGCTCGCGCGCTTCATGGCGACGCACAAGGGCACGCTGCCGAACGTATTCCGAAGCCTGCAGATCGGTCCGGTCTGGCGTGCCGAGCGCCCGCAGAAGGGGCGCTATCGCCAGTTCGTGCAGTGCGACATCGACATCCTGGGGGAGCCCTCGCAGCTCGCGGAGGCAGAGCTGCTACTCGCCGGTTCCGCGGCCCTCGTCTCGCTCGGCCTCGACACGTGCACGATCCGGGTCAACGATCGTCGCCTGCTCAATGAGCTGCTCGACTGGTGCGGCTTCGAGCCAGAGCGGCAGCCGCAGGCGCTCATCTCGATCGACAAGCTCGACAAGATCGGCACGAACGGCGTCGTCTCCGAGCTCGCCGAGTCGGACCCGCAGGCCGCCGAGCGCATCCACCAGGCGCTGAACAACTGGGCCGAGGGCATCAAGGCGGGGATCCCGCTGTCGACCGAGAGCATCCTCGCATCGCTGCCCGAGGGCTTGCGCGAGCGTCCCGGCGTGATCGAGGCCGCCGGATCGCTCGGCGAGGTCGCGGAAGCGGTCGAGGCGGGCGGAGGCGCCCTCGCGCTCGTGTTCGACCCGACGCTCGTGCGCGGCATGGGCTATTACACCGGCACAATTTTTGAGGTCGCTCACCCCGAGTCTGGTTCTTCGGTGGGCGGTGGCGGTCGTTACGACGGCATGATCGGTCGATTCCTCGGGCAGGATGTGCCAGCCTGCGGCTTTTCGATCGGGTTCGAGCGCATCGTCGACCTCGTCGCCGAGCTGCCCGAGGCCGAGCACGAGGCCGTCGTGGTGCTCGTCGACAAGAAGCTACCCGTGGCCGACGTGATGCGCGTCAAGCGCGAGCTGCTTATCCCTGGCCGTCGAGTGCGCATCGAGCGCCGCCCCAAGAATGTGCGCAATCTGCTCGACCGGGCGACCGCGGAAGGCTTCACCCACGTCGCGCAGATTCGCGACGAACAGGTGGCAGATCCGTCGACAATCACGCTCGAACCCCTCGGCGAGAGCGCGTAACTGCCAGAATCCCGGCCATCCTGAATCGAGAGTTTCGGGACCCTCGCTAGACTCATTCCGCTACCGCAAAACATTCCACATCGGAGGAGCACCCGTGTCGTTCATTGTTGACGTCTTTGCCCGTGAAATCCTTGACTCCCGAGGCAACCCGACCGTTGAGGTCGAGGTGACCCTCGACAACGGCGCAATGGGTCGCGCCGCAGTTCCGTCTGGTGCATCCACCGGCGCCTTCGAAGCCTACGAGCTGCGTGACGGCGAGGCCGACCGCTACCTCGGCAAGGGTGTCGAGAAGGCAGTCCAGGGCGTTGCCGACGAGATCAACCCCGCGATCGAGTTCTTCGACGTCACCGACCAGCGCGCGCTCGACGCCGAGCTGATCGAGCTCGACGGCACCCCGAACAAGGAGCGCCTCGGCGCGAACGCAATCCTCGGTGTGAGCCTCGCCGCCGCGAAGGCTGCCGCAGAGTCGAGCGAGCTGTCGCTGTTCCGCTACGTCGGTGGCGCGAATGCGCACGTTCTTCCCGTGCCGATGATGAACATCATCAATGGTGGTGCGCACGCCGACAACGGCGTGGACGTGCAGGAGTTCATGATCCTCCCGATCGGCGCATCGACCTTCCGTGAGGCACTCCAGTGGGGTGCGGAGATCTACCACCAGCTCAAGAAGACCATCAAGGCGAAGGGCCTGTCGACCGGCCTCGGCGACGAGGGTGGCTTCGCACCGGACGTGGCTTCGACCCGCGACGCCCTGAACCTCATCACCGAGGCCATCGGCGAGACCCGCTTCGAGCTGGGCCGCGACGTCGCGCTCGGCCTTGACGTCGCATCTACCGAGTTCTTCGAGGACGGCGTCTACAAGTTCGAGGGCAAGGACCATACTGCGAGCGAGCTCATTACCTTCTACGAGGAGCTCATCGCCGAGTACCCGATCGTCTCGATCGAGGACCCGCTGGCCGAGGAAGACTGGGATGCGTACACCGAGCTCACCGAGCGCATCGGTGACAAGGTCCAGCTCGTTGGTGACGACCTCTTCGTGACCAACCCGAGCGCCTCCAGCGTGGCCTCGAGTCGGGTGCAGCAAACAGCATCCTCGTGAAGGTCAACCAGATCGGTACCCTCACCGAGACCCTCGACGCCGTGAACCTCGCACACCGTAATGGCTACTCGGCAATCCTCTCGCACCGTTCGGGCGAGACCGAGGACACCACGATCGCGCACCTCGCGGTCGCGACCAACTGTGGCCAGATCAAGACCGGTGCCCCCGCGCGTACCGACCGCGTCGCGAAGTACAACGAGCTATTGCGCATCGAGGAAGAGCTTGGCGAGCAGGCAATCTACGCCGGTGTCGACGCGTTCCCGCGTTTTCAGGTAACCGAGGCGTAGTCGAGGAACCTGTCTACGTTGAGTAAGCGGCGAAGGAATGAGCACCGTCCCACGGGTGGGTCGGTGCTCATCCTCGTCGCGCTCGTTGTTGCCGTCGCGACGCTGAGCCCGACAGTCCAACAACTCATCGGCCAGCGGCAGCACATCGCCCAGCTCGAGGAAGACATCGCGACGACTTCGGAGGATATCGACGCGCTCGAGCAGGCGCAGGCGCGCTGGGACGACCCCGCTTATGTCAGGGCCCAGGCCCGAGGGCGACTACTCTTTGTTGAGCCGGGAGATACGACCTACGTCGTCGTCGATGAGTCGACGCCGCAGGCACCGTATGAGCCGGTCGAAGTCGCGGTAGAAGTGCACGAAACGAAGACCGATTCCGGTCAGCTCTATCTCGACTCGCTCATCCGAGCATCCACCGCCAACGCCCCGCAGGAGACCCCGTGACGACATTCCCACCCGCAAGCGAACACGACATCGCGGTGGTCACGGAACAGCTCGGGCGGCAGGCCCGCGGTGTGCTCGGGATCGGTGCGCGTTGCGTGTGCGGCAACCCGACCGTCGTGATTACGGCGCCGCGGCTCGAGGACGGCACGCCGTTCCCGACGCTCTACTACCTGACACATCCCGAGGCGACGGCAGAAATGTCGCGACTCGAAGGCGCGCACCTCATGGTCGAGATGCAGGATGCGCTCGCCCAGGATGAGGAGCTACAGGCCCAGTACCAGCGTGCGCACGAGCAGTACCTGGCCGACCGAGAGCAGGTCGAGCACGTCGAGGAGATCGCCCACGTGACCGCGGGCGGGATGCCGACCCGGGTGAAGTGCCTGCACGCCCTATCGGCACACGCGCTCGCCGCCGGCCCGGGTGTGAACCCCATCGGCGATTGGGCGCTGCATGAATCTTCCTGGAGCCCAACCGTTTGTCAGTGCACCAACCCCGGTGCAGATTTACCCGCGAGCCCCGCATAGGGATCGCAAGATCGCTGGCCGAGAACGAGCCAGGAAGCGAAACCTTGAGACGACTACGATTAGGTTGATCTCATTTGAGAATACCCACAGTGAGGAGTGGACGCGTGACCAAGATTTTGATTGTTGGTGGTGGCTACGCAGGATTTACGACTGCACGCCAGCTGGAAAAGCAGCTCAACCCGGGTGAAGCACAGGTGACCCTTGTCGACCCGCTGCCCTACATGACTTACCAGCCCTTCCTTCCCGAAGTGATCGGCGGCTCGATTGAGGCCCGCCACGCTGTTGTTTCGCACCGCCGCCACCTGAAGCGCACCCGCGTGATCACGGCCGAGGTGACGAAGATCGACCACGCGTCGAAGACCGCAACGATCCAGCCGAAGGACGCCGACGAGTACACGCTCGGTTACGACATCGTCGTGGTGACGGCCGGTGCCGTCAGCCGTACGTTCCCGATCGCGGGAGTCGCTGACAACGCCATCGGCGTGAAGCGCGTCGAAGAGGCGATCTGGATTCGCGACAAGATCATCGACAACTTCAACCGTGCCTCGACCATGGCACCTGGCCCCGAGCGCTCGCGCTTGCTGACCTTCGTGGTCGTCGGCGGCGGCTTCGCCGGTATTGAGGCTTTCGCCGAGATGCGTTCGCTCGCGACCGCACTGCTGGCCGACTACCCGTCGCTGCAATTCGATGACGTGCAGTTCCATCTCATCGAGGCTGCTGGCCGCATCATGCCCGAGGTTTCGGAAGAGACCGCGCTGTGGGTCATCAAGAACCTCGCTGAGCGCGGCGCGACCGTGCACCTCAACACCCAGTGCTCGTCGGCCGTCGACGGCAACGTCGAGACCTCGGCTGGTGACGTGTTCCCGACCGACGTTCTCGTCTGGACCGCCGGTCAGATGGCGAACCCCTTCGTCAAGGGCTTCACCGACCTCCCCGTCAACGAGCGCGGCAACCTGCGCACCCGCGCAGACCTGCGCGTGGAAGGTGACGAGGGCGTCGTCAAGGATGCATGGGGCGCCGGCGATGTCGCTGCGGTACCCGACCTATCGGGCGGTGGGGTTGCCGGGTACTGCGTACCCAACGCCCAGCACGCGGTTCGTCAGGCGGCAGTTCTCGCCGAGAACATCGTGGCGACCCTGCGCGGTGACACCCCGACCGACTACTACCACGAGAACCTCGGCGCGGTCGCTGGCCTCGGCATGGGTGTTGGCGCATTCCAGTCGGGTGCGACCGGCATCACCGGCTTCCCCGCCTGGGCGATGCACCGCGGCTACCACGGCATGGCGATCCCGACCATCGAGCGCAAGGTTCGCGTGTTCGGTGACTGGGCTGGCCAGCTCGCGCTTGGCCGCGACTTCGTGTCGCTCCCCGACGTCGACGAGCCGAAGGCATTCTTCGAGCGCTACGCGGCACGCCCGCGTCCGGCAGCCGAGGCAAAGCCTGAGCCCGCCGCCGCGAAGTAGTCGCAGCTAACGCATAAACGCGTCGCTGCCGTATCCTCGAGTAGGTACGGCAGCGACGCGTTCGTGTTCGTGCTTCCCCTCGTAGCCCAATGGCAGAGGCAGTCGACTTAAAATCGATTCAGTGCGGGTTCGAGTCCCGCCGAGGGGACTGTTGGCCAGTAATTACCTAGGTTTCACCTGAAACTAAGCCGCCAACTCAGCACTTACTCGTCACTTAGTGTCCACTTTGACGGTGCCGGTCTCGGTTCCAGTTGGTACGCGCTTGATAAACAGCGCGAATACGAACGCAACGATCGACAGGATCGCTGCGGTGAGAAACGCGGCGCCAGCGCCCGAGCCGAGGGCCGCCGTTTCGGCAGCACCGCCGGCCATGGCCGCCGCACTCACGCCGCTGTACACCGCAATCAGCACCGCGGTGCCGGCAGCGCCGGCGAGCTGCTGCAGCGTGTTGAGAATTGCCGAGCCGTGGCCGTAGAGGTTCTTGGGAAGCGAACCGAGTGCGGTCGTCATGAGTGGCGTGATCAGGGCGGCGAGGCCGATCGAGAAGATCACGTGAATCGCGACGATCAGCCAGACGCTCGTATTCTGATCCACCGTCGCCAGCCAGAACAGGCTCGCAACGATGACAAGCATGCCCGGGATGATGAGCGGACGAGGGCCGTACTGGTCAAAGATTCGTCCCATGAACGGGGATAGGACGCCTTCGAACAGGCCGCCTGGCAAGAGCACGAGGCCGGTGACGAGGGCCGAGACCAGCAGGGATCCCTGGAGATACAGCGGCAGCGTGTTCATGACTCCGAGCATCGCGCCCATCAGGGTCATGAGCACGATGAGCGAGAACGTGAAATTGCGGACCCCAAGCGGGCGCAGATCGAGCAGTGCCTTATCCTCCTTGCCGCGCACGATCTGGCGCCAAACGAACAGTGCTAGTCCGACCACACCGACGGCCGAGACGATGATGGCGATAAGCGCATCCGTGCCGCCCGCCAAGATGATCCCGATCGAGCTGAGGCCGTAGACCAGGCCTCCGAACGCGAGTACGGACAGGACGAGCGACAGAACGTCGAAGGGGGCCTTGCGGACAGTGCCAATGTTGGTGAGCTTGATGCCGCCGATCACCGCGGCGACTGCCACGAGCGGCACCATGACCCAAAAGATGCCGTGCCAGTTCGTGAAACTGAGGACGACACCTGCGACGGTCGGGCCGAGCGCGGGGCCGACTGCCATGACGACGGCGATGAGGCCCATCACGGTGCCGCGCCGGTTCGCGGGCACGAGCGTCATCGAGACGGTCATGAGCAGGGGCATGATGACGGCCGTGCCGAGGGCCTGCCCCACTCGCGCGAGCAGCATTACGGTGAAGTTTGGCGATACCGCTGCTGCAATCGTGCCAATGAGGAAGATGACCGTCGCGAAAATGAACACGGACCGCGTTGTGAATCGCTCGAGCATCCATCCGGTGATGGGCATCACCACTGCCATCGTGAGCATGAAGCCGGTGAGGAGCCACTGCCCGGTCGTCGCGGAAATCGCGAAATCTTCCATGATGGACGGCAGGGCGACCGAAACCGTGGTCTCGTTGAGCATCATCACGAACGCGGTGATGACGAGGACGGCGAGCACCGTCATCGTGGAGCGCGGGATTGCGCCCTGGCGCGCGGTTGTTGGGGTGTTGGCGGTAGCTGGCTGTTCGGCAGCGTTTGCGGACTGATTCGTCATGGTTGGCGTCAACCTTTGGGTTGGTGCAGCCCCGAAATAGGGGAGATCTTCGGATGCTCGTGGCATCGACCTCGAGAGTCTGCGCGTAAACTGATGCACCTGCATTAGTTTTTGGTAAATGTTTGGAGGACAATCTCGGTATGGGAATGAACGAGCGCGCCGGCCAGGGGAGTTCCCCAATCGCACCCGAGCAGAAACGGTCGATTGAGCGAAAGGGGCAGCTGCTGGATGCCGCCGTCTCGCTTCTCGTTTCGAGCGGCAGTGCGGGCGTCACGCATCGCCGAGTTGCCGACGCGAGCAATTCCTCTCCCGGGGCGGTCCGGTATTACTTTCGTACGCGCGAAGACCTGCTCGTCGAATGCTTGAACTCCCTCGAAGAGGCGAGATCGGCGCAGGCTGAGCGCGTGCTCGACGAGGTATCCGCTGGTAAGCAATCCCCGGAGCAGACCGCGTCGTGGGCACTCAGCGTGTATTACGGTGCCGACACCGCTGACGATACGGTCACGGGGATGCTTGCGACCTATCTGGATTGTTCGCGCGAGGGCAGTCGTCTTGCGCAGCTATTGGCTGAACAGCGGCAGGCGTCGCACGACCAGTTGCGCGTCCTCCTACGCCGGTGTGGGTTCTCGAACGTCGCGCCGAGTCTCGTCACGGCAGTGCTCGATGGCAGCGTCCTCGCATCCACAATTGAAGGGCATCGAGGGGCCGCCGCGAGCGCGGTAGAGGAGCTCGCCGGAATCCTGCGGCAGACGACCCGAGAATAGGCATCGCTCACGAGCAATTCGAACGCGAGATACGCCGCTAGTCGTAATCAGCCGTCGCTAGAGTGGTGCCTATGGATCAGCTCGGTTGGATAATCCCGGTAGGAATCGTTGTCGTCCTCCTTATTGCGCTTTTGGTGTGGGTTTGGATCACGTATAACAAACTCACGAAGTTCAACGTTCGCGTTGACGAGGCGTGGAGCGATATTACGGTGCAGCTCAAGCGCCGGGCCGACCTCATCCCGAACATCGTCGAGACAGTGAAGTCCTACGCGAAGCACGAATCGAAAGTGTTCGATGACGTCACGCAGGCTCGGAGCGAGACGCTGAGCGCACAGTCGCCGTCCGAGGCATCCACAGCCGAGAACCATGTCCAGGGCGCACTGCGCAGCCTGTTCGCGGTCGCGGAGGCATACCCGCAGCTGCAGGCATCCTCGAACTTCTCGCAACTGCAGAGCGACCTCGTCCAGACCGAGAACAAGATCCAGGCCTCGCGTCGCTATTACAACGGCAGCGTCCGCCAGCTCAACACATCTGTGAAGTCGTTCCCGAACAACTTGGTTGCGGGCCCGCTCGGCTTCCACAACCGCGAGTTCTTTGAGGTCGCCGACCGTGCCGCGATCTCGGAGCCACCCCGAGTTCAGTTCTAGCCCGTATGTCGGGCTCGACACGCGTGCCTCGGCCGGGGAACCTGCCGGAGCGAGAAACTGAAGCGGACTTCGTCTCCCGACCTGTACGGATTGCCGCGGCCTGGAGCTGGCGAGGCATCGTCATCGTGCTCGCCGTGCTGCCCATCATCTGGCTCATCGGCAAGGCAGCGATCATCGTCGTCCCGCTGCTCATTGCCTTACTGCTTACGGCCTTGCTCGTCCCCCTGACGAATAAGCTGACGAACGAATTCAACTGGCCCAAATGGCTCGCGATGATCGTCGGCATGCTGGTGCTGTTCGCATCCATCACTGCGCTGGTCCTGCTGGCGGTGCTCGCGTTCCGCAGCGGCCAGCAATTCGATGTCAACGACTTGCTGCGGCGCTACCGGGAGTTCCTCGCGTGGCTCGAATCCACGCCACTTGAGATCAGCCAAGAGCTGCTCGACAACGCGCTTGCCGAAGCCGTGTCGTGGCTGCAAGCAAACGCAACCACGCTCATCCAGAGCACGCTGTCGGCCGGTGGCGCCATTGCAGCGGTGCTGACAGGCACAATTTTTACGCTGCTCGCGGTCGTCTTTTATCTCTTCGACGGTCGCCGAATCTGGCTGTTTATCGTCTCGCTCTTTCCTCGAAACGTCCGCGCGGCAGTCGACGGGGCAGGAGAGCGCGCCTGGATCTCCACCGGTCACTACGTTCGTGTGCAGGTCGTTGTCGCGCTCATTGACGCCGTCGGCATTTTCCTGGGTGCCGTGATTCTGCAAGTGCCGTATGCCCTCGCGATCGGCATCATCGTGTTCCTCGCCGCGTTTGTACCGCTCGTCGGTGCGTTCCTGTCCGGCGCGCTCGCCGTCATTGTGGCGCTCCTTGCGAACGGCTTCTGGAACGCCGTCATTATGCTGGTCATCGTCGTCGCCGTGATGGCGATCGAGTCGAACGTGCTTCAACCGCTGATCATGGGACCGGCGATGAAGCTGCATCCGCTTGCGGTGCTCATCTCGGTGAGCGCCGGATCGCTCTTTGCTGGCATTGGCGGCGCGGTTTTTGCGGTACCGCTCGTCGCGGCGACGAAAACCATGGTGAAATACATTGCCTCGGGTCGTTGGCGCGGCCAACCCGACCCGACCGCGGGACTTGACGATCCCGACGATGACGATGACTCATTGAAGGTTCCCGCTCGACGCCCGCTCGTGATACGACGAAGAAAACGGAAGGAAACTGCAGCGTGATAGATCCCGTTGACATCAACTTTGAACCCACACTCGAGTCGATCGAGCGTGCTCGGGACATTGTGCACCGCACCACGCGCGTCACGCTGCTCGACTCCGCGAAGTTTTTGCAGAAATTCACCGACGGCCAGGTGTACCTCAAATGCGAAAACATGCAGCGCACGGGTTCGTACAAGATCCGGGGCGCGACCTACCGCCTCTCGCAGCTGACCGAGGAACAGCGCGCCCGCGGCGTCGTCGCAGCCTCCGCCGGCAACCACGCCCAGGGCGTTGCCTTCGCAGCCCGCGAGCTCGGCATCAAGGCGACCATTTTCATGCCGACAGGGGTGCCCATCCCGAAGCTGGAGGCGACGCGTAACTATGGCGCGGACGTCGTCCTCGAGGGGGAGGACGTCGCCGCGGCGCTCCTCGGCGCGCAGACGTTCGCCGAAGAGACCGGTGCGGTCTTCATCCACCCCTATAACCATCCCGACATCATCACGGGCCAGGGGACACTCGCGCTCGACCTGTTTGAGCAGCAGCCTGAGATCGACACGATTATCGTGCCGATCGGCGGGGGCGGGCTCGCCGCGGGCGTCGGCGCGGCCGCGAAGCAGCTCGCCGCAAAGTCGGGCCGCGAAGTGCGTGTTATCGGCGTGCAGGCCGAGAACTCGGCGCCGTTCCCCGTCTCGATTGCCGAGGGCTACCCGGTCAAGATCGACGCGAAGCCGACGATTGCGGACGGTATCGCGGTGGATGTGCCGGGCTCGCTTTCGTTCGAGCTCGTCCGGAAGTACGTGGATGAGGTCGTCACGGTCTCCGAAGACGACATCTCGCGTGCGATCCTGCTCCTGCTCGAGCGCGCGAAGCTCGTCGTGGAGGCCGCTGGCGCGACGCCCGTCGCGGCGATCATGGCTGGGAAGATCAAGGAGCCAGGCACGACCGTCGCGGTGCTGTCGGGCGGCAACATCGACCCGATGATGCTCGAAAAGGTGATCGCATCCGGTCTCACCGCCTCCGAGCGATACATGAAGCTCAACATCGGCTTACGTGACACCCCTGGCCACCTCGCGCGCATTGCGGCGATCCTCGCCGAGATCAACGCCAACGTCATCGAGGTGCTGCACACGCGCCACAACAAGGGCCTGCAGATCCAGGAGGTCGAGCTCGAGATCGCCGTCGAGACGCGCGGCACCGATCACGCGCAACAGGTGCTCGAGCGGCTGCGGGAGGCGGGCTACAACCCGCGCGTCGACCCGAACGCGTCGCTCTAACTTCCATACGAACAAGGATGCGCTGCCCGGCCTAGAGAGGCTGGGCAGCGCATCCTTGTTGCTGTGAGTACCTTGCGCGCGTTAGCCGCGGAAGGTCTCGACGTTCTGGACCTCGACCTCGATGCTCGAACCGTTCGGTGCTTCGTAGGACGCCTTGTCGCCGACCTTGAGGCCGTCGATGGCCTGGCCGAGCGGGCTGTCGGGGGAGAACACGCGAAGGTCGGTCTGGCTCTCGAGCTCGGTGCTCGCGAAGAGGAACTTCTGCTCGCGCGGGCCGATCTTGGCGGTGACGACGGTGCCGAGCACGACCGTACCGTCCGCCTCAGGCGCCTCCGTGACCACGGAGTGCTTGAGGGTGTACTCGATCTCGGTGATCCGAGCTTCGATGCGTCCCTGCTCTTCCCGAGCCGCGTGGTAACCTGCGTTCTCCTTCAGGTCGCCATCCTCGCGGGCTTCCTGAATCTCCTTGGTTATCTCCTGACGCCGTGTCGTCGTCAGCCACTCGTGCTCGTCCTTCAGGCGGTCGTACGCCTCCTGGGTAAGCCAAGTTGAGTCGGACTGGGCGGTCATGAACATCTCCTCATATAAGACGGAAGCCCCGACCACTGTCAGGGCTAAAAGGGCATTATACCCAATCGATGTGACGGGGCATGGATGCGCGCCGTCCCGGCAGGCATGCTGCAGTTAGGCTCCCGGGATCCAGCACTCGCGAACGCTGACGTTGTCGGCGCGCTGCGTCGTGCGAAGCGTGAGGTTGACCACCTGGTGGGGTTCGGCGCTGGGCGGAAGCTCGACGACCTCGTAGCCGACGACGGCCTTCATGTCATTCTGCGCCTCGAACGCGCACGCGAGCGGTGTGCCTGGCTGCACCGAGACTCGCGCCTGGATCGACGCCTCGGTGTCAGATATTGGTGAGAAGCGTGCGGTCTGCGACTCGATCGTGGTGTCCGCGTTGTTGAAGGTCAGTGCCCAGAACCCAATCGTGCCAAGTGTCAGTGCGATAACGAAGCCGATCGAGACCCACTTCGTGGTTTTGGCGCTTGGTGGTTTGGGGGACTGGCGCCGGGATGTCCCGTAACGCGCTGCAAGATCGGACAACGACCAACTCTCTCGCGATAAGATTATTTCTTGGCTTGATCTAGCGTATCTGAGTCACGATCAAGCCGAGCGATTTGGCCCGCCCCGACAGGAGTACTCGATGAGTTTTCGACTTCTCGCCGTTCACGCGCATCCCGACGATGAATCGAGCAAGGGGGCGGGTACGTATGCGGCCTATGAAGACCGTGGCGACGAGGTCATGGTCGTGAGCTGCACCGGCGGCGAGGCGGGGGATGTGCTGAACACGGCCATCCCGTCGCGCGCGCACGCCGAGAGAGACCTGCCTGGGCTGCGGCGTGTCGAGATGGCAGAGGCGCAGCGCGTACTTGGCATCGAGCACCGCTGGCTCGGCTACCGCGACTCCGGTATGGCGCGAGAGGACGGTTCGCTGCCCGCCGGATCCTTCGCCGCGATTCCCGTCGAGGTGAGCGTGCGGCCGCTCGTGCAGCTCATCCGCGAGTTCCAGCCCCACGTGCTCGTCACCTACGACGAAACCGGCGGATACCCGCATCCTGACCACATCCGCACCCACGAGGTGTCGATGCTCGCGTGGGAACAAGCAGGGAGCGACCTGTACCCCGAATTGGGCGCGCCCTGGACCCCGCAGAAGCTCTACTTCGATCGCACGATGAACGACGAGCGCGCGAAGTCGATGCTCGACCACCTCAAGGATCACCCGGAGCTCGAGCACCTCAAGGACCGCATGGAAATGGCGCTGACTCGGATGATGCAGCAGCACCGCAAGCGGACCACCAAGATCGAGATCTCCAAGTACCTGAACCAGCGCGACGACGCGCTGCGCGCGCACGCGAGCCAGGTGGCCCCGGACAACGAATTCTTCTTCGGTTACCCGCGCGACCTCGAATTGGTCGCGTATCCGTACGACGCGTACGAGCTCGTCGAGAGCCGGGTACCGACGCAGCTTCCGGAGACCGACCTGTTCGCCGGAGTGAAACTCGAAGGGATCAACTAATTGCAGCTCCTTGATGTGGCCGCGCTCGAGCGCGGGATGATTTGGCTCGCTTCGGTGACGCCAACCCCGACGCCCGAGGAATCGTTCGACCCCAATGACGTGACCCCGGGGCCGATCGGCTTCTTTGCGACGGTGTTCCTCTTTGTCGCGGTGGGGCTCATCGCGATGAGCCTCATGCGCCGCTCGGCGCGTGTGCAGGAGCGGTGGGCGATTCGCGAGCAGCTCGAGGCGGAGGCGGCGGCCGAGGATGCGGCGGCCGCTGCGTCGGCGGATGGCCGGGATACCCGTGCGGATTCCTCTGGGGTAAACGGCACTCAGGATGCCGGTGCCGGCGAGAGCGGCTCCCGACCACCGAAAGCCGGGAAGTAGGTCACCCGAGTGAGGCGTCGACTGAGTTTCCGCGCTCCCGCGTGGCTCTACAAGCTCTATGCGCGGAACCTTTGGCGTTCCTTGCAGCGGACGCACGCACGCCCACAGCACGTGGCGATGATCATTGACGGCAACCGACGCTGGGCGAAACAGCTTGGGCTGCAGGATGCGGCGGCCGGGCATCGCGCGGGCGCCGCGAAGATGATCGAGTTCATTTCCTGGTGCGATCGGGCCGGGATAGGCACGGTCACCCTGTACCTGCTGTCGCAGGACAATCTACGGGGACGCACGCCGGAAGAACTCAAGGACCTCATGGGAATCATCGCGGAACTCGCCCGCGACCTGGCGAGTAACGAGCGCTGGCAGGTCCAGCACGTCGGTTCGACGGAGGGACTCGACCCGGCGCTTGCGGAGACGCTCGAGGAAATCTCCCAAGACACGAGTGCGGGGAGTGGGCCGCACGTGAACCTCGCGGTTGGCTACGGCGGCCGCAAAGAGATTGTGGATGCGATGCGCAGCATCGTGCGCTCGCACGCGGATAAGGGTGGGTCGCTCGAGGAACTCGCTGAAATCCTCACGCCTGAGCTGATCGGGGAGCACCTGTACACCGGCGGTCAACCCGATCCGGACCTCGTGATCCGTACATCGGGAGAACAGCGGCTGAGCGACTTCATGCTGTGGCAATCGGCGCACTCGGAGTTTTACTTCGTGGAGGCGCTTGGCCCGGACCTGCGCGAGGTCGATTTCTTGCGCGCGTTGCGCGATTACGCGAGTCGATCGCGTCGGTACGGCCAGTAGGTACTTCGACAAGCAAGTCTGTTTGGCGCGCGGCAATGTCCGACACGCAGCACTGTCCGACACGCAGCACGCTCTGACACGCCGACCGGCGCGGTTCAGCGTGTCGACCTCAAGTGGTGGATGAGGGTTTGGCGTGTTTTTCGCCCTCACTGATTAACTCTTTTCACATCAGTCACACTGGCACCTGAGAGTGCCTAAACGCGGGGTTAATCTTCGGTAACACCGCCTTCCGTACAGCGTTCGGGGAGTGGATGAGCGTTACGTTGCTCGCATCGAAACAACTATGTTTCGATCGAGAGGAGCGCGAGCGTCGTGACAAGCACAAGCATCCAAAATCCGCTGCAGTCTTCCAATTCGGAGGTATCGACGGAAACCCCAACTGATCTGGTGGTTTACGTACTCGATACCTCCGTTTTGTTGAGTGACCCGCGGGCCATTTATCGGTTTGAGGAACACGAAGTGGTGTTGCCGATCACCGTCGTCATCGAATTGGAGAAGAAGCGCCACGATCCTGAGATCGGCTACTTCGCGCGCCAGGCGCTGCGTCTGCTCGACAAGCTCCGCGTCAAGCACGGTCAGCTCTCTGACCCCGTGCCGGTCGGCGACGAGGGAGGCACCCTCCGCGTCGAGCTGAACCACTCGAATCAGGAGGTGCTCCCGCGAGGCATGCAGCTTGGCGACAACGACTCGCGAATCCTCGCCGTCGCAGCCAACCTCAAGGCCGAGGGCAACAGTGTCACGGTGGTGTCGAAGGACCTTCCGATGCGCATCAAGGCATCCTCGATCGGCCTCGACGCCGACGAGTATCGGCACGAACTCGCGGTCGACGCTGGCTACACCGGCTACGCCCAGGTTAGCCTCGCAGCCGACGAGATGGCTGAGCTTTACGACAACGAACAGCTCGAGACCTTCGCGGTGGACGGGCTGCCCGTGAACACCTCGCTCGTGATCCAGTCCGAGCGTGGCTCGGCGCTGGGCCGCGTGATCGCCCCGGAAACGGTGCGCCTCGTTCGCGGCGACCGCGAGGTGTTTGGTGTGCACGGCCGCTCCGCCGAGCAGCGCCTCGCGATCGACCTCCTGCTCGACCCGACCGTGGGCATCGTCTCGCTTGGCGGCCGTGCGGGTACCGGTAAGTCGGCGCTTGCGCTCGCCGCAGGTCTCGAGAGTGTGCTCGAGCGTCGCCTGCACCGGAAGATCATGATCTTCCGCCCGCTCTACGCGGTTGGTGGGCAGGAACTGGGCTACCTGCCGGGCGACCAGGACGAGAAGATGAACCCGTGGGGCCAAGCGGTCTTCGACACCCTCAGCTCGATCGTGTCGGACAACGTGATCGACGAGGTCATGGATCGCGACATCATCGAGATCCTGCCACTTACGCACATCCGCGGGCGCTCGCTGCACGACGCGTATGTGATCGTGGACGAGGCGCAGTCGCTCGAGCGCAACGTGCTGCTGACGATGCTTTCGCGCATCGGCATCAACTCCCGCGTCGTGCTGACCCACGACGTGGCCCAGCGCGACAACCTGCGCGTCGGTCGCCACGATGGCATTGCATCCGTCATCGAGACGCTCAAGGGACACGAGCTGTTCGGGCACATCACCCTCGCGCGCTCAGAGCGTAGCGATATCGCCGCGCTCGTCACCGACCTGCTCGAGGACTACAACATCGTGTAGGCGGCCGCCCATCGAAGCATGTGAATAACTCTCCGCCCGGTTCACGCAAGTCGCTAGCGTGTGCCGGGTGGAGTTGTTTGCCGCCGTCTTCGTCGCCTGCTGGGTCGCGCTCGTGACCCCGCAGCTCATGCACGCCGACATCACCGAGCACCGTCTGCCCAACCGCATCGTCATGCCGGGTTGGGGCATCGCCGCGATTGGCCTCGTCACGGCATGGCTACTCGACGGCACGTTCCCTGCCGCGGCGCTCGTCTGCGGTCTCGTCGCGTTTGCAATCGCGTTTCTCGGCGCGCTCACGGGTTGGCTCGGGATGGGCGATGTCAAGTTGCTCTTCCCGCTGGGAGTCGGCCTGGGGCTGCTCGCCATTGAGGCCGCCCTCCTCGCCGCGCTGGTGGCGATCATCTCGGGAGGCATTGTCGCGGCGGTCACGCTCATCCGCCACCGGCGTCGCGGAACGAAGATCCCGTTCGGGCCCTTCCTGCTGCTCGGCTACTGGGCTGGCTATTTCGCGTAACCTGGTGGGGATCCGCATCCCCTCATCGAAAGGTTTCACAGTGGTGGAAAATCAGGATTCCGAGTTCCGCATTGAACACGACACTATGGGCGAGGTTCGCGTTCCGAAGAACGCCCTGTATGCGGCGCAGACGCAGCGTGCAGTCGAAAACTTCCCCATCTCGGGCCAGGGGCTCGAGGACCGCCAGATCATTGCTCTCGCACAGATCAAGCGCGCGGCCGCGATCGTGAACGCGAAACTCGGCATCATCGACGAGGGCCGCTCGAAGGCCATCGTCGCCGCAGCCGAAGAGATCGTTGCGGGTCAGCACCTCGACCAGTTCCCGATCGACGTCTACCAGACCGGTTCCGGAACCTCCTCCAACATGAACACCAACGAGGTCATCGCCCACATCGCGACCGAGTCGCTCGGCGAGACGGTTCACCCGAACGACCACGTGAACGCATCGCAGTCGTCGAACGACGTCTTCCCGACCTCGGTCCACGTTGCCGTGACCGGCGCGCTACTCGAAGACCTCATCCCGGCCCTGGACCAGCTCGCGACCTCGCTCGAGGCCAAGGCCGACGCCTGGAAGACGGTCGTGAAGTCGGGTCGTACCCACCTCATGGATGCGACCCCGGTCACCCTCGGCCAGGAGTTCGGCGGCTACGCTCGCCAGATCCGCCTCGGCATCGACCGCGTCAACGCGACGATCGAGCGTGTCGCCGAAGTGCCGCTCGGTGGTACCGCGACGGGTACCGGCATCAACACGCCCAAGGGTTTTTCGGAGCAGGTCATCGCCGAGCTCGCGCAGAACACGGGCCTGCCCCTGCACGAGGCCGCAGACCACTTCGAGGCACAGTCGGCTCGTGACGGCCTTGTCGAGGCCTCGGGTGCGCTGCGCACCATCGCCGTGTCGCTCGTCAAGATCAACAACGACATCCGGTGGATGGGCTCGGGCCCGAACACGGGTCTCGGCGAGATTGCGCTCCCGGACCTCCAGCCGGGCTCGTCGATCATGCCGGGTAAGGTCAACCCGGTCGTTCCCGAGGCCGTGCTCATGGTTTGCTCGCGCATCATCGGTAACGACGCTGCGATTGCCTTCGGTGGCGCATCCGGCGCGTTCGAGCTGAACGTGCAGATCCCGCTCATGGGTACCGCGCTGCTCGAGTCGATCCGCCTGCTCGCGAACTCTTCGAAGGTCCTCGCGGAGAAGACCATCGATGGCCTCGAGGCGAACGTCGAGCGCGCTCGCGAACTCGCCGAGTCCTCGCCGTCGATCGTGACCCCGCTCAACCGCGTGATCGGCTACGAGTCGGCCGCGAAGGTCGCGAAGCACGCCGTTGCGAACAAGATCACTGTTCGCCAGGCCGTGATCGACCTCGGTTTCGTCGAGCGCGGCGAGATCACCGAGGCTGACCTCGACGCGAAGCTCGACGTCCTCAAGATGACGAGCCCGAACCTCTAGGTTTCGGCACATGAAAAACCGCGGTGGTCACGAAGTGACCACCGCGGTTTCTCATTGCGGTCGGTGAGTGCGGTGCAGCCGTGTATCGAACCGTCAGCTACCCGTCGATACGGCTCGCTTCGCGCGCCTGCTCCGGGATCGTGGACCTACTGGATGCGGGAAGCGAGCTCCTGCACGGCTTCGGCGGTGTGCGAGCCGTAGAGCACGATGGTCGACCCCGCATCCTCGCGTACCAGCGAGTAGCGAGTGTTCCCCGCCTCAGTCGTCGGCAGGTCGGTGTAGTCGTACTCAATCCACTCGTTGCCATCGATCGAAATCGATCCGGTTGGGCTGCGGCGATCGACCTTCTCGTAGGTCCACGTGTCGTTCGCGTTGATGCCCTGGCTGAGGCCGACAAACTCGGTTGCCTGGTCCCCGTCGAGCAGCATGAAGCCGATGTACCACTCGGAGACACCGTCGGCACCGTGACGAATTTCGGCCTGGTTCGACTGCCAGTTCGACGGTACCTCCGGGTTCAGCAGCTCGACCTCGTACCCCGGCTGTGCCTCGCTCGCGACCTGGTGGAAATCGACGTCGCGGAGCTTCTCGGAGTCGTCGCGCGGCACCATAAACACGATCACCGCCACGGCGAGGAGTGAGACTCCGAGCGCTGCGGCGAGGTTGTTGATCGTCTTCCGCGCGCGATACAGGCGAGAGCTCTCCGCCTTGCGGGCCGCGGTCTCCTCCGGGGTCTCGGGGCGACCGAGCTCGGCGACGACTGCGGGTTTCTTAGGGCGCTTAGCCAAGTTCTCTTACTCCTTGTCGGCCGATTCGGCCGGTGATGATTGCTGTTCGCGAGCTCGCTCGAGCCGCTCGCGTGCACCCTTGAGCCACTGCTCACAGCGGGCGGCGAGGGCCTCGCCCCGCTCCCACAGCTGGAGCGACGTCTCGAGAGTCTGCGAGCCCTGCTCGAGAGCCTGCACAATGCCCGCGAGTTCGTCGCGAGCCTCCTCGAAACTCAGCTCCTCGACGGGGCGGGATGCGGGGGTTTCGGATGCTGCCATGGAGTTCATTCTACGGTTGCCTCGATTCGTCCATCGGTGACTCGGATACTGAGCTTGGTGTTGGGGGCGACCTGGTCGGTCGCGGTGACGACGCTGGCGCTGCCTTCCTCGATCTTTTCGACGATCGAGTAGCCGCGCTGCAGGGTGCCGAGCGGGGAGAGCGAGTTCAGGCGCAGGCGCAGACTCTTCGTCACGTCGGCGGCATAATCGAGCCGCCGCTCGACGAGCTCCACGCCCCGCGCCGTCAGCCGCATGAGGTCCTCACCACGCTGGTCGACCATCCAGACCGGGTTGGCGATAGCTGGGCGGCTACGCAGCGACTCGAAGTATTGGGTCTCGACCCTGATCTTCTCGGTGACGTTACGGCGGATGCGCGCGCGGGCCTGCTCGACGAGGTTCAGCTGCTCAGCAACGTCAGGGACGACGCGCTTCGCCGCATCCGTCGGGGTGGATGCGCGCAGGTCTGCCACCTCGTCGAGCAGCGGGCGGTCGGCCTCGTGTCCGATCGCGCTGACGATGGGCGTGTGCGCGCTCGCGGCGGCGCGCACGAGCGCCTCATCGGAAAACGGCAGCAGGTGCAGGAAGTCCCCGCCGCCGCGGGCGATGATGATGACGTCGACCTCGGGGTCGGCGTCGAGTGCCTGGATCGCGGCGATGACTTCGGGCACGGTGTTGTCGCCCTGGACGCGCGTGTGGATGGTGCGGAACTCGACCGCTGGCCACCGCAGCTCTGCGTTGCGGCGCACATCCTTTTCGGCATCCGACTCGCGTCCGGTGATGAGGCCGATCTTCTGCGGGAGGAACGGGAGGGGCTTCTTCAACTCGGGTGCGAAGAGGCCCTCGGCCGTAAGCTTTCGACGCAGCTTCTCGAGCTGCTCGAGGAGGGTGCCGACGCCGGCCTGGCGCATGTCGTAGACCTGGAAGGAGAGCGTGCCGCCCTTGACCCAGAAGTCGGGCTTTGCGTTCACGATGACGCGATCGCCCTTTTTGAACTCGCCGTCGAGGCGCTCGCGGACGCTGCGCCACATGGTGAGGGATACGGATGCATCCTCGTTGAGGTCGCGCAGCTTCGCGTACGCGTGGCCGCCGCGGACGTCGTAGCTCGTGAGCTCGCCCTCGATCCACGCGGCGCCAAGCCTGCCCACCCACTCGCGCACGGATTGCGAGATAAAGCTCACCTGAAACGGCTGTTCGGGGCTCGACGGCGCTGCCATGTGCATCCCATTCCCTGATCTGTGGCTGGTAGTGACGGTCATTCCTGCGGACGACTGACGTAGGCTAGCGGGGTGACTGACCCCGTAGTGCTTCTGCCCACGCCGCGGGTGCCACGACCCGCGGTGGTACTCGAGAATCGTCCTGTAGACGGTCCCAAGCGCGTGTTATTGGCCGCCCCTCGAGGATACTGTGCCGGCGTCGACCGAGCGGTCGTGGCTGTGGATAAAGCGCTCGAACGGTACGGCGCGCCGGTTTATGTGCGTAAACAGATCGTCCACAACAAGCACGTGGTGAGCGAGCTTGAAGCTCGCGGGGCGATTTTCGTGGAGGAGGTCGACGAGGTCCCCGAGGGATCGCACCTCGTGTTTTCGGCCCACGGCGTCTCGCCGATGGTCAAGGATGCGGCCGCCGAGCGCGAGTTGCAGACGATAGACGCAACCTGTCCGCTTGTCACAAAGGTGCATCGGGAGGCGACGCGGTTCGCGAAAAAGGGCCAACACATCCTGCTGATCGGCCACGACGGCCACGAGGAAGTTGAAGGGACCGCTGGCCATGCCGGCGAGCGCGTCACCATCGTCAACAACCCGGATGAAGCCGATACCGTCGCGGTCGACGATCCGGACAACGTGGTGTGGCTCTCACAAACCACCCTGTCGGTCGACGAGACGATGGAGACGGTGAACCGGCTCCGGGCGCGGTTCCCGAACCTGCAGGATCCGCCGTCGGACGATATTTGCTACGCCACCACGAACCGGCAGGCTGCGATAAAGAACATTGCGGCTGAGGCGGATCTCGTGATCGTGGTGGGCTCGGCGAACTCTTCGAACTCGGTGCGGCTCGTCGAAGTTGCGCTGCAGTACGGCGCGAAGGCCGCATACCGAATCGACTTCGCCGACGAGATCCGCCAGGAGTGGCTCGATGGCGTCGCGTCGATCGGCGTGACCTCGGGTGCATCCGTGCCGGAGGTGCTTGTGCAGGAGACGCTCGCGGCCCTCGCAACCGCCGGGTACTCGGACATCGAGGAGGTCGAGACGGCGGTCGAGGACCTCATGTTCTCGCTCCCGAAGGAGCTGCGCCAGGACCTCGGCGACGACGATCGCGCGCTCGGCGGCCGCATCCGCACCTAGGGCTACGGAGTCGGAGCTGGGGTCGGCGTCGGCATCGGGGAGCCGCTTTCAACCCACGCGAGGATCTCGGGATGCATCGCAAACGCGATCACCATGACCGTCATGCTGATGATGAGCGCGACACCGGCGCCCGCGAACGCGCACCAGCTGCCGTACTTCTTCTTCTGCCAGCGCTTGAGCGCGACGTACAGCCACACCCCGTAGTTCAGCGGATGCAGAACGATGCCGACCCACGCGAAGTCCTCGAGACCTGCGGCGCGGTGATAGTCGCCCAGCCCGTAGGCCTCGAAGGCGAGCGCCGCCTGCTGTGCTAGCGCATCCGGCAGGAGGGTCGCCATGTGCACGACCGTCGCGAAGCCACCGATGATGAAGAGCATGATGCCGATCATCCGGTCGCTGCGCAGCCGAATCTTGCGGATCTCTTCGGGGGAGAGAACGGGGCCGGGCCCCGGAGCGTTGCCCCGAGGCCCGGATGGATCCTGTTGTGACACTAGATGGACTGCGACTGGCCGTGCGAACCGAGCTGCTGCGTGGCCTCGATGACGCGAGCGGCCATGGCCGTCTCGGCCTTCTTGCCCCACGAGCGGGGGTCGTAGACCTTCTTGTTGCCGACCTCGCCGTCGATCTTGAGGAAGCCGTCGTAGTTCTTGAGGACGGTGTCGGCGACCGAACGCGAGTATGCGTACTGCGTGTCGGTGTCGATGTTCATCTTGATGACGCCGTTCGCGACCGCGGTCGCGATTTCCTCGTCGCTCGAACCCGAACCACCGTGGAAGACGAGGTCGAGCGGCTTCGGGGCGGTGCCGTACTTCTCGGCGAGGCCCGCCTGGATGTCCGCGAGGATCTCGGGGCGGAGCTTCACGTTGCCGGGCTTGTAGACACCGTGCACGTTGCCAAAGGTTAGCGCGGCCATGTAGCGCCCCTGCTCGCCGAGACCGAGGGCTTCGACGGTCGCAATCGCGTCCTCGAGGTCGGTGTAGAGCTTGTCGTTCATGTCGCCGACAACGCCGTCCTCTTCACCACCGACAACACCAATCTCGACCTCGAGGATCTGGTTGTTGTTCTTGATGCGGGGGAGCAATTCCTTGGCGATCTGCAGGTTCTCCTCGAGCGGCACGGCCGAGCCATCCCACATGTGCGACTGGAAGATCGGCTCGCCGCCGCGCTTGACGGCTTCCTCGGAGGCCTCGATCAGCGGCAGGACGAAGGTGTCGAGCGCGTTCTTCGGGCAGTGGTCGGTGTGCAGCGCGACCGTGATCGGGTAGTTCTTCGCAACCTCGGTCACGAACGCCGCCATGGCGAGGGCACCGGATGCGCGTGCCGTGCGAGTCTGACCAGCGAAGTAGTCGGCGCCACCGGTGGTCACCTGGATGATGCCGTCCGAGCCTGCCTCGGTGAGTCCCTGGAGGACGGCGTTGACCGTCTGCGAGCTGGATACGTTGATGGCGGGGTAGGCGAAACCGTTTTCTTTTGCGCGGTTCAGCATTTCCGCGTACTGGTCGGGCGTTGCAATTGGCATAGTTGCTCCTCTGTATCGGACGACATGCGCAGTCTATCGAGGCTCGTTCACCGATTCCCGAGCGCTACCGAATAGGCTGGAGGACATAGATGAACAACGTCGAAAGGGTTCAACGTGACCGAAGCCATTGACTCAGCCGCGCACCAGCCGGAACTGATCGAGCACCCTGACCGTAACCTCGCCATGGAGCTCGTCCGCGCCACAGAGGCGGCTGCGATTCGCGCTGTTCCTTGGATCGGTCGCGGCAACAAGAATGCCGCCGATGGCGCCGCCGTGGATGCGATGCGTAAGTTCCTTGCGACCGTCGAGTTCCAGGGCGAGGTCGTAATCGGCGAGGGCGAAAAGGACGAGGCGCCCATGTTGTTCAACGGCGAAATCGTGGGTAACGGTCGCGGACCGCTGTGCGACATCGCGGTCGACCCGATTGACGGCACGAGCCTCACCGCAGCTGGCCGCCAGAACGCGCTCAGCGTGATCGCGGTTGCTGACCGCGGAACCATGTACAACCCCAAAGAGGTGTTCTACATGGACAAGATCGTCACCGGTCCCGCCGGTAAGGGCATCATCGACCTCGAGCGCCCGATCGGCGACAACATCCGAGACCTCGCGAAGGCCCTCGGCAAGGACATCGAGGACATGAACGTCGCGATCCTCGACCGCCCCCGCCACGAGCAGCTCATCGCCGACGTTCGCGCATCGGGTGCCGGCACCGAACTGATGCTCGACGGCGACGTCGCCGGTGGCATCAACGCCGCACTCGAGACCGGTCGCATCGACATGTGCGTCGGTATCGGTGGCACCCCTGAGGGCATCATCACGGCGTGCGCGATCAAGGGTCTCGACGGCGTCATGCAGGGCCGCCTCCACCCGCGCAACGACGAGGAGCGCTCGAACGCGATCAACGCCGGGCACGACCTCGACCGCGTGCTGACGCAGGACGACCTCGTGCGCACTGACAACACGTTCTTCGTCTGCACCGGCGTCACCGATGGTGGCCTTGTGCGCGGCGTGAACCGTGAGCGCAACCAGATCACGACCGACTCGGTCGTGCTGCGAGCACGTTCGGGCACATTCCGCCGTGTCACGGCCGTTCACCGCAGCGACAAGTGGCTGCGCGACGACGAGTAGGCCCCGCGACTACGCCCTCGCCCGTTCGGCGGCTTCGAGTTTATCCGTGAACTCCGGAGCGCTGAGCGGGCGAGGCGTCATTTCCACCTGGATGCTCTGCTGGAGTGGCTTCGCGGATGCATCGAACTGGCCGAGCTTTCGGGCGGTCGGGAACACCCGGGTCTCGAGCGAGCCGACGAGACTGTCGTACGCCTCGACCGACCCGCGCAGCTGCTTGCCGAGCTTCGCGAGGTGGTTCGCGGCGGTGCCGAGGCGGTTGTAGAGCTGCGACGACAGGCTAAGCACCTCCTCGACTGAGTCGGTGATGCGCTCCTGCTGCCAGGACGCGGCGACCCCGCGCAGGATCGCCCATAGCGTCACCGGGGAGGCGAGCGCGACGTCTTTCCCGAAGGCATAGTCGAGAAGCATCGGGTCAGCGGCGACGGCCGCAGAGAGCGCCGACTCGCTCGGCAGGTATGCGATGACGAGTCGTGGGGAACCGGGGACCGCCGCGGGGTAGTTGCGCGTGCGCAGCGCATCCACGTGACCTCGCACGGTGCGCGCGTGCTCGGCGAGGAGCTGCTTCCGGCGCCGCTGATCGGCCTCGTCGCCGGGCGAGGGGAGCTGCATCGCCTCGAGGTAGCGGTTCATTGGAGCCTTCGCATCGATGATGAGGGAGTGCTCCCCGGGGAGGTGAACGATCGCATCCGGCCGGAGCCGAGCATCCTCACCCGCGAACTGCTGCTGCACGTCGAAATCGACGCGCTCGAGCATCCCCGCCGATTCCATCAGGTTGCGCAGCTGCGCCTCGCCCCACGAGCCACGCTCGGTGTTAGAGCGCAGCGCGGCCGTCAGCTGGTCGGTGGAAGCGCGCAGCTCGGCATCCGACTGGGCCTGGATGCGCAGCTGCTCGGAAATGCGCCCGTTGAGTTCGTTGCGCTCCTGGTCGATCTCCCGCACGACATTGCGCATCCTCGTGAGCTCGTCGCGAACCGGGGCGAGCTCACGCAGCACCTGGTCCTGACTCGCGCGTTGACCCTGCTGCAGCTCAAGCTGCTCGCGGAGCTCGTCGGCGCGGGCCGAGGCGACGTCAGCGCGCCCGGCCTCGGCCGCGACTCTCGATCGAAGCACCAAGAGCGTCGCGACGGCGCCGACGGCGAGGCCGATGATCAGAGCGAGAAAAATCCAGAGGATGTCCATGCGCGTAGCGTCGCACGAGCCCCCGACATTTTCGGCGCATCCGCCTCGGCATGCCGAACCTGGGCGCTTGGCGGATCGTTACCGGCGGCCGAAAAGCCTGCGTCGCCCGCGTTCCTCTCCCGGTCTCCGTCCGGGCGCCGCGGGCACCGGAGTGGGACCGGGGAGCTCGACGGTATCGAGCCAACCGGCGAACGCGGCCCATTCGGGTGCGAGCTCGTCGCCGGTCGGTCGGCCGAGCGCGGACGCCACGGTCATCGCGGTGCGTAACGGGTCTTCATCAGCAGTTCGTTCCTTGGCGAGCGCGAGGCGCGTGCGGTGGCCTGGCGTCGAGTCCAAGATGCCGTGCTCGCGCATCCCACGAACGATCGTGTTGAGTCGCTCCATCATCTCGGGCTCGGCGCCCGCGAGCCGTCGTCGACGGGCCGCGAGCGTGCGCACCGCGAGCCCCGACATCGGGACCTGTGCCTTCGCGATCTCGAGGAGTTTCGCATCCGCCGTGCTGCCCGTGGACGAGCCGAGCGCGCGCACGAGCGCATCAGCGTCGCTGCCGGGCCCGTTCCACGACTCGTCATCGCCGAACACGATTGCGATGACCCGGTCCGCGAACGATGGGGCGGTGGTGCGGGCGATCAGCTCGCACGTCGCATCCCACGAGGCCGGGGACTCGCCAGGGTCTGGCTCGGCAGTCGGGACCTCGTCGAGTGGTGGCTCCTCGCCCCAGTATGCGAGGACGGTTTGCCGCACCTCGAGACGATCGGGGGTAGCCGCAGCCGCGGCGATAAGGAGGTCATCGGCGACGCGTTCGGCCGCGTCGAGCTCTTCGGGTTCCGCGTTGGCAACGAGCATTCGACGGAGCTCGAGGTAGACCTCGCCATTGTCGTCTGGATGAAGCAGTCGCGCCGCGCGGGCGGCCTCCTTCGGCAGCGGCTCACTGCCGTTCGACTCGAGCCAGCGACGCAGCTCGGCGATGAGCTTGGGGCCGAAGACCTCGGTCAGTCGGGGTGAGGGCTCCGCAAGCATCGTCCGCCAGGCGATTTCCTGGGGGAAGGCCTCGGGCCACTGCGCGGCGATTTCTTCGAGGCCGCGAACGTCGTCGAACGCGGTCGCGAGGACGTAGGCGATCGAGGTGTGCGCGTCGCGGTCGTCGCCAAGACGAAGGGCATTCCAACTCTTGAGCACTGCCCGATAGGCCGCATCTCCAGCGTCGGCGATGACCTCGATATCCACTCCCGTGGGGTCAATCTGGTCGGGGTGAGCGAGCAGTTGTTGCCAGCGGGGCGTATCCACGGTGCGTCTCCTGGTCTTGATCGAGTGGCGTCAGAACGTGGCGCCTGCCACGAGGGAATCGAGCGCCGGTGGGTCTGCCGGTCGCAAACTGCGAATTTGAACGCCGGTTGCGTCGCTCAACTCTTCAATGTTAAGCCGACCACGGGTGTGAGCGACGTCAACGACGATCGCAGCGCACGCCTCGGCGTCAGCGAGCGCGTCGTGGTGGCGGGTGAGGTTGTATCCGGCGGCCTTGGATGCTTTCGGCAGTGCGTACGACGGCAGGACATAGTTGCGGCGGGCGAGTCGGAGGGAACAGAAATAGCGCAGTTGCGGAATGGGAAGCCGCGACGCGCGTGTCGCGGCAACCAATACGCCCATGTCGAAGGGTGCGTTGTGTGCGACCAGGACGTCATCCCGCACGAAATCGAGGATGCGGCGAAGGGTCTCGGGCCAGTCGGCCGCACCACGGACCATGGCGGCGTCGATGCCATGCAGCCTTACGTTGAAGGGAGCGAAATCGTCGTGCCCCTGGGGAGGGTGGATGAGCCACTCCTCGCTCGCGACCGGCTGACCGTCGCGCACGCGCAGTAGCCCCACCTGGCAGGCAGACGCGGGGGAGCGGTTTGCGGTCTCAAAGTCGATCGCGACGAAATCTACTGGCATGACCACCCATGGTGTCATGAGCATCCGACAACCAACCATGGGACGGTTCAAAAGAGGGTTCGACTCGGTAGCCTGGCACTACGGGTGTTGTCAGCAATGGGGGCGCCCGAGGAGGTGGCAAGGATGCTCACTGAATTTATTCGCGACCACGCGTTCTCGATCGCCTGGTTCGGGCTCATGACAATGGTCTGGCTCGGCTGGGCGCAGGAAGACCCCGAGCCGTCGAACCGCTGGAAACTCGGCGCTGGCTCGATTCTCGGCCTCGGGTTCGCCGGGATATTCGGCTTCACCGTTTTCCTGCACTGGCGGGACGGAAGTGCGCTGGATGGGAACTGGCACCTGTACGGAATACTTGTCGGCTCGGAGGTGCTCCTGGCTGCAGCAGGAGCCATCGCTCTCGCGTTTCGCGAGCTATCTCGCTGGACCGCCTGGTGGATCGCGCTCGTCGTCGCGGTGCATTTCATCCCGATGGCGCTGCTGCTACAAGACCTCTCGATGGCGATTCTCGGACTCATTCAGACGCTCGGGCTCTTCGTGTTGCTGCTTCGCTTGCGAACAGACGAGCACGCGACGAGTCGACGGGTTGGCCCCTTCATGGGCATCTCGTTGCTCGTGTTCGCCGTGATTTCGGCGGCCGTGTTCGTGCTTCGGGTTGGGTCGCCATCTGTACATCACGGCGGTTAGCCTCAGACGCGACTAGACTGGCTCCTCGTGGCTCTTACTATTGGAATCGTCGGTCTGCCGAACGTTGGCAAGTCAACCCTCTTTAACGCGCTCACCAAGAACACGGTGCTCGCCGCGAATTACCCGTTCGCGACGATTGAACCGAATATCGGTGTCGTGGAACTGCCCGACGAGCGCCTCGAGCGCCTCGCCGAGATCTTCGGCTCCGAGCGCATCCTGCCCGCGACCGTATCGTTCGTCGACATCGCGGGCATCGTGAAGGGCGCCTCTGAGGGTGAGGGCCTCGGCAACCAGTTCCTCGCGAACATCCGCGAGGCGGATGCGATCGCGCAGGTCGTGCGCGGCTTCAACGACCCCGACGTCGTCCACGTCGACGGCGAGGTCTCGCCCAAGAGCGACCTCGAGACGATCAACACGGAGCTCATCCTCGCCGACCTGCAGACCCTGGAAAAGGCGATCCCGCGGTACGAGAAGGAACTCAAGGGCAAGAGGATCGACGCGAGCGTGCTCGACACGGCGAACGCCGCCCGCGACATCCTGAACGAGGGCAAGCTGCTCTCGTCGTCCGCGCTCGATCTCGAGCCGATTCGTGAGCTTGGGCTGCTCTCGGCCAAGCCGTTCATTTACGTCTTCAATATCGATGAGGATGTGCTGGGGGACGAGGCGAAGCTGGCGGAGCTTGCCGCGCTGGTCGCGCCTGCGAAGGCCGTGTTCCTGGATGCGCAGACCGAGTCTGAGCTTATCGATCTTCCGAAGGAAGAGGCCGCGGAGCTGCTCGCCTCGCTCGGTCAGGATGAGTCGGGTCTCGACCAGCTCGCCCGTGTCGGTTTCGACACGCTCGGACTGCAGACCTACCTAACCGCCGGCCCGAAGGAGGCCCGCGCGTGGACCATCAATAAGGGCGACAAGGCCCCGCAGGCCGCGGGCGTCATCCACACCGACTTCGAGCGCGGCTTCATCAAGGCCGAAATTGTCTCCTTCGAGGACCTCTCGGCCGCGGGCTCGATGCAGGATGCGAAGGCCGCCGGCAAGGTGCGCATGGAAGGCAAGGACTACGTCATGCAAGACGGAGATGTGGTGGAATTTAGGTTTAATGTGTAAATCCGCATAGAAATTGGTGTCACAACTCTACCGTTTTCGGTAGTGTTGTGACATGCCTGCAGATCTGAAGTATCGGGACATCGTGCGCGAGATCGCGCTCGATCAGTACGGGTATGTCACCACGCGAGACGCGGTCGCCGCGGGAGTCCCCGCAGTTGAGCTACCTAAACTAGCTGCTCGAGGCGGGCTTCAAAACGTCGTATACGGGCTGTACCGCGTACCGGACATCCCTCCGACCCGATTCGATCAATTCGCCGAGGCTCTCCTGCGAGTAGGGCCGGAAGCATACCTTCACGGAGAATCGGTGTTGGCGTTGCTTGAACTTGCCGATGTGAATCCTCGACAGATCCAGGTCGCGACTCCCCGGCGGGCTCGTTCAAAGCTACCGGCTTTCGTCGATCTCACTTGGGTGAAAAATGAGGTGCGTACCCTCATGTATGAGGGGATTGAGTCGCAACCACTTGTTGATGCTCTTCTCGAATGTGGTGGACGCATCGAGAACGATCGTCTCTTGGTCGCTGCGAAGCAGGCACGATCGGCTGGCTTGCTAACGACAACCGAATGGCGAGAGACAATCAAGGGGTTGCAGCTATGACCTATTCGAGCATGCCCGCGAGCGTTCGGTCGTTGGAGCAGCGTCTCCGTAATCTTGAGGGCGACGAAGGACTGGTACTTCGTCGCCGAGTGAGCATGGCGCTAGTGGTAGTCGGTCAGCTTCTCCCGGAAGGTGCGGTTAAAGGGGGCAGTGCGATGGCATTGCGTTACGGACGGGAGACTCGGTTTACCCGTGATCTCGATGCCGCGCGAGTGCAGACGCTGTCTCGCTTTCGAAGTGACTTTGAAGAAGCCTTGGCACGAGGATGGTCGGGGTTCACCGGTCGATTGATCGAAAAGAAGGCACCTCGACCGCAAGCAGTGCCAACCGCGTATGTCATGCGGCCCTTCGACGTAAAGCTCGATTATCGTGGGCGGCCATGGTGCACCGTTTCGTTTGAGCTGGGTCACAACGAGATCGGTGACGCGGAAGTGCCAGAGTTTCGACTCGCTACCGATCTCGCCACGATGTTCACCGACGTCGGACTCGAGGCACCCAAGCCGGTGTCAGTGATGCGGGCCGATCACCAAATTGCGCAAAAGCTGCATGCAGTTTCCGCGAATGGTAGCGAACGTGCGCGCGACCTCGTGGACCTGCAACTCCTCGCCAATAGCGAAGACCTTGACCTTGTGCAGGTCGCGGCAACCTGCGTTCGTCTTTTCGATTATCGACAGCAACACGCTTGGCCGCCATTGATTGTTGCTGAGGAGCAATGGAGCACGCTATACGCGGAAGCGGCGGAGGGGCTGGACGTGCTGGAGACGCTCGAAATGGCGCTTGATTGGGTCAATGTCTTCGTGAAGCGAATCGCTGCATCGAGGTGATTGGCCACACAGTGTAGTTGCCGACTAATGGACGAATGACGATCGTCACATCGACTCAGGCCCTGATCTAGGGAATATTCCTGGTCTGAGAAGATGGTCAGCATGATCGAGATCGACGAGGCAAGTGTCGTTGTTGGGGGCGTGACACTTCTTCCGCCAGTCTCAACTTCAGTTCAGCGTGGTGAAGCGCTGGTCGTCCGCGGCAAGAATGGTGTGGGTAAATCGACGCTACTGCGCCTGATCGCGGGGGCCAGTTCGCCGTCGAGCGGCGAAGTGAGGATTAATGGAGTTGTCGTGCGAGAGCGTGACCGTCGTTTTCGTCGTCATGTTGCGGCGATGATTGGTTTACCGCCGATGGCCCCGGATCTCACTGTGCTCGATCACGTCTCTCTGGTCGCGACAACATGGCTAGATGAACCTCGCGAGGCAGTAGCACTGGCGCACAGTGTCATCGAAGAATTGGGCCTGCAAGAACTCGGCCATCGGTTCGCTCACGAGCTTTCTTCTGGTCAGACACAGCTATTCGGTATCGCACTGGTGCTGGCACGACCATTCGAAGTATTGGTCATGGATGAACCGGAGCAGCGGCTAGATCTCGACCGCATCCATACTGTGATCAAGGCCCTTTGTTCCCGGCGCGATGAGGGTGCGACCGTGGTCGTAGCTACTCACAGCCCCCTCGTTGCTGAGAAACTTGCAGACCGGACGCTGCTTTTGGAGGTGGCCAGGTGAACGTCCGCGTTTCGCAATCGGTCGCCGTCTGGCGGGACCGCAGCGTCCGAAGTATTGGTGATCAGGCTTACCTCGTCTACGTGATCATTATGGTCGCGCTCGTGACAATCGTTCCTGCCGTACGAGCAGTGTGGGTGGGCACCACCAGCGAGCAATCCTTAGCTGTCCTGTCCTCTGCGGTCGCGCCGAGCATGACATCGATAATCGTCGCAGTTCTCTGGGGTGCAATGTTGCTACTGGGACGGGAGCGTGGCCCCGCATTGCGTCACGTGTTCCCAACGTATGCGCTCGCGAACAGTGATATTCCTCCCTATGAATCGTTTCGTTCGCCGTTCTTTCGCGCTGGTTTAGTTGTAGTCGCGGCGACCACTGGCGTGGCTGCCTTGATCGGCAGCAGCTTGGTCAGCAATGGGATGACAGATCTCTTTGACGCGGTGATATTTGCCCTGGCAGGCATGCTTGTCGGACTCATAGCGGCGGTTTCATGGCTTGCAGGTCAAGTATTTCCTCGTGTTGCCGTGCCAGCCGCCGTGGCGGTGATTGCGCTGAGCGTGGCCACTTTCGCGTTTCCTGGTGCCCTATCGTTTATGCCATGGGGATGGGCCGGTCTCGCCTACCCAGGTCATGGAACGTTTGAGTTCATGGTGCCGCTCGCGCTTTTAGCCGCCGGGGCCATCTCGATCATCCCATCGCTAATGAATCGTCTTGGCGTTGCTCAGCTCGTAGCCCAGGCCGCGCGGTGGGAGTCGGTATCGAGTCTTGCGGCCGGTATGGAATTCGGTGCCGCTGCGGCGGTTTACCGAAGTAAACCAGGTGCTGGCCGTAACCAACGTGCTGTTCGACTTAGCGGAGGTGGAATGTGGCGGTTCCTTGTTCGTGACGCAATCGGGGCACGTCGAACTCCGAGTCGATTCGTTGTTGGGATACTCGGCATCGCTGCAGCAGGAATTCTTGTCACGCTCGCCACAACGTTCAATAGTGCGGGCTGGGTAGTTGGTGCGATTGCTGGGGTGGTCTTGTTTGCGGGGCTCGGTCCGCTCACTGATGGCGTCAGACATGCCGCGACGGTCGCGGCAGACTTGCCGCTGTACGGAATAAGCGATGAGCGCTTGCTCGTCAACCATGCAATTTTCCCGCTTACGGTCACCGTCATCGTGTTGATTGCGGCCGCTCTCCTGTGTTCGGTAGTTCTGGGCGTGGGAGGGGCCGCGCCCGCTATCAGTTCGGTAGCCCTCGGAGTGCTCACCGTCATCGCACGGGTGAGTGCCGCGCTCAAGGGACCGCTACCGCCTTCGCTACTCACCCCTGTCCCGACAATCATGGGTGATGTCAGCGTCATCGCGCGGCTCGCGTGGGCTATCGATGGTGTTCTTTTTGCTGCCCTGATTGGTGCTTCAGCGTCGCTACTGACTCTGTCCACACTGTTGCCCGTTGCAGTTACCATCGCGCTCATCTGCACAACCGTGCACCGCTGGCGGCGAAGAGCGTGATCGCGACATATCAAGTCGCTGGGAATCGGCTCTCAACAAGGCTGCGCGCTTGCGAGCATTCGAGGAATTAACGAGTTGGCGCTGCGAATCTGCACAACCTAGATGTACCTATGTTCCGGAACTCGGTCGAATTTAGATTTAATGTGTAGCGTCTGGCTACTCGGTCCCTTGCAATGGCATGAGCGGCCTGCTCGTCAATGGATCAGTTGATCAGTTGACCGGGTGTGCGCACGGGGCGGATGAAGGCTCCGGCGAAGGCTATCAAGGCGGCTGCAGTGAACGCCGCGGGTGGTCCAATGGCTTCGGAGAGGGCACCCACGATGGGGGCTCCCGCGGATTGGCCAATTGCGATGGCGAGGAATGCGAGTCCGACGCCGGCTGCTGGGGTCTGGGAGTAGACCGCGGTTCCCCAGATCAGTAGCAGCCCGGTCAGGCCGATGTAGGCGGCTCCGAAGCCTGCCGCAGCGATCCAGGCGAGAGATGGGAGGGTGGAGAGCAGCACGGTCGCGGTTCCCATGATGAGCATCGTCGCCGTCCATCCGGTGTGAATTCCGAATCGGCGAGTGAGATCGCCTGCTGCGGCACCGAGCACGCCGAACACACCGAGGAAGATCCACGCGATCGTCGAAGTTGTCTCGCCCATGCCGCCGACGGTGACGAGAACGTCGCGGCCGAACGTCCAGACGGCGGAGCTGGCGACTCCCATGAGTGCGGCGGCGGCGGTCAGCCTGCCGCTTCCGGCGGGTAGGAGCGGGCGGGGGAGCAGAGCGGCCACCGAGTCCTGGCCGGAACGGTCCGCCGGGCCGGAGGAGACCGCGACGGCGACCCAGATGGTCACCATGGCGCAGAGAATGGCGAAGATCAGCCAGGCGGCTCGCCAGTGCTCGTGCGTGAGCAGCGCGACCGGGCCGGCGATCGCGACGCCGACACCGGTGCCGGCGTTGATCACTGTCTGCGTCCGATCTCGCACTGACGGACGGACCGTATGCGCGACGGCGTGCGCCAGCGGTGGGGAGGCCACTCCGGTGCTCGACCCGGCGATGAGCACCCCGACCGCCAGTACGACCGTGTTGGGTGCTGCCGCGATCATGAGAATGCCGGCGGTGGCGATCGCTCCGGCGGCGAGGGCGACGACGCGCCCGCCGAACCGCGGGGTCAGCATCGTGGCAAGGACGATCGCCACGCAGTAGGAGACATACGAGCCGGAGGCGATCCCTCCCGCTGTGGTCGAGTCGAGGGAGAACTCCGTGCGGAAGACCGGCACGAACAGGCCGTAGGCGAAGCGGGCCAGGCCGTAGCAGACCGCGATCAGCGAGAGTCCCGCACCGGTCAGCCAGAGGGTCTCTCGTCGGCTCAGCAGCCCAGACGTACTGTTCTCGGTCGCCGCATCTCGTCCTCGCACACTCGCTCCAATCTCACAGACCGAGATGCCTCATGTCAATATGCCCGCGAAATGATCTCCATGCCTCACTTGTGAATGCCCGCGAAATCGTGCCCAACCCGGGCCAGGGTTTCGCGGGCACGGGTTAGCTCGCTTTGCGACGCACCCCACGACTGGTGTCAGGCAGTGGCTTCACGGTCGCGGCTTCCAACTCCAGCGTCGGGCGCTGCGCGAGGCCGGTCAACCGGCGTTGGAGGGACACGATCCGGCGGGCGAGTTCGGCGGGGTTCAGGCTGTCGCGGTACGCGGTCAATTCCGCGATCTGCGCGGGAGCGAGCACTTCCGCGTCCAGGAGCCGATCGAACGGGGTTCGCGGGTCGTCGTACACCCGTTTGCGGCGGCCGACGCGGTCGGTGCTGTAGCCGGTGGGTTTGATCGTGGGTGTGAAATAGTTCAACCGGTCATTGACCAGCGGCCACAGCTGGTTCAGTAGCGTCAGCGCTTCGGGGGTGTCATACCGCCAGTAGAAGCCGTAGTGCCGCACGAGATGGTTGTTCTTCGACTCGATCGTGGCCTGATCGTTTTTCTTATACGGGCGTGAGCGGGTGAAGAAAATCTTCCGGTCCGCGGCCCAACCGATCACTTCGTGGTTGATGAACTCGCTGCCGTTATCGAAGTCTAAGCCGGTGACTTCGAACGGGATGCTGGTGACACCTGCGTCGAGCGCGGCGAGGATGTGGATAGTCGCGTTGTTCCGGATCGAGCGGGTGAACCCCCACCCCGTGCGCATGTCGGTCAGGTTCAATGTCCGTGCGAACTCGCCCTTCAGCGTGGGGCCGCAGTGCGCGACGGTGTCGCCCTCGAAGAACCCGGGCTCGTCCTCGACTTCGTCACCGGCTTTGCGGATCTGGATCGAGGAACGCAGCAAGGGTGAGGGTTTTGTGGTGCTGATCCCGCGCAGCGGGTCGCTGGCGCGGGCCGGGGCGAGGTACCGGTCGATCGTGGCCGCGCTCATCGCGAGCAACTCTTCGCGTACGTCGGGCGAGTACCGCTGCTGGCCGTGAACGAGTTCGTGGTGGCGTTCGAGGGCATCGAGCTGTAGTGGCATGGAGACGGCGAGGTATTTGCCGCACTGGCCGCCGGTCGCGGCCCACACCCGCTGCAGTACCTTGGTCGCGTCGTAGGAATACTTCCGTGGCCGTGGTTTGCGTTCGGTCGTAACGGCCCGTGGTCCTGGTTTGGAGGCTTTCGCGAGTCGGCGTCGGGCGTTATCGCGGGACCAGCCCGTGACCGCGACGACCTCGTCCAACAGCCGGCCACGGTCCTTTTTCGAGGCGTTGGCGTACTGCCGGGCATACTTCCGGGTGATCTCTATTCGGGCGGCCATTGACAACTCACTTCCCATGCCTTGAGCGTCACCGTTTCACGGGCCTTTTTATGTGAGGCATCGAGGGTGTTTCGCGGGCACTTGAAGTGAGTCTTGTCGCAGACTTGTGAACCTTGCTCACGTTACGTATACTGATCTGTGAAGTCAATGTGGGGGGAGGAGCGAACATGGTGTCCGAGGACGACCTTGTCGAGGTGCTACGAGTGCCCGAGCTCACCCCCGGTGCGCGACGCATCCTTGACGTGGCCGGTGAGCTGTTTTATCGCCGTGGAATCCATGCGGTTGGCGTCGATACCATCGCTGCGGAGTCGGGTATCACCAAGCGGACTCTGTACGACCGGTTCGGTTCGAAGGAAAACCTCGTCGCGGCATACCTGCAAGCACGTCACCGCCGTTGGTGGGACTGCATGACGCAACGGCTCGTTGAGGAGCCGTCGTCACCGGTGCTCGCGCTGTTCGATTCCTACTTCAAGGATGCCGAGTCAACAAGTCGCGGCTGTGCGTTTATTAACGCTGCGGCCGAACTGTCTGCCGACCACCCAGGCTTTCGAGTCGTTCAGGCTCATAAGCACGCCGTGCGCCAGCAAGTACGCGCACTCATCCGCGAGAGTCATCCCGCTAACGCTGAGGAGCTCGCTGATCATGTGTTTTTATTGCTGGAGGGGGCGATCTCCCACCAAGGCATCGAGGGCAACGATTCGTTATTCGCACGGGCGCGAGGCGCGATCGCGCGCCTGCTTCAAGATAGCGGGTCCGAAATCTGTCCCTCCGTTTGACCCACGAACGCAGGCGGAATCACTCGCGGTCGAGTTGTGACTGTGTAGGAGGTGACCGATCCTGAAGTTGCTGCGGGTGACCTTGTTGGTGTGTGAGGGTTATTTGACGCAGTAACGTGGTGGTGTTGGGGTTCAACGTCTGAACCTTAACGCGTCACTGACGGCACTGTCTGCTTCGGTGGGGAGTCGTTCTGTTGGTGTGGCGGGCATTGTTCCGTCTGCACGAATGCTGCTAGCCTGCCCTGAAGTCTTCTCCACACACGGGTGCAACTGTTCCGCTCGACGGCAAGACCTTCGCTGGCGTCACCAACGCGGAGACCGGTCAGGTGGGGGTATCTACTCGCTTCGACTACCACCAGGAGGCTGACGAGATCTGGGCCGAGTATTCGGGCGGAGAGGTCGGAAGAGGGTACCTCGTGGGAACGCGTGCGGGGGATAGGCTTTCCTCCCGCTACGTCCACCTCGGTGAGGGTGGCACGACGGCGACGGACCGCTGCGAGAGTAAGATCGTGGTAATCGACGCCGGACGGGTCCGGTTCGAGGAATCCTGGGCTTGGGAGTCTCGTCCAGAGACCGGGAAGAGCATTGTCGTAGAGCTGCGGCCCGAGGGCGCTTCTGACGAGCGGTGAGTAACGTGAGGGGTCGGTGCGTACCGGTACGCGTTCGAATTTAGATTAAACGATTAGGCCGTGTCCTACTCTACGGCGGCAAGGCCGGATAAGGTTGCCTTATGAGCCTGCTGGCGGAATACCAAGATGCGCGACATGATGAGGAAATCGCGCGGCTACATCGTGTCTTCGCATTGCGTGCCTTGGTTGCCACGGGGATGAACCAACGCCAGATCTCCGAAAGGCTCGGTATTTCGCAATCTGCGGTGAGCCAGCAGCTGCGATCTGCGCCCGACTTGGCCAGCATTCATCCTGCAGATGTTCTTGAAGCGTCAGCACCGGTGTTGAAGCAAGTCGCAAAAGAGCACGGATACAAGCGGCTGGCGGTATTTGGGTCGGCTGCGCGCGGTGAAGCGCGCCAAGAATCCGATCTCGACTTCATCGTCGACGCACCGGCGGGGACCTCGTCGTTCGCGTTTCTAGGGTTCAAGCGCTTGGTTGAGGAGGTTCTCGGGCGTGAGGTCGACATGATCACGTATGGCGGTCTGTCGCCGAAGGCTGATGGTGACATCCGTCGAGACGCGGTGCTGTTGTGATGCAAGACAGGGCGGCTAAAGAACTGCTCCATGTTCAGGGATGGCTCGAGCGGTCGGCCGAGATTGTGGCGCGGGGTGAAGAGGCTTACTTGTCGGATGCGCTCCTGCAAGAGGCGGGTGACTCGCTGATGATGAAGGTTGGTGAGGCGGCGAACCGTCTCGCGAAATTAGATGTGCTTGCGCCCGACGGCGTTGAGTGGGCACTGGCTGTCGCTAACCGCAATTTCATCATCCACCAATACGACCAGATCGACCGCCAGCTCACCTGGCTGACGTTGTCGGCTGACCTTCCGTCGTGGAAATCGTCTCTGGCTTCGCTCTTCAATAAGGCTCGAACGGTGCTCAACTCCGAAGGTTGAAATTAGGTGAATATCGGGTCGGTCTGGGTTGCTTTCAAGGCGTACTTACGTGACGTGACTAGGTGGAGTTCCGGTTCAACGTGTGAACTCCGGGTCAGAGCTGTATTGCGTGCTGCAGATCATGTAGCCCGGGCCGCATGGAGGGGGCTCAGGCAGGCTTGTTTTCCAGGATGCTCTTGAGCCGAGCGAGGTCGGCCTCGACCATCGCGGCATCGCGATCGAAGTCGTCATCGCTCAGGTCGAGCTGCCGGAGCGTGAAAACCACCTCCGCACCGTCGGGATGGGTGAGCACCCTCAGCGGATTGGCCACCACCGCACCTGTGGGCAGCGTGACTTCATGATCGAGTACACCGAAGTCATTGGGCGGCACGAACTTCACGGTTACCTCACCCATTGGCGAGGCCACGACGAGCTGGTCCTCCCGGACTTCCGCCGCAGCCTCCGCTAGACCGGCTGCCCACTTGGGCAGGTTTTCTGGGGCGGCAGCGAACGCGTAGACAGCGTCCGGGCTCGCCGAGATGACGGTGCTGAGATGGCGGCTTTTCATGGGCACCATTCTGTCATTTCTGCAACTGCTGCAGGAAAAGTGAAGCTGCCTCGCGTCAACATGCTGGCAGCGGACTGTCCAACGTGTGGCGTCTTGGTGGAGTTCCGGTTGAGTGTCTAGCGTCATTGACGGGTTCCGTCATGCACTGGATTCATGATCAGATCGATCGGGAGCAAGGACACCAAGAGCATCTGGCGTGAGCAGATTGTCGAGGGCGTCGATCGCGCGGTGCAACGGGCGACACTGCTGAAGCTCGGGCTAATAAGTAAGGCATCTGCTCTTCGCAGCCGGACGGCAAGTTTAGTCTTGCTCCTTCCTCGTCGGCTGGAGCAGTGCGTGGGTTTGGGCCGTGGTCAGCGATTGGATGGGCAGTTCGGATTTGCGGCCGTCCGCGCGTAGCCCGTCGAGGGTGATCCACAGGTACCGGCGAGAGAGCTGCTCGGCGTCCTCGCGTCCCTCGATTGGAGGAGCATCCTGGGCGACGGCAGCCACCGCGCTGAACGCGATCTGGAGGAAGATCAGATCCGTGCCCGTCGCGTCTGGGCGCAGCGCCCCCGCGTCGCGCGCACGCTCGGCCACCTGGTTGACCAATGGCGCCAACCGGTCCCGACTCTCGTCGTACTTTGCGGGGCGACTGTGTCGTCCGGCGAAGATCTGGGCCATTCCTCGGTCTTTGGCCTGCAGGGCAAGGGACCGCTCGAGATAGCGAACGCCTGACGGAACAGCGACTGCGCGCGACTTATTTGAAAAGGGGTTTCGGTGTCTTCGAATTCTGATCGAGCCTCGACCGAGCGCGCCCCTTGGTTCGCGACCCTGCTGCTCGTCTTAAGGAAGCGGGTGGTCGCCCTTAATCACAAAGTATGAGCCGCGGATCTCACCCTCCAATTTTGAGCGCTGCCGGGCGAATTTGAAGGAAGAGAGCTCGGGCGGCACATCCATTCCCTCAGAGAGCTTAAAGCCCACCGCGCGCTTGCCGCCGTCCTCACGCGTCCACAGGACGTTGACCGCGAGCCCAGATTCGTAGAACACGTGCACCCAATAGATGCCCTCGACTTCGTTGACGCTCACTTCGAGCGCGCGAGAAGTGGGGACTATGTCGCGCTCCGAGCGGAGGATCTCCTCGACCCACTCGAGCTCCTCACTCGCCTCGGAGGTGGGCGCGACTGCGAAGGTGTGCTTGTACTTCGTCGAGAAGTAGCGTGCCTCGTTGGCGCGCAGGCCGGCCAGGGCCTCAGCGACGGGCGAGGAGTCGAGACCTTCGGTGGTGACTTCGCTGAAAGAGACTGGCTTTGCGTTCATACCGTCATCGTAGACCTGGGGCTCGCCTATGGCCGCGATGCCGCGAGCGATATCATCCGTTGCGTTCCTTCCATCGGCAGTCATGGGAGGGGCGGTACCAAACGGGTGAGTGCTCTCAACACGCGCTTGACCATCTTGGCGATGTTGAAGCGGCCTGGCGAAAGCGTATTGGCGCACACGAAGAATCACCTTGGTACCGTCGGATCAAGTTTGAATAGCGAACCTGATTAAACCGAAATCGGAGGAACGAAGTAATGGCCAGTATCAGGACGTACAGTCATGGTGTTCCACAAGAGGAAGCCGCGGGCCTTAGCGCTGGCTACAGCGTCAACGGCACGATCTACGTTTCGGGGCAAATGTCGCACGACATGCAAGGCAATTTTGTTGGCGAGGGCGACATCGAAGCGCAGACGCGACAGACGCTGGAAAACATTGATCGTGTGCTGGCGGGGTTCGGGGTCGCCAAATCGAATATCGCCGAAGTGCAGGTCTTCCTGACCGATGTCCAACGGGATCACGCACTCTTTAATGCAATCTTCAAGGAGTATTTGGGCGAGCATCGGCCAGCGGCCACGCTTCTTGGAATAGCGAGTCTGCCGGGCGGGCCGAGTCAACTCATCGAAATTCGAGTCGTTGCGTACGAGGACTAACGCGGTAGATCGTGATCTCGCTGAAGTCGCGTCGCGAGAGGAACAGCTGGCGTGGATGCAATCGCTCCGCACGCGCACTGCCTATGTTGAGTTTGTGTTCAATGACGGAGCCGACACCGAGCATCCACTGAGCAGCATGCTCGCGCACTTGCACTCGACGCGAACAGTCGGGGTCGGGCCCGGTAATGGCTACGCTAAGGAACGACCGAACTCGGTGACGCTCCGATACGCCTATGACCGCGACATCATCCGAGCGATCGAGAGTCTCGGTGGTTTCTTCCCCGACGAGTCGAATCCAAAGCATTGGACTGGGTTAGGTGACGTGGACGTCATATTTCTTGATGGTCGGGGGCACGTGATCGGCGCGACCGTCACACACGAGGGCATGCTCATCGGCGAAATTCCATTCACCGCCCGCGATGGAAAGATCTGAACATACGAATCTTTACATCACGCTTGGTATGGTCACCGCCAAGGCGCATTCCGCACCTAGACGTGGAGGAATACCGGTGACCATCTCTCAAGAAGACTGGAGCGTCGTTCGGCGAATCGTGCCGCGGACAATTCGCAGTTCATTGCACTGCAGCATCACTTCGTTGAACCCGGACGGCTCGCCCCACGTGAGTCCGATTGGATCGTTTCTTCCAACTGACAACGGTCACGGAATCTATTTCGACGCATTCAACGTCCAACTCGCGGCGAATCTAAGACGCGACCCCCGGGTTTCGATTCTCGCGGTAGATAGCGGTCCATTCATGTGGGCACGGTCGCTAATGAAAGGCCGCTTCACCAGACCGCCTGGAATTCGAATGACGGGAACAGTCGGGCCGCCGCGCCGATCCACCCCGAGCGAGGTCCGGCGATTCCATCGACTCGTCGGCCCACTACTGCGCACTCGTGGCGGGAAACTGATGTGGACATCATTACCAATCGCCCGCGACGTCAAGATCGAATACGTGGAGCCGATCTGGATGGGATCCATGACACCAGAAATCGATACACCAAAGAGGAGCCGTTAGCTATGAGTTTTATTGTCTATCTATCCGGCGAGATACACACCGAGTGGCGTGCCGAGGTGCAACGCGGGGCAGAGGCCGCGGGGCTGGATGTGACCTTCACCGCACCCGTGACCGATCACCCGGCGAGCGATGCCGCGGGAGATCACCTGGTCAAGACGGAAAGTCAGTTTTGGCGCGATCACCAGTCGGCGAAGGTGAACGCCATCCGGACGCGGACCCTGATCGAGAAGAGTGACCTGGTCGTCGTGCGCTTCGGCGATAAGTACAAGCAGTGGAATGCCGCATTTGATGCCGGCTACTGTGCGGCGCTCGGAAAGCCGTACGTGACGTTGCACGATACCGATATCGTGCATCCGCTTAAGGAAGTGGATGCCGCGGCGCAGGCCTGGTGCACGACGACCGACCAGGTAGTGGAGACACTGAAGTATGTGCTGAAGGCGTAAGCCATCCTGACGGTCGTCCGGACAACGAAAAACGCTGACGTAAGCATGTAAGGCTTCCGTCGACCGCGGCGCGATATTAGGAAGTAGTGTCCCGAATCGCCTCGCCATGTGCGGCGGATAGCTCCACCCCGTCGAGACTAATCTGACCGCCGTTGAGATGTACTGCATCCGCATTCTGACCGCTGGCAAACACGCCGCCGCCGATGTTGCAGGTGTCGACAGTGCCTTCGACTTCCAGCGTCGGGACGTTGTCGCCTCCTGTCGCGAGCTTGCCGCCGATTTCGAGCATCTCGATGTAACCGGCACGCTTCACGCTGAGCGCGATGGCCTGGAGCGTCACCTGTACGCCCTTGACTAGGCTCAGGCCCTCGCCCCCGGTTGTCGTAACATCGCCCGCAACCGAGAGCCGACGCAGCGGCTTGCTGACCTGGATGCCGATCGACCCATCCCCGGTCGTGGCGATGCTCTCAAAACGCGCCTCGTCGAGGCTGCCGTCATAGAGGTTGAAACCCCGCGCACCCTTGCCGGTCGTCACGATGGGGGACTGCACGTCGAGGACCCCAATGTCGCCGAAGTTCACGAATCCGATTCCGCTGGGGCCGTGCGAGGTCACGGGCGCAGTCGCGGTCCACGCGTGCACGGCACCCCAGTTATCGAGGACCATGTCGTTTTGGCCGTAGGTGGTGACGGGCCCGACGGACTCGACGTTCTCGACGGTGGCGCCGCTGATGACGAATACTCCACCCGAGATCAGGTCGGGTGTGCCTTCGGGAATGCCACCATCCGTGTGAATCTCCCCGGTACGCAGTCGAGCGACGCGAATCGTCCCGCCGTCCGCTTTTCCATCCCAGTCGCCGTGGCCGCCCACGAATACGCCCGAACCTCGAATGGGAGTTTCGGCGCTACCGGCGGAGATGTCCAGCAACTCCGCCGTCAGCGACACCCCCGGGTCGGCCTGCATATTCCACAGCGTGAAACCACCCTGCAGCGCGTCAACGCCGAACCCGTGCGGCCGAGCGGCGCGACCACGGACATCCGCACTCGCCACGTGGACGCCCTCAACTTGGACGTGACCGGATCGCACCTGATCCTTGGCGAGGATGAGGACCTGTCCGTGGGTCGTGACGTTGCGCAGCGTCAGGGTCCCCAGATCCGACACACTGGTGTCGTTCGTAATTGCGGTTTCATGGTCGGGTACCACGATGGTGACGTCTTCGAGCGTGTTGTCAGCGGTGAGCCGCACGCCTCGCGCGCCAAACCGAAGGGTGCCGCCACGCAATGTCGTCCCTGGCGGCAGGGTGATCATCGGCGAACCGGAGATTTCCCCATCCACCTCGATCACCGGGGCTCCTTCACTGAGTGCCTTGGCCAATTCTGCCGAGTCGTGAACTGTTATTGCATTCATCGTGCCGCTGTCCCTTCAAGGTATTGAAACCCGCGGGGTGCCGCGGAAGCATCCTGGGAGGTGTTGCCCAAGAAATGCTAGGCCCGCATTTCTTGACGCACTTGTGAGTCGCTGAACGGCAGCTGCGTATGGGGGATGCTCGTGGATGGCCGTCACCGGCCTCGACATTGAGCAATTGAGTCACAACTGTTCAGTGGTCTACTGTTGGCATGATTGATATCATCATTGATATCAAGAAGGAGGTGGTCACGTGTCATCAATCATTGTTCGTGGTCTCGACGATTCCGTGAAACGACGCCTGGCTGAACAAGCCAAGGAACACGGTCGTTCCATGGAAGCGGAAGTTCGTGACATTCTCACGCGGGCTGCGACACGTCCGCACATCGGCCTCGCCTTGGCTCAGGCTGCCCGCCAGGTCGGTGGTGTGGACGACCTCCAGATCCCGAAGCGTACCGACGCTGCCCGAGTTGTCGATTTCGAATGATTATTCTCGACACCAACGTGGTCTCGGAGCTGTTCCGGTCACAGCCAAACGCGACGGTGATTGGTTGGCTCGAGTCGTTGACTGACGATGTCGCGATCACCACAATCACGCTGGCCGAGCTACTTGCGGGCGTTCATCAACTTCCTGAGGGTCGGCGTCGGACCGAGCTGATGTCGGCCATCGAAGGAGCCATTGAGCCGTATCGCCACACGAAGTCGTTGCTCGCATTTGATGAGGACGCGGCGCGCGCATACGCGGATGTGGTGACACGGCGAAACAGCATCGGGCGGCCGATCAGTATGGCCGATGCTCAGATCGCCGCTATTTGTCGGGTACACGGGGCCGTCTGCGCGACGAGAAATGTCAAGGATTTCCTTGAGACGGGCATTGAGTTGTTTGACCCGTGGGGCGGCAATAGCAGCCGAGGCGCGACGTTAGGACTGACGCACTTGTGAGTCGCTGAACGGCGGCTGCGTGTTCTGACGGTAACTGTCGCGGGCCACAACTATGGTCGGATGCATGGCGAAGTCGCAGAAATTCCCGCTGACCCCATTCGTTGATCCATTGCCGCTACCTCGGCGGCTGATCGCCGCTGAGCACGGCGGTGAGTTGAGCGTGAGCATTCGGTCGGGCGCGCATTCGTTCCACCGAGACCTGCCGTCATCGCAGGTCTGGGGCTACGAGGGAACCGCTCCGGGCCCAACGATTGAGGTTGAGAGCGGCGAACAGGTGCGCGTCCGGTGGCGGAATGAACTCGATGGCGAGTTCCCCGTCGACGTGACAATTGCACCTGACGAGGTCGACGCTGAAGGAGTGCCTGTGCAGTGCCTCCCTGGCTTGAGCGGTGGCACGCCAGACGATAACGTTTCGGCGTTGAGCGGGTACTCGGTGGTGCACCTCCACGGCGGGCTGACTCCCGCGGTCTATGACGGCTGGACCGAGAATCTTTTCGCGCCCGGTCAGGATGCGTACAACACCTACCCCGGCAAGCAGCGGGCCTCGATGCTCTGGTACCACGACCATGTCATGGGCGTCACCCGCTTCAATGTCTATGCGGGGCTCGCAGGGCTGTGGATCATTCGCGACGAGCGCGAACGCGAACTTGGTCTGCCGGAGGGCGGCCCATATGAGGTTCCGCTGTTGCTTCAGGATCGCAACTTCGGGGTCGGCGCGGACGGAACACTCACCGGTCGTCTCGTGCATAAAACAGACCCTGGAGTGATGGAGGCGTTCGCCCCCTTCACTGTCGTCAATGGCAAGGTATGGCCGTTTCTCAATGTCGAGCCAACGACCTATCGATTCCGAGCGCTAAATGGTTCGAACGCGCGCACGTTCCGGCTCGTGCTGCTTCGAGACGGAGCACCCGACCACGGACGCATCACGCAGATTGGCACCGACGCGGGCCTTCTGCGCGAGCCAGTCGAGGTACCGGAAGACGGGCTCATCCTCGCGTCTGCGGAGCGGGCAGACTTGCTGGTCGACTTCTCGGACCTTCCCGAGGGGACGGTGCTCACCCTCTACAACACCGCGGGTGCACCGTTCGATGGTGCGCCGTTCCCCGCCGCCGAGGCGGAGGATGCGGCGGATCTCGATGCGATGCTTCCATTCCCGCAAGTGATGCAGTTTCGCGTGGGGCCTCGCGTGGGCCCTGGCGAGGTGAAGTCACAGCCGGTACCGCACAAGCTCGCGACCGACTACGTCCGGGTCCGTGACGAGGAACTTGACGGTGCCCCGCGTCGCGCGATTGCGTTAGTCGAGCGCGAAATGGCTGGGATGCCCAATATGCTCACGATGCGTGAGCTCGAAGCAGTGGGGGATGGAGCCGAGTCGACGGAATCGCTCGTCAAGATCAGCGACGGCGATGACGTCACGCGGTATCGCTCGGTTGCCGCGCACTTCGAGGACACGACGACGTTCTTTCCGATGCTCGGTGAGTACGAGATCTGGCAGCTCATCAATCTCACCGAAGACACGCATCCGATTCACGTGCATCTGGACCCCTTCCAGATCGTGGCGCGTCGGCCAATTACCTGGTCCATTCCAGACGGTGGAATTGGCGATCGCGATCTGACCGCCGAGGTGACGATCGGGCGGGGCCCCGACGATGGTCTCGATCACGGTATTGACGACAATGAGCGCGGCCTCAAGGACACGGTCCGGGTCAATCCCAACGAGATCGTCGAGATCGCGGTGCGGTTCCACACCTACGCCGGCCGGTTCATGTACCACTGCCACATCCTCGAGCACGAGGACCGCGACATGATGCGGCCGTTCGTCACGATGCCGATGGAACTCATGCCGTTTATGTCGTAGCGCTGCAGGGCACCGGCCGACCTAGCGTGGCGCGTTTTTCGACGCGCGCGACTCTGTCACGAGGAGGAGTACGAAGGCAATCGCCTGCCCCAATGCCACCACAACGATGAGCCAGGGGAGCGAGACATCGTAGAGCGCGCCGACCACGAGGCCGCCAATAAGCGCAGCCAAGCCCTGGATCGCGGCGAACACGCCGTACGCGCCCGCGAGCCGCGACTGCGGGACGAGCTTTGCGACGACGGCCTTGATCGTCGCATCCTGGATGCCCGTGGCCATACCCCAGAGGGCGATGCCGAGTAGTGCCAACCACAGTGAAGCGCTCAGCGACAGGGCCGGTACGAGCGCGGTTAGTACGGGGACGACGAGCAGCACCCGGGTGCCGACTTTGTCGTAGATCCAGCCGTTGCCGAGCGCAGCGATCGCGCCGAAACCCATCGCGACGGCGAAGACGGTCGGGATGAGGGGAAGTGGCACCATACCGGAACGCTCAAGGTGGTACGAGACGATGCCCCAGGAAACGAGTCCTCCCGAGATTAGACCGGCGGCGAGTGCGTAGACGAAGAAGCTCCTCGGAAGGTCTCGCCCGAGCGCCAGGTCGAGGTAGCCGCTCTTGCGCGTCGCTTTCGGAGCATCCTCGAGAGGAACTTCGGGGTTATAAACCGAGAGGTCGGGCACCTGCTTGCGGAGGTAGAACAGAATGGCCATCGTGATGATGCCGGGGATGATGAGCACCGCGTAGGCCAGCGAGACCTCTCCGCGCCACGCCAGCACCGCGGCCACGAGGAGCGGTCCCGAGACCGCTCCGATCATGTCGAGCGACTTATGGACGCCGAACCCGCGGCCATGGCCAATCCCGCTCGACGCCTGGGCGAGTAGCGCCGACTTCGAGGGACTTCGGAAAGCCTTGCCCACGCGCTCGACGATGATGAGCGTCGAGGCGACGATTACGCCAGCGGTGCCGAGTGCGGGCGTCACCGCGAGGAGGGGGATGCACAGCGCGGTGAGCCCGTAGCCGGCGATCGTCCAGGTCCAGTGATTGCCTTTTTTGTCGGCGAGGGGGCCGGCAACTAGCCGCAGTAGCAAAGACACGGCCTCGGCAGCGCCGGTCACGAGGCCAACCACGAGGGCGGATGCGCCGAGGGAACCGAGTAGCGGGCCGTATAGCGATTTGCCACCGTCGGCGACCATGTCGGCAAAGAGGCTGACGAGGCCGAGCCCGGTCACCATCTGCCAGGGGCGGAGTCGGGGAGTGGGCGATGAGTTCGTACTCTTCACGAGGACAGACTAGTCCTGTTCATAAATCGACGGTTGTCGTGAATCTGCACTCCGTGCACTTCGTGCGAGCGTGGCCTCGTAGCCGCACCACTGACTCTCGCTGACTGCTTGACGACGCGTTGTAGCAGGCCTGGTGGAGCACCCGCCTCTGGAATTCCGAGGATGCGGGAGTAGGTATGTAGTTGGGCTCGTTCGAGCTCAAAACGGCAGATCGCGGTGAGATTGTCCGAAGTACGCTCGGCTAGCCGCGCAGAGAAGGAGAACCATGTCGAGAAATATTGTGGTGACCGGTGCAGGATCCGGCATCGGTGAGATGGCGGCCAAGCTTGTCGTGGAGCGAGGCGATGTTGCTATCGGCCTCGACCTCAAGAACGCGGAGTTCGAAGTCGACCTCTCGAACCAGGATTCCATCGCCCAGGTCGTCGAACAGGTTTCGGCGAAGTACGGCACCGTCGACGGCGTAATCGCGAACGCGGGCACGCAGACGAACTCGCCGCTCGACCTCAAGGTCAACTACTTCGGTGCCGTGGACACCGTGCGAGCGTTCCTGCCACTACTCCAGAAGTCGGAGAACGCGCGCGTCGCTATCACCGCATCCGGTGCCAGCCTGCAGCCGACCGACACGAACCTCGTCCAGTTGCTGCTCGACGACAAGCGCGAAGAGGCCATTGAATACGGCAAGTCGCTGCAGGAGCAGGGTCCGGAGATCGGTTACACGAACTACTCGGCTTCGAAGCGCGCAATCGCGACCTGGGTACGTCGAGTCGCCCCGACCGATGAGTTCGCCGCCTCCGGCATCGGCATCAATGCGGTGGGCCCCGGCGTCGTTGCGACCCCCATGACCACGGAACTGCTGTCAACCGAAGAGGGGCGCGCGCTCGCCTTCGGCGCCATGCCGGCTCCCTACAACGGTGCGCTTCGCCCCGAGGACGTTGCTGACGTGCTCGTCTTCCTCGTCTCGGGTCTTAACCGTTCAATGACCGGCCAGATCATCTACATCGACGGTGGCTTCGATTCCATCCGTCGCGGCGAAGACATCTGGCACGCGCCGAAGTCAATGGACCAGTAACGCCACACGTTCCAACCACACGTTGTCGCGGCTTCCGCTCGTCTGGAAGACGCGACAACGTGTTTCAGGGTGAATCTGAGACTCGGCGACTCACTGCCTCAGCGACGAGCATCGTGAATGACGGGAAGCGATCAGCATCCTGATCAATGTCGAGCGCACCCGCATCGAGAAGATTCCACGAGTGCTCCGACGCATCGAAGACAAGGATCCGGTCGTCCATCTGTCCTACGGCAAAGAGATGCTCGGGTAGGTCGTCTTGTACACGCAGCATGGCCTCGGAGCCGTGCAGGATGAGCCCATTCCATTCGAATCCGTCGCACAGCCCGAGAAACTCTTCGAGATCTGCGCCCGGTTGACGGCCAGTTCGGCGGGCGAAGAACGTGGTTGCGTGACGTGTGGCGGAACCGCCCGCGGGCGGCCTCGCAATACCGCGCGGCAGCGACTCGAGAAGATCCGAAACGTCAGCCACGGAATCGATGCTCCCGCTTCGCCGCGTATCGACGGGTGAATCGGACTCCAACGGGTCGAGCTGATCTGGCGCGGGAGGATGCTCCGGGTCGCCCTCCCCGAACACCGCAGCGATCAGATCGGCCAAACTCGAGAATCGCCGCTCTGGAAGTACCCAGCTATACGGGCCGGCGACGAGCTGCCACTGCCGCTCGCGGCTGTTGAACACGATGGCCTCGCGACCCGCATGCCCAGCTTGAATCGCCCACTGGCAAGCGGGATCCGCATCCCACGACGCTTCCGAGAATTGCCTGGCCCCGAATATCACCAACCCGTCTCGATCGACTCCGTCCGTGCGCTGCCAAAGCTTCCTCAGTTCTTGGCCGCTCACACCAGTCCGTTTCATGAATGTCGCAGCGGCACGGGAAATATCCTTTGGTGCGGCGGGTTCGGTCAGGACTGGTACTCGCGAGAGAAGATCCTCGAGTGGCGGAGCACCGATCGCTTCTGGCTCTGGGACATAACCGGGCAGGTGCCTGCAGAAGAGGTCGTGGAGCAGCTCGGCATCGCTGGCATATCGCTGCACGACATCCCGAGAGTAGGTGGTCATTTCGACCCAGGATTCTTCGACCCGATGCCACCCGAATGCGTTGCCGCCGAGGCCAACCGGGATAAGGGGCGCGAGCGACTCCGACCAGTCAGCCAGTGCATCCACTGAGCTTTCGCCGACCCCGAACACATTGATGCCAGCGTGGTCGAGGCCGTTCGTCCGGGCAAGGAGTGCGCTCAAGGTCGGGGCCTCGGGTAGTCCTGTACTCGACAGCACCTCTCGCACGACTTCCTGGTCTGCCCCAGGCGGATGCGCGGGTAGCGCCCCGAGCGCGCGTTCGACAATCTCGTCGGTGAGGCGCGTCTCCACTATTTCTGCTCCAAGATATCTGCTCCAAGCGGTGAGTATTTATGTGGTACCAACGACCAGTTGATCGCCTAGGTCGCCGGATGCATACACCCGCAAACCATCGGTAATCACGACGGCGGCCAGACCTGGCTCCGCCCCGATCGCAGCGAGGATGTCAGGGGCTGGCCGGCCGAAGAGTCGACTCGTCCAGATTTCCCCATCGACCGACTGCGGGGACACGATCGTCAGCGACGCGACATTCGTCTCGATCGGGTATCCGGTCGCCGGATCGAGGATGTGGTGAAAGGATCTTCCGTTCCGGTTGAGGGTGCGCCGGTATACGCCCGAGGTGACTACCGACTGCTGCGCGACGGACAGGTATCCCGCGAGCTGGTCATCCGGATGCTGTGGGTGTCGGAGGCCGATCCGCCAGCGGCCGTCATCCTGCCGGGGTGAGTGACCATACGTCAGCACGTTGCCGCCGAGATTGATAAACGCCGACGTCACCTCCTGCTCGCGAAAGTAGTCGACAAGTCGGTCCGCGATATAGCCCTTGGCGATCGCCCCGAGATCAAGTTTCATCCCAGGCTGGCGCAGAAACACTTGTCCCTTGCCCTCGTCCAAGTCAATCTTCGACGGGTCGATGCGCGCCAATGCCTCGGAAATCTCGCTCGGAGTTGGAACTCTCGCGTCCGCAAAACCGATTCGCCAGAGTTGTACGAGTGGGCCAATGGCGATATCGAGCATGGAGTCGGCGGGGAGGCTGTGCTCAACCCCCAACGCAATGAGTTCGAACAGCTCAGAATGCACGGCAACGGCACGCAGACCAGCGTCGCGGTTGATCGCACCCAGCTCGGAACTCGGGTCATTTGCGCTAAAACGGTGCTCGTAGACGCGAAGTCGGCGCACGGCCTCGGTGAGGATCTCGCGAGTCGATTCGGCCTCGACCTGGAGCTCAATAATGGTCCCCATCAGGTGGACCTCAGCTTGTTCGATCGGCACCCTTACCCCTCACCCGCGACTCGGAGAACTCGAAATACACGGCCGATGAGTCGCGGGCGGCGACAAAAATATGCCGCCGCCCGAGCGCTCACCGGTGTTACTGTCCAGGACTAGGCCTGGCCGTTCGCCGCGTTCGCTCCGGCGAACCGACCGAAGGTGAAGATATCCGCCAGCGCGTTGCCGCCGAGGCGGTTGCCGGCGTGGATACCGCCCGCAACCTCACCCGCCGCGTACAGGCCGGGAATCACGTTGCCCTCCGTGTTTAGCACCTCGGTCTTCGTGTTGATCTTCACGCCACCCATCGTGTGGTGCACAGCTGGACGGCGGGGCGTGGCGTAGAACGGCGCCTGGACCACCTTGAGGTCGAAGGCCGACTTGTGGAACTCCGGGTCCTCACCGGCGTCCGCGTACGAGTTGTACTTGTCGATCTCTTCCACCAGCACGGCCGGCTCGATGCCGATCTGCTCGGCAAGCTCCTCCAGCGTGTCTGCGCGATAAAGCGTGCCGTCGTTCTTGGTGACCTGCGCATCCAGCATTTCCTGATTCGTGTTGAACGCCGTCTTTTTGATCTCGTCGTCGGCAATCAGGTAATACAGGGTGCCGTTTTCGATCGCGGCCTTCGAGATCTCGTCGCGACTACCGAACTCGTTGACGAAGCGTCGCCCCTGCTGATTCACCATGACGAAGTTCGCGGGCGGTACCTGCAGCCCGGTGAAAAGCGCGCCAGTCTTGGGGTCGCACGTGGGCAGCATCTGGATGAAGCCCATGTCCACGAGCGCGGCGCCGGCTTGCAGCGCGAGGTTGATGCCGTCGCCCTGAATTGCGGGGGAGTTCGACGTGGTGGTGTCGTCGGCGATCTCCTGCCAGTACGTGTTGTACTGCTGCAGCATCTTCGTGTTTGAACCGAATCCACCGCTCGCCAGGACCACGGCCTTCGAGCGAACGATCACGCGCTGATCGCCGTTGCGCGCCTCGACACCGACGACGCGCCCTTCCTCGATGAGCAGCTTCTGCACGTCCATTTCGGTACGGATATCGCCGCCATTCGATTCGACCCACTGCGACAGCGCCTGCACGAACGCGAAGCCTTCGTTCGCAATCGGCTTGTGGCCGCGACGCCACAGCGCACCGACCGGCATCGAGACCTGCTCGTAGTCGAACTCGACCCCGATGTCCTCGAGCCAATGGACCGAATCGAGCACGTTGTCGGTGAGCAGCTTGACGAGCTCGTAGGTGCCGTAGGTGCGCGTCCCGGTCAGGTCGGTGCGCACGCCACCGAGGTAGGTCTGGATGCGGTGCAGCAGGCTCGAGTCGAAGAGGTACTCGTCCTTGCCCTCGACTTCGGCGAAGTATGCGCTGATCTCACCTTGGAGGGCGCGGAAGTCGTCGAGGTACTCGGCATCGATCTCTGATTCGGGTGTCTCAGAGATTCCGCGGAGCGTCGCGTCCTCACCGGCCAGGGCAGCAAACTCCTTCTGCCACGTCGGGTCCGCGGAGTTCATGGGGCCGCCGGTCCGCACCGTGTTGCCACCGATCGCCGGGAACTTCTCCAACACGATTACTTGCTTGCCGTTTTGCAGCACCGAAGCTGCGGCCGCCAGGCCGGCACCCCCAGCGCCGACGACGACCACATCGGTGTCGAGGGTAATCGGGGCCGACTGGGATGCCTTGCTCGGCTTGGGGCGATTGCGAAGGATCTCCGGATCGGCGTTGGCGAGTTCGACCGCGTCGGCGACGCCGTTGAGCACGCCCTGACTGGTCGCGGTGGCGCCCGAGATCGTGTCGATGTTGAGGGTCTGCCCCGAGATGATCTGCTCGGGGATGCGCGTGAACACCACATCGGCGATGCCCTGGGTTTCCGTCGAGGTGTCGATCTCGATGTCTTCGATACGGTCCCGACCGAAGGTCACGGACATCGGTAGCTTGCCGTGGTAGCCGACCGCGCTTACCTGATAGGTACCGGGTTCGAACTCGATGTCCTCGGGGAGGTTCAGGAGGTTTGCGACGCCGATAAACCGCACAAATCGCTTGAGGCAGGAGCTGAGGAACGCGACCGTGTCCTCATCCTTAAGTTTCCCGTATTCATCGAAGGCCTCGTGTGCGGTTCCGAGCAAGAACTCGTTGCCGGGCATGACGAGCGAGTTCACGCCAGGTGAATCCAAGATTTGTCGGAGGTGGAGTTGCGCACGGGATGAGCCCTGAACGTCGTTTGACGCGCCGACGATCATCACCGGTTTTCCCTGGAATGGATGCAGTTTGAACGACATCCATTCGATGAAGCTATTAAGTGTGGAGGGAATCGAGTGGTTGTATTCGGGGGTCGCGAGGATTACGCCATCGGCTTGCTCGATCTTTTCGGCGAGCGACGCCATTGGCTCGCTTTCGGCTTGATCGCTGCTCGCATCGAACATCGGCAGGTCCGCGATTTCACAGACCTCGAACTCGACGTCATCCGAAAATTGGGTGGCAATAAAGTGCAGCAGGGTCCGGTTATAAGACTTTTCGGCGTTCGAGCCGACAATACCGACGATCTTCATGGTTATTCCGCCGCTTCCTTTAGCTCGATTTCGTTCATGATTTCCGTAAACGCTTTGAACTCGGCGAAATGCGTTCGCAGATTCTCGACGTCTGTTTCGTGCGTGAGGTTGCCTTCTTCGTCGAACGCCTGCTGCGACCCTCCGAGGAGAAACTCCGAGGTGAGGATGCGCGCCCGGAGCCAGGGACTCGTGAGGATTTGTCGCAGATGATCCTGCGCGCGGGAGGTGCCCAGACGACCGTAGGATGCGCCAACGATCATGACGGGCTTGTCGCGCATGACTTCGGACGACCAGCTGAGCCACTCCAACACGCTCTTGAGTGCGGCGGGGATCGTGTGGTCGTATTCGGGTGTCGAAATAATGACGCCATCGCTATCGGCGATGGCGTCAACGAGCGATTGCACCTCGGCGGGTACGGTTCGGTCCTCGGATGCTTTGAACGGTGGCATCGGCCGGATTTCAAATACCACGATTTCGGCCTGGTCCGCGAACTGCCTCGCAATGTATTGCATCAGGGTTCGGTTCGTTGATTCCGTCGAGTTATTGCCTATGATCCCTACGTATTTCATATCGCATTCCTTGTTGAGGGGGAGTGGGGTCTGAAGGTATTACCGGTGCGTCGTTCTAATTGCGAGGTCGAGTTGTGGATTTGTTTGTGGATACCGTGCGGAACATTGCATATGGTGGGTCACCATATGGGCGCGAAACTATCACCCAGTTCCGCAAGGTTGGCTGAGATGGACGGCAGATCCCGCGTGACCTTGGGGCAACCGGAGACATGCCGCCCGTTCTGAGGCATGGCACAAAACTATCAATTCACGCTTGGCATGACGCCGAAGAAACGTATACGATGTCCAGGCCTGAAAGATGCTGGCCGGTGTGGTTATTCCGGCCCTCATTTATGAGATGAAGTCGTGCGTTTGCGCGAACCCGAGGCGCCTACCCACAACGATGCGGATGGTGCCGCCGCATCCTTTTGGTGTCGACGACGTCATCCCGGAAAAGGAAACTTGACGTTGGATAAAAAGCGCGCCATTCTCACCCAGATCATCATGACGTTCATCATGGCCGGGGTCATGTCGGGCCTCATGGGCCTGATCATGACCGGCCCTTCGATAGAGTGGCTGGCCGCATGGCCAAAGACCTTCATTATCGCCTGGCCGATTGCGTTCGCGCTCACGATGCTCGCCTGGCCTGCCTCCATGGCGCTTAGCGGAGCAATCATGAACCGGATTTCGCGCAGCAACACCCGCGAAGGCTAATCGTGACGCGTTGCCCATCGCATTACGGCGGTGGGCAAGGCGCGCGTCGGAGGGGTGGTCTCGATCGACCACCCCTCGTATACGGTGCAGCTACGCGGCGTTCTCGTCGGGCTGGTGGATGCCGAAGACGTTGCCATCTGGGTCAAGGAAGTACCCCTGCCACGCCATCCCGGGCAGAGCATATTTCGGCAGCGCCTCGCGTCCGCCTGCGGCGAGAATCGCGGCCGCCGTGGCATCGAAGTCCTCGACTCCCATGGTCAGGACCGCACCGTTCACGGGCACACCGGGTGTCAGTGCGTCTTCCCGTCGCTGCATGATCGCGCCATTGATCCCCGGAGCCTCCTCAGGCCCGGTGCGTACGCCGAAATATGGCGTGCCGGCGTATTCGGAGTAATCGTCATACTCCCACCCGAAGGATGCGGCATAAAACTCCTTGGTCGATTCGACATCGGTGGCGTGAATTTCGAAATGAACGGGACGCGACATGAGGTCTCCTTTGCCTGGTGGCCCGACTCGGACCGCGGTTAGTATCGCAGCGCCACCCTCGGTGCCGCCGTGAGGGCGCGATGGGTGTGAAGGCGAGTACCGTTAATGCATGCCAGACGAACGACCACGATGGCAGCGTTTCTTCCCCGGGATCGCCGTTTTTCAGCACTACGAGCGCTCATGGCTGCGTGGCGACATCATTGCGGGCATCACCGTCGCGGCCTATCTCGTGCCGCAGGTCATGGCGTACGCCGTCATCGCGGGGCTCCCGGCGGTGGTCGGGCTCTGGACCGTCCTCGCGCCGATGGTGATCTACTTCTTCCTCGGCACCTCGCGAAAGCTGTCGATCGGGCCGGAGTCTACGACCGCGCTCATGACCGCGGCAGGGGTTGGCGCGCTCGTGAGTGCCGCCGGCGGGCCGGAGCGCTACGCCGAAGTCGCCGCGATCCTGGCCATTGCCGTCGGCATCATTTGCCTCGTCGCATCGATCGCGCGGCTAGGCTTCCTCACCAAACTCCTCTCGCGACCGGTGCTCATCGGATACCTCGTCGGGATCGCCGTGCTCATGATCGTGAGTCAGCTCGGCAAGGTGACGAAGATCGACGTCTCCGGCGCGAATACGTGGGAAGAAGCGGTGTCGCTTGTGAGCCAGCTGGGCCAGGCGCACCTGCCGACGGTCTTGCTGAGCGTGGCGGTGCTGATTGTGCTCTATCTCTCCAACTGGCTCGTCCCGCGGGCACCCTCGTCCCTGATCACACTGCTTCTCGCAGCCGGGGTCGTGGCGCTGTTCGGGCTCGAGCGGTACGGCCTCGAAGTCATCGGGCAGGTGCCTCAGGAACTTCCAGAGCCGCGCATCCCAAACCTCGGCGACGTAGACCTGTGGGCCTTGCTGCCCTATGCAATGGGCATCGCCATCGTCGGGTTCTCTGACAACATCCTCACCGCGCGGGCATTCGCATCCGGGAAGGGTGAGGTGATCGATCCGAACCAGGAGTTGCTCGCGCTCGGCGCGGCGAACGTCGCGACGGGCTTCCTGCAGGGTTTCCCGGTCTCCTCGAGCGGCTCGCGCACCGTGCTCGGGGACGCGGCCGGGGCAAGAACGCAGGTGCACGCCATCGTCGTCGTCGTTTCGGTGATCATGGTGCTGCTGTTTGCCGGGCCGGTGCTCGAGTCGTTCCCGGATGCGGCGCTCGGCGCCCTCGTGATCTTCGCGGCGACGCAACTCATCGATGCTAAAGAGATTCGCCGCATTGGTCGCTTCCGTCGCAGCGAGCTCATCATCACCGGTGTGACGGCCGCTGCAGTGGTGTTCTTCGGCGTCCTCGTCGGCATCGGCGTCGCCGTGGGGCTTTCAATCCTCGACCTCATCCGGCGCATCACGCGGCCTTACGCGGATGTGCTGGGGTACGCCCCGGGGGTACCCGGGATGCACAGCCTCGAAGACTATGACGAAGCGACCGCGGTCGCGGGTCTCGTCGTTTTCCGCTACGACTCACCGCTGTTCTTCGCCAACGCCGATGATTTCGTCGAGCGGGCGCTTGATGCCGTCGACGAAGCCGAGCCGCCGGTGGAGTGGTTCTTACTCAACGCCGAGGCGAATACCGAGGTCGACCTCACCGCGGTGGATGCGCTCCAGGACCTACGAAAGCAGCTCGAGAAGCGGGGTGTGCGGTTCGCGATGGCCCGCGTGAAGCAGGACTTAGCGAGGAGCCTAGAACCGACCGGATTCCTCGAAGAGGTCGGCGGGAATTATATTTTTGCGACGCTCCCGACGGCCGTGCGCGCGTATGCGCGGGAGTACCGCAAAAAGCATGGCGATCTGCCGGAGGGCGTGCCGCCCAAGATTCTCGAGGACTGACTCAGCCGCGCGCGGGTGAATCGCTTTCGTGCGGGCTATTGCCAGTACGCGGGCGTACGCTCGCGACAAGTGATGCGAGTTCGCAGTCGCGGTCTCGCGCGGGCAGGGGAGAAGGCGATGTCCTATGGGCACCCTGAGCTTTACGACGGCGATGTCGCTCGACGGCTACATCGCGGATGCGAACGGCGACTTCCAATGGGCCGCGCCGAGCGAAGAGATTTTTCAGTTGCATGTCGACCGGATGGATGCGGTCGCGGCTGAGGTGCTCGGGCGGAAGACCTTTGAGCTCATGCGGTATTGGGAGCGTGAGCCGGAGGACGAGACCTGGGGCGAACTTGAGCACGCGTTCGCGCGACGCTGGCGGGAACTGCCGCTCGTTGTCGTGTCGTCGACGCTGACCGAGACGGACTTTCATTCTGATCACGCACGTCTCGTTCGGTCACTCGATCTTTCGACCCTCGCGCAGATCGTCGCCGATGCACCGGGCGAGGTAGAAATCTTCGGCCCCACGACCGCCGCGCCGGCCATGCTGGCGGGCATGATTCATGACCTTCGACTCTTCATCGTGCCGAAGCTCGTCGGCGGTGGGTTGCGCGCATTTCCCGAGGGTGCGAACCTCGGCCTGCGACTCATTGAGGACCGCGTCTTCGACAACGGCACCGCTTATTTGCACTACGGCGCCAGTTAGCTGCGGGCTGGGCGCATCCTGGCCGCGATGGCGCTCAGCCCGATGACGAACCAGAGCCCGCCCATCCACCAGACGGCGAGGGCGAGGAGACCCGCATCGACTACCGCGAGGAGCATCAGTGCGGCGCCGAGGCCGGCGACGACGACGTCGGCATAGCGAAGCCTGATCGCGAATAGCACTCCGAGGGCGAACGTGAGTGCGGCGGCGAGCCAGAAGCGCCAATCCGGATCCATGAAGGTGCCCGTGAGTGCACCGATGACGCCAAACGCGGTAGGCGTAATGAGCATCACTGCTCCGAGGATTCGCACGGTTAGGCCGAATGCCTTGGGTCGACTTTGTCGAAGCCATAACGGTACGAACACTGCCGCCCACATCAACAGCGCGAGCGGCGCGAAAAACCCGCCGAGAGTAAAGCCTCCCACGACCGAAAACAGCGACATGAGCACGGCGTTGACCCAGCCCATGGCCCGACGAAATCGCGGCGGGAGCACGAGCGGCAGCACGGCGAGCACCGCGGGGAGCAGGGGGAGCAGCGCCACGCCGAGCCCATAGCTCTCGAAGAGATTGGATGCGCTTTGTAGCGTCGATCCGGTCGCATCGCCGGCGGTGCCAACTTCTTCGATCGCGTACGAGGGGAGGAGAAACGAGACGACCACAGCCGACACGATGGCGAGGACGAGTGCGGCGATGCGGAGCATCCGCTCTGGTCGCTCAGCCGGGTCACGCAAGGAATCGCCGCCCAGCTGCTCCCGTGCATCCGTGGCGACGTCGGCGGGGTCGCCGAGCTTGGTAAGCACTTCGTCAATGTCTCGCCCGCTTTCCGTGGCCTCGTCGATGTGCGCGCGCACGTCGGCAAGAATCTCGCCCCGAGTCTCTGCCGGCAACCCGCGGAGCTCGGTCGCAAGGCTCGTGAGGTAGCGTGCGGCGGCGTTGTGTTCGCGAATCATGATTCCTCCTGGAGAAGCCCGCTGACCTGCGGTGCGATGGTGCCCCAGACACCGGCGAAGGTCTGGAGCTGTTGCCGACCACGGTCGGTGATCGTGTAATAACGGCGGGCGCGACCCTCGTCGGGCGTGTCCCACCGGGTTTCGACAGTCCTTGCCGTGCGCATTCTCGAGAGCAGGGGATAGAGGCTCCCCTCGCTCGCGGTGAGATGGCGCTCGGTGAGCTCGTTCGCGAGCTCGAGTCCGTACATTTCGCGGCGCGACAGGAGCGCGAGCACGCAGAACTCAAGCACACCCTTGCGGATGTTGGTGGCGACTCGCTCCTGGTCACTATTCATGCTTCACACGATACCTTGTGTAGCAAGACTTGTATAGCAAGATTGCCGAGAATGGAGAAAAGTCGCTGTGTTCCTCCGGCTTTCCTCCGTCGCGAGTGCGGCTCTTCCTCAAACCGACCGCGCGGCGGTGTTCCTCGCATTTGGGACTGCTGTCATTGAGAGAAGGCACCGACGACACGAAGGAACCAAGATGTCGAAATCGTCTCGCGCGGCACTCGCAGCGACAGCGTTGGTCGGGGCGGCCGCCCTCGTGACAGTCATGCTGGCGAAACGCAGAGCGGCCTCGCCGACGCGAACCGGAACCTCGGTGAGCGGAATGGAATATATCGTGGTCGGCGACGGGCCGAAGACGGTACTTCTGATCCCGGGCGGACCGGGGAGTGAGATTTCCGGTGGCGCGATGGCAAGTATGTCGGCGAGCACCATTCGCCCGCTCAGCAAAGAGGGGTACTCCGTTTGGGTCGCGACGCGTGTTCGAAACATGCCACACGGGCATTCCGTGGCGGATATGGCGGATGACTACGCGAAGTTCATTCGTGATGTCATTGGTGGTCCGGTCGATCTGATTATCGGTGAGTCGTTTGGCGGCTTGGTCTCGTTCTACCTCGCGGCTAATCATCCTGAGGTTGCGAAGCGAATCGTCATCGCGGGAGCCGCGGCGAAAATCGCCCCGGACATCATTGACATCGATTTGCGGTTCGCCGAACACAAGGCGGCCGGGAGGCATCGGGAAGCGGCTGCGACGCTCCTCGAGTACGTCGTGGAGGGCCCGAGGTTCGCCCGTCTGCGGCAGCTATTGGCACCTTTGGTCGTCAGGTCGATGGGGCGGATGCACACGTCGCCGGGAGACTTCGTCGTCGAGACGGCAGCGGAAGCGAGGTTTGATGCAACCGATGTGCTTGGCCGTATCGATATTCCCGTGCTGATCATCTCTGCCGAGGAGGACCGCTTCTTTCCGCCGGAAGCGGTGCGTGCGACGGCGGCTGCGATTCCGCGGGCGACGCACATCGAGTACTCCGGTATAGGGCACCTACGCTTGTTTTCAGATCGGCGGTTCACGCGCGACATCGTGCATTGGGACGCGGCGACCAGTGCCATCGGCGAGCCCACTGACTAGACAGCGAAGGCTATTGCCCAGGCACTTCTGCCCGTAAGAATGCGAGCACTGCGGCCACGCGACGGTGGGTTTCTTCGGCGGCAGGGGAGAGGCCCAGCTTGGCGAAGATGGCGTTGATGTGTTTGGCAACGGCGGATGGGGAGAGGTAGAGCTCGCGGGCGATGGCAGCGTTCGAGGCACCTGCGGCCATCGACGCGAGGACCTCGCGCTCGCGGGCAGAGAGCTGCTCGAGGAGCTGATCAGCGGCCGAGGTCTGCCGGTTGAGGAGCGACTGGACCACGAACGGATCGATGATTGAGCCGCCTGCAATCACGCGCCGGAGTGCTTCGAGGAGCTGCTGGAGATCCCCGACCCGGTCCTTCAACAGGTAAGCGAGGCCGTCCGTGCCGTCCCGAAACAGCTCGAAGGCGTACATCGAGTTTGCGTGCTGGGAGAGCACCACGACGCCGACCTTCGGGTGTGTGGCCCTGATGGCGCGCGCCGCGAGGACGCCTTCGAGCTGATGTGTCGGTGGCATGCGAATGTCGACGACGACCGCGTCAGGGTCCAAAGCATCCACTGCGGCGAGTAGCTCCTCCGCGTCGGCCACAGCCGCGCTCACGCGCACCTCGCCGGATGCTTCCAGCAGCTGCCGAGTACCCTCGCGCACGAGATAGTGGTCGTCCGCGATAACCACGTCAATCATCCCGCACCTCCGGCAAGCACTGGCAGCCGTCCTCGTACCGTCGTCCCGACTCCCGGGGTCGAGTCCGTCGCAACCGTGCCCGCGAGCGCCGTGAACCGATCGGCGAGGCCCGCGAGCCCGCGTGGGACGACGTGACTCGAATCGAACCCGACTCCGTCGTCGGTGACAGTGAGTGCGAGCACCGGACCATCGCGAAGGAGATCGACGAAGACGTGCTTCGCCTGCGCGTACTTCAGCGCATTGGCGAGGGTCTCGGCCACGAAGAAGTACGCGGCGCCCTCGATGTCGTCGTTGAAGCGTGCACCGCGAAGGCCATCGGATGCGTGCACTCGAATGCTGAGCGGCAGCCGATTGCAGCGATCTTCGACCGCCTCGACGAGGCCCGCATCCGTGAGAACCGTCGGGTGGATGCCCTGGGCGAGGCTGCGGACATCCGCGAGGATAGTGCGCACTTGGTCTTGGAAGTCGGCAAGGAGCTCGGCTCCGATGCCTTCGCGGTCGAGCCTGGTTTGCGCGAGCCCGAGCTGCGCGATCAACGCCACGAGCTGCTGCTGTGCACCATCATGAAGATTTCGCTCAATGCGGCGCCGTTCGGCCTCCTGCACCTGCACGATCCGCCCGGCGAGGCGACCGTTCGCTACCGAGAGCGCGTACTGGTCGCCGAGCGCGACGACAAGCCGCACTTCGCGATCGCTCAGCCGCCCAGTAAGTTTCTGGCCACATCGAATCTCGCCGACCTGCGCATCCTCGACGAATAACGGCACGCGCAGTACCGGATTGCCGCTTGCGATACCGGCCGAACACTCGACGTTCGGCGGCATCGACACGGTTACCCAGTGCAGCCTCAGCGCGGCGCGGACGAGGTGGGCGAGGCGCTGGCCAGCCGCGGTGGGGTCGGCCTCGGGTGCGCCGCCGGTGAGAGCATCCGGAAGCTCGTTGCCGTTGCCGTTGCCGTTGCCGTTGCCGTTGCCGTTGCCGTTGCCATCGCTATGTCGGTCGCCGTGATTTCCATGGCTAGCATCCTCGAGTGCTGCGGCCTCCCATGACTGCTGCTGGCCAAACACCCAGCGGTCCGCAATCGCGCGAAGCCGTTCCCGGACGGGTTGAAAGCTTACGGCGAAGATGGCGGTGAGGAGAATCGCGAGTTCGACGGGCATCCCGACCCCCGCCGTGAGTCCGAGCCCGGCAGCGACCGCAGCGTAGATAGCGATGATGCCAAACGTCATCGCGCCGTAGATGAAGGATTTGCGGATGACCGCATCGGCGTCCAGCCACACGGGCGGTTCGAGCGCGAGCAGGATCGATAGCGGGATGACTGGAATCGCGAGCGAGCTCAGCGCGACAACGGATTTGTCGATGGCCGCACTGTTCGCGGCGATGGCGTGCACGAGAAACGGCATTGCCGCGATCAATACTGCCGTGGCATTACCGAACAGGACCCACCGAATTGGCCGACGGGTATCCGCCTTCGCATGTCGGTACCGGAGTACGAGAATGACGAGTGCTGCGGCGATGGAGAGGTAGAAAGTTACTCGCACGTTGGGGAGGAACGGTGCCAGGCCTGAAATCGCGTCGAGATGGATTGGGTTAGCAAACTCCGGGAGACTGCCATACGCGACACGCTCGGTGAGCACGGTTGGATGCGCCACGAACGCGAGCGCGACCGGGAGTGGTAGGAGCCACATCACCCGCACGAACCACCGCTGCCCGTTCGTCGCTGGCGTGCACGCCGGGAACAGGCAGGTCAAGATGGCAAAGGCCGCGGTTCCGACTGTGCCAATGCTGCCCTCAGCGATGACGGCCCACGGCATCCATGCCTCGGTACCGGTCTCGGCGATGCGACGAGTGAGCCAAAACTCTAGGGTGGCGGTCAGTGCTGGCCCGAGGCTCGCACCAAGGAGCAGGTAGCGCCCCGCGACGTGGCGTTTCGCGAGTAGCACGAACCCCACCGCGAGGAAGGGGATGGGCACAAGGAGGAGCTGGAGGATTACGAGCCAGCGAACCGGATCGTCGTAGAGCACAGTAAAGAAGGTGGCGGTCACAGCGGACGCGGTGATCGCCCCCAGTGACCAAACCAACGGTGCAGGGGGATGACCCATACTCCATTTTCCCCGCGGGTTGACCGCCGCTGTCAAGCATGATTGTTCATAAAAGGCCTGGTTATAGCGAAGTGTGCGCCCTGATTCGATCTGAGACGTGGTGGGCCGCATCGGAAGGTGTTGCTAGCACTACCGGCACTGGGGACTCCGCGGGATGTTCGCGGGCGAGGGGGTGAAATACCGTCGATATCACCAATCCCTTTGCGTGAAAGGAATCGTCATGCGCAAGGTATTTTTTGTCCTCAGCATTCTCGTTCTCATTGGTGTCGGACTTCAGTACTACATGGCCGGAGTTGGCTTCTTCTCCGAGGGGCAGCAAGGCTTCGCCCTTCACGGAACCGTCGGGCGAATCGTCCTACCGGTCCTGTTCATTCTGCTTATTATCGCGGCCGCGGTCTCTCGTGCCGGGAAAAGCACGATCTGGCTCACCGTGCTCATGCTCGTGTTGCTCATCATGCAGACGCTGATCTTCATCCTCACGGGTGCGATCTTCGGCGTTGACGAAAACTCAACGAGCGCCCCTGTCGCGGCGTACTTCACCGTTGGCCTCCACGCGCTCAACCCGATGTTCATCCTCTGGGTGGGCACCGTTGTGATGCTGCGCGCACGCAAACTCGCGTTCGGCGCGCCGGCAAAGAAGGAGGCAGTGGGAGCCGCCGCCGCCTAAAGTCCGCGCTTGAAATCCGGGATGCGCATCCCCGCCGGGTGGGTCAGATCCCTCCCCGGATAATTCCTTCCGCTGCACAGCGTAGATTTTTGCGCGCGACAGTAGTTGTCGTGCATGGCGCAACGTCCATGCTGGAGCAGCGGAAGGAATTTTTGCGCATGACGATTCTCAATGAGACCTATACCCTCTCGAACGGCGTCGAGATCCCGAAGCTTGGGCTCGGTATGTGGTTCATCGAAGACGACAAGGCGGCCCAGGCCGCTCGCGACGCGATCGAAATCGGCTACCGCAACATCGACACCGCACAGGCCTACGGCAACGAGCGCGGCGTCGGCGAAGGCGTGCGCACCGCCGGGGTCGCGCGCCAGGAGCTCTTCATCTCGACCAAGCTCGCGGCCGAGATTAAGGACTACGACGCGGCGGTTGCCGCCATCGATGGTTCGCTCGAAACCATGGGGCTCGATTACATCGACCTGATGCTCATCCATGCCCCTCAGCCCTGGGACGATTTCCGCGGCGGCGACTACGCGGACGGCAACCGGGAGGCGTGGCGGGCGCTCGAGGATGCATTCAAGGCCGGCAAGCTGCGCGCGATCGGCGTTTCGAACTTCCTGCAGGAGGACCTCGAGAATGTCTTCGAGACGGCGACCGTGACCCCGCACGTGAACCAGGTGCTCGTGCACGTCGGCAACACCCCGAGCGAGCTCCTCAACTACTGCGTGAGCAAGAACATCCTCGTGCAGGCATACTCGCCAATCGCCCACGGCGAGATCCTGACGAATCCGCAGGTCGCCGCGATTGCGGAGCAGTACGGAGTGACGGTCCCGCAGCTGAGCATCCGCTACACCCTGCAACTTGGTACGCAGTCGCTGCCGAAGACGGCGAACCCCGATCACATGCGCGAGAACGCACAGGTCGACTTCGAGATCAGCGCAGCGGACATGGAAAAGCTTCGCAGCCTCGACGCTCGCGACTACGGCGAGCACAGCGTGTTCCCCGTCTACAGCGGGAAGTAGTTCCGTAGACACCGGTGCCCCGATCCACAGTGCGTGTATCGAGGCACTCGTGTTTGCGGGACGCCTACGGCAGCTTCCAGAAGTCGCCGGTGAACCCGCGCTCCTCGAGGAGTGCCTGATTGTGCTCGCTCGTGTGCGGCTCGAAGTCGGCGCGGATGCGGTCGCCGTACCAGGGCTGCGCGAGGCTCCATACCGAGGTGGCTGGCGCGATGTACCCCTCGCCGGGGGCGTGTTGTGCGGTCCAGGACTCGGCGTGCTCACGCGAGCAGAACATCCGGATCTTCGTGCAGGTTGCGACCACGTCCTCCCACCACTCGGCCGCGGGGCGAGGGAATCGGACCGCGAGGTCTTCCGGAGGAGCGGTCTCCGGGCCGGTCACGAATGAAATCACGGCGGCACAATGTGGGCACGCGGTCTCGACGCGCACGTCGAGGCCGAGCGCCGCGCTGATTCCAAACGAGTCCCACGCGCACCCGCCCCACCAGCGGCGGTCGTCAAACCCGTCGACGGGCGTGAGGACGAACGCCATCGGTGCGGCGGTAAACGGATGCGCCATTCGCACCGCGTCGCCCTCGTCGTTGAGCACGAGAGCGTGCTCGTCAGCAAGGGCTTGCATCCGGCTTCGCACCTCCGCCGGAGTGCTTTCGGTCTTGGTCGCGAGCTCGCCCATCGAGGGCGCTCGGCCCTCGTTCGCGAGGGTCTCATACACGAGGTCACGCAGATGGCGGCTCGCGGGGTCGTGCATCGCGTCGGTGGTTCCCGCGCCGGTGGTGGTTGAAGCATCGCCGTTCGAAGCAGCGCTGGTTGGGTTCGTCATTCGTCGTCGCATCCTTCGGGAAGAGTTCGTGACGCAAGCTTCGTGGACGACTCCCACCGCTGTCTTGTACGTTTCTTGCATGGTTGATCGCGTTAAGGCTTGGCACCCCGAGGTGCCGTCGTTGCGCGAGGTCTACCACGCGAATTTCGACCACGCGTACCCGATGCACACGCACGACGATTGGGCGGTGATGCTCGTTGACCGGGGCGCGGTGTCCTATCGACTAGACGAAGGCGACCATCACGCCGAGCCCGGCTCTGTCACGCTCCTACCACCGGGCATCCCCCACGACGGCCGCTCGGCGGTTGACGGTGGTGGCTATCGGAAGCGGGTCTTGTATCTTGACCAGGAATGGCTCCCGGATGCGGTCACGGGAATGGCGGTGCGCAGGCCAACGCTTGCCGGGCCGGAGGCGCTCGCGGCGGTGCGCCGCATCCATAGCGCGCTCGAACAGCCCGGCGACCTTCTCGCCGCGGAACACTGGCTCCTGAACATCCACGACAAGGTGCTAGAGCACCTCGGCCGCCCCGGTGACATTACTCGGGATGTTCCGCTCGCGCGGCGTTTACGGGAACTGCTGGATGATCGACTCACCGAGTCATTCACCATCGCTGAGGCCGCAGCTGAGCTCGGTGCGCATCCGAGCCACCTCGTGCGCGTGTTTTCGCAGGCCTACGGCATTCCGCCGCACCAATATCTCGTGGGGCGTCGGGTGGATCTCGCGCGTCACTTGCTCGCGGAGGGCTATCGCCCTGCAGATGCGGCGGCCCTCGCGGGATTTCACGATCAGGCACATTTGACGCGACACTTTCGACGGGTTCTGGGGATTACACCATCGGCGATCGCCGCGTACCGAGATCGACTCGCTGGGCACGGGACGCCTACGCGAGCGAGTCGTAGTACGCGCTCATCGCGGGGTAGTAGTTGTCCCAGGAAATAGTTGCGACATCCCCGCCAGTCAGCACGGCCACGAGCCGGTCGAGGTAGTACTCCCAGCCCGGGCCGACGTTCTCGACCTGGTCATTCGCGCCAAGCAGATGCACGAAGGTGAGGACGGTCCCGCCCTCGACGTCGGCAATCTCGAGGCGAAGGTGCCAAAGCATCTCACCGGCACCCGTGTCGATCGAGAGGCGGTGAGGCCGAGCGCACTCGTGGATGGTGACGGGGGAGGCCTCTGCATCCGGGCTCTCGGCGGTCATGAAGAACGAGACTTGACCGGTCGAGGTGTCACCCTCCCAGCGACCGATCCACTGCTCGAGCCGATCCGACTCGGTCACCGCTGCCCAGACTGTTTCGGCCGGAAGGGCAAACGTGCGCTGGAGCTGCAGCTCGCTACCCTCCTGGACAGGGACGAGCTTGCCGTGAGGTGTTGGTCGGGCGGTCATTATGACTCCTCGGTTCTCGTTACATGCGCTGATCTGTGACCGTAGTCGCTGCCGTCATCCGGACTCGGCGTGACGGGCTTCTCGAAATTGCGAATTTTGCTGCGGTCACGATGCGTATCGGATCAACATGAACGAAAGCCTGAGTGATACCGTTAAGTTCCTGATGTGCCCTGAATTCCCAGGACCTGGACAATCTGACATAGGAGTCAGCGTGACCCACCACACAGCACAAACAAGCGCACGGGAACGGAACAAAGTCCTCGCTGCGGTAGTGGTCGGAACCACGATCGAGTGGTACGACTTCTTCATTTACGCATTCATGGCGAACCTCGTGTTCGCTCAACTCTTCTTCGAGCCGGCAGGCGCTGGACTCGCGCAGATCATCTCGCTCGTCTCGATCGGCATTTCATTCCTGTTCCGGCCGCTCGGCGCGTTCCTCGCTGGGCACTTCGGTGACAGGATCGGTCGTCGCCCGATGCTCGTGATCACGCTGTTCCTCATGGGTGCCGCGACCACCCTCGTCGGTGCGCTGCCGACCTACGACATGATCGGCATCGCGGCGCCGATCCTGTTGCTGCTGCTGCGCATCCTGCAGGGCCTTTCGGCCGGTGGCGAATGGGGCGGTGCGGTGCTCATGGCCATCGAGCACTCGCCAGTTCACCGGCGTGGTCTCTACGGCTCGTTCGTGCAGTCGGGTGTGCCGATCGGCATGCTGCTCGCGACCGGCGTCCTGGCCGCGGTCCGCGCGCTCTTCCCGGGTGACGCGTTCCTCGAGTGGGGCTGGCGCATCCCGTTCTTCCTCTCGATCATTCTCGTGATTGTCGGCTACGTGGTGCGTCGCGCGGTCGAGGAATCGCCGGTTTTCCAGGAGATCAAGGAGACCGCGCAGCAGGAATCGGCGCCGATCGTGCAGGTCTTCAAGCGTTACGGCGTCGTAGTGCTCCTGTGCGCCCTCGTGTTCATGGGCAACAACGCGGTCGGCTACATGACGACCGGTGGTTATGTTCAGGGTCTGGCATCACGACCGATCGACCAGGGCGGCTTCGGCTTCGACCCGGTCGGCGTGCAGCTCGCGAACCTCGGCGGCGCAGTGTCGTGGCTCGTATTCACGTTCCTCGCCGGTTGGCTCTCCGACAAGATCGGCCGTAAGCCGCTCTACCTCATCGGCTGGGTCGTGCTTGCCGCCGGCGTCATCCCGCTGTTCGCGCTCTCGGCAACGGGCGTTGCAGGTGTCGGCTGGGCCGTGACGATCCTCGGCGTCGGCCTCGGTCTGACATACGGGGCCCAAGCCGCTTGGTACGCCGAGTCCTTCCCCGCATCCGTTCGATACTCCGGCGTCTCGATCGCGTACGCGATCGGTGCGGTTATCGGTGGTGCTTTCGCGCCGACGATCGCGCAGGCGCTGCTGCAGGCCACCGGCACGACGTGGGCGATCGTCTGGTACCTGCTCGCGACCATCGTGATCTCGGTGATCGGCACGCTGCTGCTGCGCGACCGCACCGGCATCCCGCTCTCGATTGAATTCGAGCACGACGGGCACTGGGCACACTGGCGCAAGGGGGACCCGGACCCGACAGCGGTCGGCACCGCCAGTAACAAGTAGACACACCAAACGCCTGTTGCCCCGCCCGCCCTCATCCGGCGGTCGGGGCAACACTTACAATCGGCACCATGGCAACCTCTTTCGACACGATTCCCGGCGTTGCGGCTCCGGCCCGAAGGGCCCTCGCGAGCGCCGGCTACTCGGACCTCGAGTCCCTCGACGGCGTTCCGTACGAAGACATTGCGAACCTGCATGGGGTCGGTGCGCGAAGTCTTGAGCGGCTGCAGTCGGCACTGAACGCAGCCGGCAAGAGCCTGGGCGGCGAAGTACCTGAGCCTGCATCTCGCGACGCCGTGTATACCGAGGGGCACACCGGTAAGAACGCCGCCGACATCAAAACGACACAGACCGCCGAAACCCCGGAGGAGTACATCGAATCGCTCGACTCGGAGCGGCGGGTCCGGGACGGTCGGTTGCTGCTCGAACTCTTTAATCGCGTCACTGGCGAAGAGCCGGTGATGTGGGGACCGTCGATGATCGGCTACGGGCAGGTGCACTACAAGTACGCGACGGGGCGCGAGGGCGACACATTCAAGCTCGGCTTCAGCCCGCGCAAGGCAAAGCTGTCGCTCTACGGACTCACCGGCATTGATGGCGGCGAGCAGTACCTGAACCGGCTCGGCAAGCATTCCGTCGGCGCTTCGTGTCTTTACGTGAATAAGCCCGAGGACATCGATCTCGAAGTGCTGGCTGAGCTCGTCGGCCTGGCCTGGAATTCTGAGCCGGGCGCGTGCTAGGCGCTCCGACAAGCATCCCGACGGAGTGACAACATTGAACCGGACGCTCGAGCGCGCCGACCGAGCCGTCAAAGCCCTTTCGCCCGGATACTTCGCGCTCGTGATGGCGACGGGCATCGTCTCGATTGGACTGACCGAGGCGGGATTCGATTGGCCGGGGCGTGCGCTGCTCGTGCTGGCCGCGATCGCGTATGTCGTGCTCGCGGCGCTCTACTCGATCCGTTGGTTCCGGTATCCCGCCGAGGTCATGAGCGACCTTCGAAACCCCGAGCAGGCGTTCGGTTACTTCACGATCGTCGCGGGCACGGGCGTCGTCGCCACCGGCCTGCTCGACACGGCGCTGGCGATCGTATCCGTCGCCCTCGTCGTGCTTGCCGCGCTGTTGTGGTTTGTCTTGGGATATGCGATCCCTTGGTTCGTGCTCATGCAGCGCGACGGAAAGCCAATCCTCGAACGCACGAACGGCACGTGGTTCGTGTGGTCGGTTGCGTCCCAGTCACTTGCGGTCGGTCTGGCGGGCATCGAGCCGCTCGTGCCGTCGGCGTCCGTGCTGATCGGGATGCTTGCGGTGCTCTCGTGGTCCGTCGGCGCGCTGCTGTACGCGGGGATCGCCGTGCTCATCATCCTGCGCATCGTGCATCTCGGCCTCACCCCCGAGCAGTTTCAACCGCCGTACTGGGTGTCGATGGGTGCGCTCGCGATCTCGGTCGTCGCGGGAACGGGAATCGTCAACATGTCGGCCACCCCGATGGTCGAGGCCGCCGCGTCATTCATCGGCGGCACGGTGGTGAGCTTCTGGTGCTTTGCATCCTGGCTGATTCCGATGCTGCTGGGCGCGGGATTCTGGCGCCACGTCCTGAACGGGATTCCGCTTCGCTACTCCCCGGGGATGTGGTCGATGGTCTTCCCGCTCGGAATGTTTGCGGTCGCGTCGATGCGCCTCGGGCGAGTCGAGCGCATCCCGTGGATCGAGGTGATCGGCACGAGCTTCCTGTGGATCGCGGTGCTGGCATGGCTGCTCGTGGCCGCAGGCCTCATCGGGAGCGTCATTCGTCGCGGGGTGGATGCGCGGGAAGCGCGGGATGCGCGGGTCAAGGCTCCGGATGCTCGGGAAGCGTCAACCTCAGCAGCCGCGGATACGCCCGGGGGAGATCATCGGTGAGCACCTTCTCGTCATACGCGGATGCGGAGGCGAGCCCCTCGGCCGCGTAACGAACGATCGCGATTCGATCCGGATCAAGTCCGTCCTGCGCGAGGAATTCGCGCCAATACTCGGTGTCGGCGTGGTTCAGCTCGTCGATGCCAGGAACGCCCTCGAGGTACGTTGAGAAATCGGCATAGCTCGCGAACTCGGCGCGCTCGGGGGAGTCGGGGCCGCACAGCGCGTGGACGTAGGCGCGCAGGGCCTTGCCCGGGTAGTTCTCCGAGAGATCTACCCGGGCGCGCACGGCCGCCTGGAGCCCCTCGTAATAATCGCGTAGGACGGCGCGCAGGAGCTCGTTCTTGTTGGCGAAGTGATGCAGTAGCCCACTCTTGGAAATCCCCGCGGCCTCGGCGATCTGCTGCAGCGTCGTCGCAGTACCGCGCTCGGTGAGCAACTCGCGAGCTGCCGCCAGGATGGCCGTGCGCGTGCGCTCCGTATTCCGGGAGCCGTCGCCCTCTGTCATTTCACTACCTCGATCTGGCCGGTGTCCTCGCTCACGCTGATGCGGCGGGGGATTGTCCGCCACGCAAAGATACCCGTGAGGATGAGCAATCCGGCGGCGACGAGCGCGGTCACCTGCATTGCGCCGGTGAAACTCTCTTGGAGTAGGTGGATGACGTCGGGATGGCTGTCGCTCAGCGCCTCGATTCCCGAGGCGAGCGACTCGTGCGCCGACTGCTGCTCGGCCGAGGATAGCCCCGAGAGGTCCGGCAGGCGCATCCGGTATTGCGCGGTCAGCAGCGAACCGAGCACCGCGATGCCGAGGGCGACGCCGAGCTCATAGGCCGTCTCCGAGATCGCCGACGCGGCACCCGCGCGAGCGCGCGGGACTGAACCGACCACCGTATCCATCGCCACCGTCTCGGCGAGGCCGATGCCGAAGCCGGTGATCAGCAGCGCGATGATGATACCGGTGAAGCCCTCGAGGCCCTCGGCATACGCGAGGATCGCGAGGCCGATACCGGTGAGGATGAGGCCGAAGCCGGTCGCGCCGCCCACGCCGAGCTTGGAAACGACGAACGACACCAGCACGACCACGACCATCATGGCGATCGTCGCGGGGAGCTCGGTCAGGCCAGCCTGGAGCGGTTCGAGGCCGCGCACGAGCTGGAGGTACTGCGAGAAGAAGAACAGCAGGCCACTGAGCGCGAAGATTGCGAATCCGATCGAGATCACGGCGCCGCGGAAGGCGGGCACCTTGAACAGCTCGAGATCGAGCATCGGGACCGGGAGTCGCTGCTGGTGTCGCACAAACAGCCAGCTCGCCACGAGGCCGATCACGATCGACGTGAACAGCACCCAATCAAACTGCGCGCTGAAGACGCGCTTGATTGCGAAGACGAGCGGCACGATCCCGGCGATCGAGAGGATGCTCGAGAGCCAGTCGACCTTCTGGGGATTCGGGTTCTTCGACTCGGGCAGGAGGAAAAGCCCGGCGATGACGAGGACGAGCATGACCGGGATGTTGATGAGGAACACGGAGCCCCACCAGAAGTGTTCGAGGAGGAAACCGCCAACGAGCGGGCCGAGCGCGGCACCACCTGCAGCACCGGCCGACCAGATGGCGATCGCCCGCGTGCGTTCCTTCGGCACTGCAAACATGTGTCGCACGATGGAGAGGGTTGAGGGCATGAGCGTCGCGCCGCTGATCCCGAGCACAGCGCGGGCGGCAATGAGCGTCTCGGCGTTTGGCGCGAAGGAGGCTAGTGCGGACGCGAGGCCGAAGCCGACGGCGCCGATAAGGAGGAGCTTCTTTCGACCAATCTTGTCGGCGAGGTTACCCATCGTGATGAGGAGGCCGGCGAGGGCGAATGAGTAGATGTCGCCGATCCACAGCAGCTGATTCGCCGTGGGGTCGAGGGCTGCGCTCAGGGCCGGGACCGCCAGTGACAGCACCGTGCCGTCGACGGCAAGCAGCGTAACCGCAAGGACGAGGACGCCGAGCGCGGCCCATTCTCGGGCACCGGCGCGCGGCGAAGGCGGATTCAATTCGAACATGTGGTCAATAGTACAGACCAGATGGTCGGTAGTCGAGGGGTTTTGGTTGGCGGTGTGGTCGGTTGCTAGCGAATCTCGAATGCGCCGCCCGGGATGCTGCTGGTCTCGGCCGTGGCTTCGTCGGTCACCTCGACGGCCGTGACTCGAGCGGCGGGCGGGCCGGCCTCGCACCACGTGAGCAGCGCATCCACCGCCGGCCGCGGCCCGCGAAAAACCGCCTCGACGCTCCCGTCGGGGCGGTTCCGCACCCAGCCGGAGACGCCCCGCTCGAGTGCGGCCGCGCGGCACGAGTAGCGGTAGCCGACGCCCTGCACGACGCCGGTGATGCGCACGTGCACCGCGCGGTTCGATTGCGAGGGGTGGGATTGCGTAGTTGGCCTCCTGCTGTTGCTGATCCAGGCCTGGGATACTCGAGCATAAGTACTGAGCTCGAAAGTCGGCGGTGACGATGGCGAAACACGGCGAGGATACGGTGGTGCGGGTTATGCGTGAGGTCGACCGCGCCGCGTTTTTGCCGAGTTCGCAGCGCGGTCGCGCCGGTTTCGATGGGCCGATTCGGATTGGCTTTGGCCAGACCAACTCGCAGCCGCGAACGGTCGCGAACATGCTGCGCCTGCTCGATGTGCAGCCGGGCCAGCGCGTCCTCGACGTAGGTTCGGGGTCGGGCTGGTCCACCGCGCTCCTCGGCGAGCTGGTGGGGCCTGAAGGCACGGTGATCGGCGTTGAGCGCGTCCCCGAGCTTGTTGTGCGCTCGCGGGAGGCGCTGGATGCGCGGGGTCGTTCCTGGGTCGAGGTCCGGGAGGCGCTGCCCGGCACCCTCGGTTGGCCAGAGGATGGACCCTTTGACCGCATCCTGGTGTCGGCGGAGGCGAGGGAGCTGCCCGAACAACTCGTTGAGCAGCTCGCGGTGGATGGTCGGATGGTGATTCCCGTGCGCTCGCGCATGCTGCTGGTGACGAAGGACGAGAGCGGCATCGAGGTCTCCGCCCACGGCGCGTATCTGTTCGTGCCACTGATTGAGGGGTGAGCTCGATCCGCCGAAATTGTACGGTCGCCACGGCCATCGGGAGTTTCGGAACAGCGAGCCATACCATCGGGGCATGACAACGACTGTCAATCTCGCCGCTGAAAACGAGCCCGACGAGCAGCTTTCTTCGACCATCGCCCATGTCGAAGCCGCCTTCGAAACGGCTCGTCGCAGCCAACGCCTCTGGGCGCAGTCCTCGCTGCGCGAGCGCGCGCGCATCATCCTGGCGTTTGGCCGACTCGTGCTCGACCGCGAGGCCGAGCTCCTCGACCTCATCCAGCATGAGACCGGCAAGTCACGGCGCGACGCCTTCGAAGAGCTCACGGATGTCGTGCTGTGGTCGGGCCACGTCGCGAACCACGGCCCGGCGCTTTTGCGCTCGCGGGGCAAGCGCGGCGCGATTCCGTTGCTCACGACTACGACCGAGGTGCGGGTGCCGAAGGGCGTCGTCGGCATCATTACGCCGTGGAACTACCCGTTCACGCTGCCAGCGACCGACTCACTGCCTGCGCTCATCGCGGGAAACGCGGTCGTGCTGAAGCCGGATCGGCTCACCCCGCGAATTGCCGACCGGTTGCTCGAACTCCTGCTGGAGGCCGGGCTACCCAAGGGCGTGCTGCAGATCGTGCACGGACCGGGCGCCGAGATCGGTGGCGCGGTTATCGAGCGGGCCGACTTCGTGATGTTCACGGGCTCGACGGCAACGGGGCGAGTCGTCGCCCGCCAGTGCGCCGAGCGGCTGATCGGATTCTCGGCCGAGCTCGGCGGCAAGAACCCGCTCCTCGTGCTCGAGGACGCGGACGTCGATCGCGCCGCGCCCGGGGCCGTGCGCGCGAGCTTCGCGAACGCCGGGCAGCTCTGCATCTCGACGGAGCGGCTCTACGTGCACGCTGCGCACTGGGATGAGTTCTGCGCGAAGTTCGTCGAGCACACCGAGGCGCTGCGTCTCGGCCCCGGATACGACTGGGGCATCGACATGGGCAGGCTGATTAGCGAGCGGCAGCTTGCGACCGTCGAATCCCATGTGGCGGATGCTGTGGACAAGGGCGCGCGAGTGCTCGCAGGCGGCAGGCGTCGGCCGGATCTGGGGGAACTGTTCTACGAACCGACCGTGCTCGTGGATGTCGGCCCGGGCATGATCGCCCATCGCGAAGAGACCTTCGGCCCGGTCGTGAGCCTTTACCGCGTCGAGTCCGATGACGAGGCCATCGCGCTCGCGAACGACAGCGAGTACGGCCTCAACGCGAGCGTGTGGTCGCGTCGAAACGGTGAATCAGTGGCACGCAGGCTGCGGGCGGGAACCGTCAACATCAACGAGGGTTACGCCGCGACATGGAGCTCGTACGCCTCACCGATGGGCGGCATGAAGCAGTCCGGCCTCGGGCGGCGACACGGCACTGCGGGCATCCTGAAGTACACGGATGCGCAGACGATCTCGCGCCAGCGACTCATCCCGATCGCGGGACCCGACGGTTTCGGGCACGAGCGCTGGGCGGGCGTGATGTCTGCCGGAGCGCGCATCCTGCGGCGGATTCCGTAGCGACTCGCTCACAGCACGACCCACTCAACGAGGAGAACCAATGGGGCATAGACTGCGCGGCCAAACCGTGCTGATCACCGGCGGCGGAAGCGGCATCGGGCGGCTGATGGCGCTCGAAGCCGCGAAGCGCGGAGCGCGCGTGGTCATCTGGGATCTCTCTGAGGAGGCCGGCGCGGCCGTGCGTGACGAGGTGCGAGGGCGCGGCGCGAGGGCCGAATCGTTCGCTGTGGACGTCTCCGACCGCGAGGCCGTGGCGCGCGTGGCCCTCGAGACCGGCGACGTGGATGTGCTGATCAACAACGCCGGCGTGGTCACGGGGAAGCGGTTGCTCGACGCATCCGATGCCGACATCGAGCGCACGTACCGCGTAAACCTGCTCGCGCTGTACTGGGTGACGCGGGCCTTCCTCGGCGGGATGATCGCGCGCAAGCGAGGCACGGTCGTCACGATCTCGAGCGCGGCGGGCCTCGTCGGCGTCGCGAAGCAGACCGACTATTCGGCGAGCAAGTTCGCGGTGTTCGGGTTCACCGAGTCGCTGCGGCAGGAGCTACGGAAGGAACGTACCCGCGTCCGCACACTCACCGTCTGTCCGTACTACATCGATACCGGCATGTTCGAAGGGGTGCACACACGCTTCCCGCGGCTTCTGCCGATCCTCGACCCTGACGACACGGCCGAGCGAATCATCCGCGCGATCGAACGGGGCCAGTCCCAGCTCGTCCTGCCCGCGTTCGTGCGCGTGGTTCCTATCGTGCGAATGCTTCCGACCCCAGTGTTCGATCGAATGATGGACTTCTTCGGCATCAACAACACCATGGATGCGTTCACCGGTCGGCGCGAGAAATGACGCCGTGATGAAGCTCCGAGCCTCCGCTGTGGCGCTGCTGATTTCGTTTGCCGCGGTCACGGTCTTGCACTTGATCGCCCAGTTTGTGGCACCCGGCGAGCTGTTCGCCCACGTGACCCAGTCGCTGCTGATGCCGCTGCTCGCGGCTGCGCTCTGGGCCGGCACCGTGCGGCCGCGCGGGCGGCTGGTTTGGGCTGTCATTGTCGCGCTGTTCTTCTCGTGGCTCGGGGATGTGCTGCCACGGTTCGTTGCGGGCGATGCTGGCTTCCTGACGATGGTCGGCTGCTTCCTCATCGCGCAGGTCTGGTACATCGTCGCGTTCGCGCCGAGCTGGCGTCGGTCGGTGGTGCGCCAGCCGCTGCTCCTCCTGCCGTACCTCGCAGCGTTTGCGCTCCTTGTCGTGTTCTGCGCCGGGGGAGCCGGGTCGTTGCTCGTTCCTGTGGTGATCTATGGCATCGCGCTTGTGACCATGGCGGTGCTGTCGACGGGCCTCGGGCGGGTGGCGGGCCTCGGCGGTGCGATCTTCTTCGTCTCGGACGCGATGATCGCGCTGCGCACGTTCGCCGACATCGCACCGCCCGCGAGTGGCTTTTGGGTCATGCTCACGTATTCGCTGGGACAGGCGCTGATCGTCGTCGCGGTGATGCGGTGTACACAACAGCAGACGAAGAAGGAGTCCTGATGGAGGGCCAGAGAATACAGTCGCTCGCGATGCGCATCGCGCTCGAATTTCCCGAAGTGACACAGACAAACCCGTTTGGTCCGGACTCGGAGGTGTTCAAAGTCGCGGACAAAATGTTCCTGCTCGCCTCAGATGTCAATGCCGAGCCCGTGATCACGCTGAAGTGCGAACCCGAATACGCGACGGCGCTTCGCCAAGAACACGAGTCGATCGTCCCCGGCTACCACCTCAACAAGCGGCACTGGATCACGATCGCGGGTGGCGCATCCATCACCGACGATCTCGTGCAGGACCTGGTCATCAATGCCTACGAACTCGTTGTGGAGTCGCTACCGAAGAAAAAACGACCCGCGCGCGCGACGGTGCACGACCTCCGCATCGTGACCGCCGACGATCCGGCCACGCTTGTCGCAAACTCGGCACTGTTTGATCACCAGGTGAGCGCGGAAGGGGCGGCAGACTTCCTGTCGCGGCCCGGGCACATCCTGTTTCTTGCCCTCTCGCCGGATGGCGAAGGGGTTGGCTTCGTCTCCGGAGTCGAAATGCGGCATCCAGACAAACAACCCGAAATGTTCGTCTATGAGCTGGGGGTCGACAAGGATTGGCGCCGTCGAGGCGTTGCGAAAGCACTGCTCGGCGCGCTTCGAGGCGAGGCCCGTAGCCGCGGATGCACGGGGATGTGGACCGGCACGGAAGCGGCCAATGGCCCGGCGATCGCGACCTATCAGTCGATGGGTGCGACGGTCGATACCGCGTCGGTGTTCATTACCTGGGACAAGCTCTAAGAGCGAGAACTCTGACCGGAAGTTGCGCGTTCTTCCGAGATTTCTGGAATAGCTCAGGATCGGCCTCGTTGTATTCGGTGGAAGCCGCGACTCCCGACGCATACCGAGCGCCGGTCCACCAATGCGGAAACCAAACGGCGCCCATCGGCGCAGAATGGAGCACCTCATGACAGATTCCAAGCGCGTAGTGATCATCGGCGGACACGGCAAGGTTGCCCTGCTTGCCGCCCCGAAGCTCAAGGATGCCGGCTACGAGGTGTACTCCATCGTCCGGAACCCCGATCACGCGGATGACGTCGAAGCGGTCGGTGCCAACCCGGTCGTGCTCGACATCGAGTCGGCCGACACGGCGACGCTCGCGGGCGCCTTTGCCGGCGCGGATGCGGTCGTCTTTTCCGCTGGTGCGGGCGGTGGGAATCCGGCGCGCACGAACGCGGTCGACTACGAGGCCGCGGTGCGGTCGATGGATGCCGCGGCGCAGGCCGGCGTGACCCGGTACGTCATCGTGTCCTACGCATCCGTTGGCGACGATCTTGACCGACTGGACCCGAGCGACTCGTTCTACCCGTACGCCAAGGCGAAGCACGGTGCGGATGCATACCTCCGCAAGAGCGGGCTCGACTACACGATCCTCGGGCCGGGCATGCTCACGCTCGAGCCGTCGACCGGAAAGGTCGTGATCGCCGACGAACACGCGAACATCGATGGCCGTAAGCCGGCCGCTGGGGAAACCGACACCCCGCGCGAGCTCGTCGCCGATGTCATCACGCACGTGGTCGCGAACAACGCCGCGATCGACCAGACGGTGAACTTCTACCAAGGCGAGACCCCGATCGCGGAAGCCATCCGCTAAGTCTCAGAAGGAGAGTAGGCCCGGACAACCCTGCGAATTTCAGGCTGTCCGGGTCTTTGCGCGCAGCGGTAATTCGAGACCGATCGCCAAATTTACACTTTGATTTATCAGCACGCCGATCGCAATCTAGGGGCGAATCACGAGCGCAACCGCCTTGCTCGCTAGTGGAGACCGAGAGGGTCCTCCCTGGGTGCGCTAACACGGAAGGCCGGCTAAACCGAGTCGCTGTTCAGCCATCCGACGTTCAGCCATCCGACATGGCGTCCGTTTACGTTGCGGCCATGACATTCGCGAACGTAGGTACGCTCGGTGCGATTCCGGGGAAGCGTGACGAACTGGTGGCCATCCTGACGGCGCGTAACGATGCGCTCCGCGAGGTTGGCTGCATGCTTTACGAGGTTGGTACGAACAACGAGGATCCCGACACGGTTTATGTTGTCGAGCTCTGGGAGTCGGCGGATGCGCATCAGGCGTCGCTGCAGCTCCAGGAAGTGCGCGACGCCATCGAGTCGGCGAGGCCCATCCTCTCTGGCGAGTTTGGCGGGTTCCAGTTCGACGTGCAGGGATCGCCGATTCGGGACTGAGCTAGATGAGACCGGGTCGCTGTCTAGGATGCGGGACGTGGCTCAAGGGTGATCCCGAACTCGGTGACGCCGAAATCGAGCTTCGTACCGTCCAGCGATCCGGTTTGCTCGATGCTCACCGTCGCCGAGCCGGTGTCGAGCGGCACGGAAAACCACACCGTCGATTCCTGCGCGGTGCCGGCTGGCTGGCCGCCGAGATCGATTGGTTCCAACTGGGAGCCGTCCTGGAACGTGAGCGTGATCTGGCCGGTGTGCGTGAACTCCCGTACCTGCGAGGTGTGCCCCAGCTCGACGCCTAGGTATGTATATCCTGGCTCGGCCCATCCGGCTGGGGCGAGCGCTGGGGTGACTTGGGCGCCGGTGACGAGTCCCGCCGTGATGATGAGGTCTCCGCGGAGAGTCTCGTCGCGGTACTCCCACCACACCTCCTCGTGGCTGGTCGTGAGGACCGTGTCGTAGTACTCCTCTACGTCCGATTCGACGCGAGTGCCGTCGATCAGACTCAGTCGCTGGGTGCGGTCGTCCTGAGTGAACTCGAGTACAACACTGTCCGGCGCGCTCCCCTCCGGGACCGACACCAGGAGCCACGTTTCGCTCGTGCCACTGAGACCACCACTGCTCTCGAGCGCGATGGCGCCGTGCAGTCCGGGCACTTCTTCGCCGTCGACGAGGACGCGAGACTCATGCGGGAAGTACAGCGGCTCTTGCGGCATCGTCGTCGGTGCCGCGCCCAGGACCTGCACGATGAGAAACTCCTCGCCCGCGGAGGAATGAATGGAGTCGAATGTCGGCTCCGCATCCTCGGGCAACGATTCGACAAGATCCGCTCCCACATCCCACGGCACCGAATCGGTGAGGGCCGTCTGGTTGACCCAGAATGCGGCACCCGGAACCTCGAGCACGTGTTCGCGGTCGTGAGGATGCGCATCGTAGGTGGTTCGCGGCAGAGCTCCCGTTGCCGAGATGGTGGTGCCGGACAGTGGCGCTGCCTCGGTGGCCGAGTCGGCAGAACACCCGGAAAGCCACAGTCCCGAAGCGAGCGCTATTGCAGCGGCGATCCGAGTCGAGCGCCGAGGGTGCATCGCGACGTGTGCCATTAGTGCGTCCCCTCGTCATAGGTGAACGATAAGGATGCCTCCAGGGCGATGTCACCGAACGCCTCGTCGAGTCCGTCTCGTCGCGGATAGGGGGACAGATCGGCCACGAATTCGCCTGACTCGAGGGTGTTTGGGATCTCGAACCAGATCTCGACTTCCCCGGCGCCTCCGATTGGTTTCACCGCGAAGGCCTCGATCGAGGCGCCGTCGTCGAGGCGGAGGGACGCGGTGCTCGCGGGCGAAGGAGGGATGTTGCTGAACGACCCCGACGGGCTAGTAGCCGTGTAGAACGATTGACCTACGACGACTTGAACTCGGAGGAACACCTGTCCCGATTCCGGAATGCCGTACGCATCCGATGCAGGGTAGAGATCTGCTGACTGGACGTAGGCGTAGAGCTCGTCCACATTGCCGTACTCGTCAGTCGCGCTGGCGTAGGCGTCCTGGCCAGCCACGAACCCGACGACATTGATGCAGCCGTACATTTCTTCATTGTCGGAGCGGACGCGTGAACCGTCGAGCAGACTCAGTTGTTGACTCGACCCACGGGACGTCACTTCCAAGACAACGTCGTTCGGTTCGGCGTCTTCGGGAACAAGGAAGAGGAACGTGTTGTCGAGGCGAGGCTGACTGATCGAATACGTCTCGCTGCCATTCTCATTGGCGACTACGAGCTGAACGGTGCCTTCGGCCAGGTGCGTCGTCACCGGGGCGTACGGTTTCGAATCGACGGTGACCCTCGCCGCGGCAAAGTCGTAGCCGTCGGGCGCGACGAGCCCTTCAGTGGGGATCTCGCGCTCATAACGCGTGTTCCCAAAACCGTAGTCGGCGAGCACTTCAGCCGTCACGAGATCGCTGACGTGCACCGATTCGACCCGATACACGTGACTCACCGTGTCCACTCGGTTCGCGGCTGATTTGTCGACCGGCGTGCTCTCGAAGCCGGCGAGCGGGGTGGTCAGCTCGACGAACGGTCGATCCTCGATGACGTCTTCCCATCGCAGTTCCCCCGGGGCGGATGCACAACCCACGAGGGCGAGCGGCAGCGCGCCGATGAGGGCGCCCACTATCACCGCATGCGTGGATAACCGCGACGGAGCAACACGGTGGGTACAGGTGGACGTTGGCACCCGGCCAGGCTAGCAATCGAATGAAGGCGGGGAATCCGCCAGCAGTTGCCATTGGGATAGTGCTTCCCGAGCAATGGCGACTTTCGGTTCCCGGGCGGCAAGGCGGAACCCGGCGAGTCGCCCGCTCAGGCCGCGGTCCGCGAGGCGCGCGAGGAGACCGGGCTCGTCATCGAGCTCGGGCGCGAACTTTGGGTCGTTGACATCCCGACGGACGACGGGCGCGTGGTTGAGGTGCATGATTTTGTGGCGCGGGTGGTTGGCGGGAGTCTGCGCGCGGGCGACGATGCTGCGGATGCACGCTGGTTTCGTGGCGATGAGGTCGATTCGGTGCCGCTGACGCATAACCTCCGGAAATACTTGGTGCGAGCCGGCGTCGTGACGGATTGACTGCACTGCGGCTCACGACAGCCTTTTGGCCGCGGATTCTTGGGTCCCTGGCGGCGTCACTATGCGCGCTTGGAGCGCATCGCCTTTCGTTCCTTGAGTGTCTCGAAACCGGCTCAAGCCGCCTTCAACGCCCAAGCATCCTCGAGCAAACCACGAACGACTATCTCTTCAGCTACGGAGACGTCGATCTCCACGCAGGCGAGGCGGCGGCCCCAATAAAGCTCGCTGCAGAACTCGGGGTACTCGAGCACCGCCGTGCGGATGCCGAATTCGTCGAGCATGATCCGCAGTGTGTCGGGCTCGGGCAGCGTAGCGAAGATTCGATTCTTGACCCGAAATGATGGAAAACCGTGGTGAGGTTGTTCAACGGCGCCGTCAAAGGCGAGCGCTATTTCGCGGACGTCGATTTCCATGATCTGTCCCGGTTCAACGTTCCTACAGCGTCACTGGCTCGGACCGAGGGGTGCACCCGATGGCCCAGCATCAGCGGGAGCATCCGCACCGGCAGACACAGCACTGTCACCTTTTGGCTCTTTCAGCTCGACAAAAATGACCCGCGTATCTGTTGAGCCGGTGTTCTCACCCGAGTGCTCCTGTGCATCCAACCAGCGAACCTGCTCGGCTGGAATCTCAAGCTCGACTTGCCGGTCGCCGCTCTTGAGCCGACGAGAAAATGAACTGAGCGTAATCATGACCGAGTCGGGATGATCGTGCGGCGTGGTTGCGTCTCCCGGATGGTCGAGATACTCGAGCACCCGCACGCGGTCATTCTCGAACACGACTCGATAGAAGTTCGGATTCGACACGGTGGGATCAGACATGATGACCTCCGAAAGCGGCTTGGTCCATCAGGCTAGATCGCGCACCAGGGGATAACTGTCGCGGTTCCTGCGAGGATGTCGAGGGTCGCTGCGGGCGAGTCGGAGCCGCGCGTTCGCATGTCGTTCGCGGGCAGACCATTTAGCGTGATTCGTATGACTATCAAGCTCGACAACGTGGGCATCGCCGTGCGCGACATCGAGGCCGCGATTGCGTTTTTCACCGACCTCGGCCTCGAGCTCGAGGGGCGTCAGACGGTTAGCGGTGAGTGGGCAGACACCGCCGTCGGACTCGACGGCAATCACGCGAAGATCGCGATGCTTCGCACCCCCGACGGTCACGGTCGCCTCGAACTGTTCGAGTACATCCATCCCGAAGCAATCGAGACGACGCCGACCCAACCCAACGAAATTGGGATGCACCGGGTCGCGTTCCAAGTAGACGACATCGAGCAGGCGCTGGCGACGGCAGCCAAACACGGCTGCTACCCGCTGCGCGGCGTCGCGAACTACGAGGACGTCTACAAGCTCACCTACGTGCGCGGGCCGAGCGGCATCATCGTGATGCTCGCCGAGGACCTCCGGTGATAAGAACGGGGCGGATCACTGCGCCCAAACGATAAGTGTTCGGTTCCCCCCCCAAAAAAAAGGTAGATTTGAGTAGATTAAGTGTCTAGAATTTCCGCATGAAGACAATCAGCGTGGCTGAACTCCGGCAGAATCCGACGGCGGCGATTGAAGACGTGGCGAACGGCGAAACCTACGTGGTGACTCGACACAAGCATCCTGTGGCCCGACTTACGCCCATCGACGATGACGCAGTGCAGATCATCCCACCGCGGAACCCGCGCGCACCAAAGCTGGCTGATCGGAAGGACCTGCCGCGGAAGTCTGTGGCTGAAGTCGAGGCGCTCATTCGGGAAATGGCGTCTGACCGGTGACTCGTTTCTATCTGGAGACCTCCACGGCAATCTTCGCTATTGAGGGTGTGGCCGCTGCTGTTGACTGGTTTGATGACGCCACGGCGAATCATGACGTGATTTCTTCGCGTTTGTTACAGACAGAGCTCACCCGGGTGCTCCGGCGGGAGCGCCGTCCCGTCCTCGAACGAGAGGACATTCTTGGGAAGATTTCCATCGTTCCAATGAACGAGACTGTGTTGACGATGGCGGAGGCGATCACCGAGCACGTCAAAACCCTGGATGCCATTCATTTGGCCACTGCCGTCACTTTGGGAGCAAACACAGTCGTGGTGAGTCACGATGACGCGCTCAGGCGTGTTGCTGAACAGCTGGGACTCGCAACGTACGACCCGATATCGGCCGTCGAGTAGAGCTAGCTGCGTTCCTCTCGCAGAGCCGCTGCTACCTGGCGCTGAGATCCGAGCGGAACTGCGAGACCGCGATGAGTCCGATGAGCAGCACGCCGATCGGCAAGAGCATCGCGTTACCCATCGCGGAGGAGATGTCGGTGACCTGCACCCCGATCTGCATGACCGCGCCGAGCGAAGCGGAACCCACGGCGGCACCGACCTGGCGCGCGGTGTTGTAGACGCCCGAACCGGCGCCGATGAGTTCCCGGGGTAGTCCGCGCATTGAAATAGTGGAGTTCGATGACCAACACAGCGCGTTCGACGCGCCGAGCAGCACGATCGGTATGAGCATCCAGCCAACCGGGACGCCGGGGCGCATCAATAGCGCAAAGAGTGCCATCGCGGAGATGAGCGTCGAGAATCCGATCGTCGATATGACGCCCGGGCGGAGGCGGTCAGCGAGACGGCCGACCACGGGCGCGAGCGTGATGGAGATTATGGCCATCGGCATGATGAGGAGGCCAGCGACTTCGGCGGACAGGCCCGCGCCTGACTGCAGATGCAGCATGATGGGCAGCTGAATGGCGTACACGGTGAACCCGAGGGTCGTCACGGACACCACGCCCAGTGCGAAATTGCGGATCGAGAACAGCTCGAGTGGCATGAGCGCATCCGCACCGCGTCTCGAAGCGCGACGCTGCAGCCAGACGAAAACAATTCCAGCTATCACCCCGGCCGCGAGGACCAACCACAGCCAACCTGGCCAGCCGGTGTCCGGGCCCTGCTGCAGCGTGAACACCACGGCGAACACCGACACGATCGACACGATCACACTGACGAGGTCGATCCGCGCGACGCTGGTCGGCAGCTTAGGCACCCAACGAAGCGTCATCACGAGCGCGAGCAGCCCGAGCGGCACGTAGAGAAGAAACACCCAACGCCATCCGGCCGCACCGACGATGAGTCCGCCAAGCACCGGGCCGACGAGGCCCGAGGAACCCGCGACTGCGCTCCAGACGCCCATCGGCGCGCCTCGGCGTTCCCGCGGGAAGATCTGATTGATCACGCTGAATGGCTGCGGATTCATGAGTGAGGCACCCAGCCCCTGCACCGCGCGGATCACGATGAGTGATTCGACGTTCGGCGCGAAAAAGCAGCCGAGCGCGGAGCCCACGAATAGCGCGAGCCCCACGGCGTACACGTTGCGCTGTCCGAAGCGATCGCCGAGCCTGCCGGTCACGAGTAGGGGAGCGGCGAACATGAGCAGGTAGATCGACGAGACCCACACAACCTGGTTCACGCTCGCCCCGAGGTCCTCCCGGATATGGGGAATCGCGACGGCGACGAGGGACTGATCGACCATCGTGGTGAAGAGGCCGATGCACAAGGCGGTGAGCGCGCGCCACGCTTGTTGCTTCGGGATCTCGGGTACGGCGCTCGTAATCATCGCGTCAACCCTAGGCCTGATTCAAACACCTGGGCGCAACCAAAGAACCCCCGCCGGCCACCTGAATCGGTGACGCGACGGGGGTCCGTGCGGTGCGGCTGTGCGGTTGGGCTGTGCGCTGTGCGAGCTACCGGTGACACTGAGGAGGGTGTCGCACCGGTCGTTTTGGTTCTAGCGGCCGAAGATCTTCGAGAGGAAGCCGGTGCTCGGCTCGTTCTCGTGACCCTCGCAGCGTTCGCTCTTGGGCACGCCGCGCATGACCTGGTCGACGTGCTGGCCGCAACCGGCCCAGGTCGTCTTTCCGCATTTCCGGCAGGCGACTGCTTGACACATATGAATTTTCCTTCGGGTTGAGGGTTCTTTTAAAGGGAGGGTGTTGGGGTTTTGGGGAGGGAAAGGACGCGCGGCTACGCGAGCGAGAGGAAGAGCTTCTCGAGTTCTTCGGTCGTGAGGCCGTCCTCGGCCTCGGCGGTCGCCTCAGGCTCGGTGACGCAGTACTGCATCGCGTTCGCCACGATGGCGAAGCCGGCGCGGTCGAGCGCGGTCGAGACCGCGGAGAGCTGCGTGACGACGTCGCGGCAGCTGCCGCCATCCTCGACGGCGTTGATCACGGCGTCGAGCTGGCCGCGCGCTCGCTTGAGGCGGTTGAGGATCTTGCGCTGGGTTGCGGCATCGGCAGTTCTCATGAGTTGTTCTTTCTTGGGGATGCGTTGGGGATGCGTTTGGAGAGTTGGCCAGTTGGACGTGGTGGTGCGTCACTCGCCATCGGATGCGGCGCCTCGTTTCGCGCGCCGCATCCGCTGGCAGGTTGGTCTCGGGACTTGAGCCCTCGCTACGAAGCGACCGTCTCGCGCTCGTTCTCGAAGGCCGTCCAGCCGTTGTAGCTGCCCTCGAGCTCGACGACGTCGAACCCCTCGCGGCGCAGTGCGCTCGCGGCAACGGAGTTCCGGACTCCGGACTGGCAGTAGGAGACGATCGTGCCCTCGCGCGGCAGCTCGTCCTGATGCCACAGGACACGCCCGCCACTGAGCTGCTTTGCGCCCGGGATGTGCCCGTCGGCGTATTCGGTCTTGTTCCGAACATCGAGCAGGAGTGCGGCGTCGAAGGCCTCGAGTTCGGCCGGTGCAATCGTCTTCGGCTTCATCGTGGGGAGGCCCTCGATCGAGGTGGTGTAGCCAATGACATTGTCGATACCGACTCGCATCAGGTGATCGCGGATCTCCTGCGCCTTCTCCGCATCCTTCACGTAGAGGATGAGCGAGTTGATATTCCGCTCGGGGTCTACGGCCCAGCCACCGTAGGTCGCGGCCTTGGCAGGCCCCGGGATGTTGAGCGAACCTTCGACCGTACCCTCGTGAACCTCGCGGTTGTTTCGGGTGTCGACGATGATGGCGTCGCCCGACTCGACGAGACGAATGACCTCATCCTGCGGCAGCTCAGCGATGGGGGTGACCTGGCCGAGGACGGCCGGGCCTTCCTTGTTCTGACGCTTCATGCGTCCAAAGTAGGCGTGCGCATCCGGCTGGCCCTCGAGCAGCTCGTCAACGAAGCCCTGCTCGTCGTTGTTCGCGAGGTACTTGGCCCACCACGAGAACATCCGCTCGTAGCCGACAGTGGTCGACGGTACTGAGCCGAGTGCCTTACCGCACGCACTGCCCGAACCGTGGCCGGGGTGCACCTGCACGTGGTCGGGGAGCTTCAGGAAGACATCGCGCAGGCTCGCAAAGAGCTGGTGTGCGCCGCCGAAACGGGTGTCGACGCCACCGGCGGCCTCGTCGAGGAGGTCCGGGCGGCCGAGGTCGCCAGCGAACACGAAGTCACCGGAGACCATGTAGCCGGGCTGGTCGGCGAACGCGCCATCGGTCACGAGGAACGCGAGGTGCTCGGGCGTGTGGCCGGGGGTGTGGCGAGCCTGGACGGTGATGTTGCCGATCGTGATCGCGTCGCCGTCGTAGAGGCGGGTGGCGTCGAAGCCGTACTGCCAGTCGTCTTCGCCTTCGCCCGAGACATAGATCTCGGCGCCGGTGGCGTTCGCGAGTTCCCGAGTACCCGAGAGATAGTCGGCGTGGATGTGGGTCTCAGTGACGGCCACGATCTTCATGCCGTTCTTCTTGGCGAGCTCGAGGTAGTCGGTGATGTCGCGGCGCGCGTCGATCACGACGGCCTCGCCGTTTGCCTGGCAGCCGATGAAATAGCCAGCCTGGGCCAGGTCTTCGTCATAGATACGTTCGAAGAGCATTGCAGATCCTCCGTGTCGATTTGCGTGTGCTGTGGCTGATGAAGTTAGCTTGCCATATACCCCAGGGGGTATGCAATGGTGGAATCAAACTACATGTCACTGCAGAGCTTGACCGATGCGCATGGGATGCAGCAGTGAGCCTGCGACCGTGATTGCTTGTTTCCGTGACGCGGACATTTGGCCTGCACGTGAGACAATCCAGGGATGACCGTTGAGAACGATGCGTCAGGAATCACGATTCTCCGCAAGGCGGAGTCCGTGATGACCCTGCTCGAAAAGGTTGGTGAGGCAAGCGCGACGGAGATCGCGGCGGCCGTTCACGAACCGGTGAGTTCAACGTATCGGCTGCTCGGTTCGCTTTCCGCGCTGGGCTGGGTTGACCAGACCGCGACGCGAGGTCGATACCGACTCGGGTTGCACATCCTGCGTATCGGCGCACTGCTCGAAGACCGACTCGACGTGCGCCGTGCGATCCTGCCTGTCCTCGAGTCGGTACGAGATCGCACCCGGAATACCGCATTCCTGTGTTTCCGACGCGGCGACAACGCGGTGTGCGTCGAGCGTCTCGGCGGTCGGGATGTGCAGGACCTCGCGATGCGAGTCGGCGATTCCTATCCGCTGTACCGCGGTGCTGCACCGCGCGCGATCCTTTCGTTCCTGCCGGAGGCTGATCGAGAGGAGCTGCTCGCTCGGGCTACGGAGCTTCGTAAGCAAGGGGAGCGGGTGCCTGACCCCGGCATCATGCGCGATCAGATCGGCATGGCCCGCGAGGCAGGCTTCACCGTGTCGGATGCGGACGTCACCCCGGGAATCATGGCCTTCGGCGCCCCGATTTACAACCATCGTGGGGATCTTGCAGGGGCGATTTCCCTCAGCGGGCTGCGTGAGCGCATCCTCGCCCCTGAGAGCAATACCGCCGACGAGGTGCTCGAAGCGGCCCGCCGCTCCAGCGAAGCACTGGGCTACCCGGCCGCGAAGGAGGCCGTGGCGTGAAACAGCCGATTCGCACGCTCGCGAACTCCGACGACATCATCGCGTTGCTCGCACACGAGGGGGACCTCTCGCCGGCCCAAATCGCGGAACAACTCGACCTTCCGAGGCCGACCGTCTACCGGCTTCTTGATGGGCTGAGCTCGATCGACTTCACCGAGCCGGTACGCGATTCGAAGACGCGGCTGAGCCTGCGCTGGCTGCGTATGGCGGATGCGGCCCGCGAGGCGATGCGGGAGTGGCGCGGCGCGGATCAGGTGCTGACCGATCTCGTCGAGCGGACCGGGCAGACCGCCTACATCACGGTGCCGCGCGATGGCGAGGCCGTGTGCGTCGCGTGGGAACAGGGAAACACGATCGGCGTGGTGGAGACAAAACCGGGGCGGAGCTTGTCGATGCACGCGGGGGCCGCGGGGCGCGTCGTGCTCGCGTACGGCACAGACCTCGAGGGCTACCTCGAAAGCAACCCGAAACGACAGCGCTTCAATGACCGCACGCTGCTCACCGACGACGAGCTTCGCGCCGACGTCGAGCTGACCAGGCAGCGCGGCTATGCAATCTCGGAGGGCGATATTACCGACGGGATTACGGCGATCGCCGTTCCGGTTCGGGGCTCGAAAGGCAAAATCGCAGGTTCGCTCACCGTCTCGGGGCTGGACGAGCACTTCGCCGGTCGCGAAGACGCGATCCTCGAGGTGTTGCAGGATGCGGCGGCGCGACTTGGTAACCTCGCGCAGGTTTCGAATTAACGCCTCGGGAGTGGAGTAAGGCAGTGCGGAAGACGGTCGATCATGATGAGCGTCGCGCAGAAATCGTGCGAGCGACGTGGCAGATCATCGCGCGTCGGGGGATGGCTGGTGCGACGATGCGCCAGATCGCGAGTGAGGCGGGGTACGCGAACGGGGCGCTCAAACCCTATTTTCCAACGAAGGCTGACTTGCTCCTCGCAACCTATGAATACGTGTTCCAGCGCACGAATGAGCGCACGGACGCGTTGGTCGGGCAGCTGCGAGGATATGACGCGCTCAACGCGGTGTGCCGCGAGATCCTGCCGCTCGACGATAATCGGTTCGACGAGGCCCGCGTCGTAATTGCATTCTGGGGCGAGGCGATCACGGATGAGACAGCGAAGCGCGTGCATGAGCGATCGATGGTGAAGTGGAAAGAGTCGATGCTCGGCGTATGTGCCGAGATTGATCCCAGTCGATCGTGGGAGTCCGAGGTGGATGCGCTGCTCACCTTCGTGACGGGCGCGCAGGTTTCGGCAGTACTGATGCCTTCGGTGAACGGCAGCCGAGAGTCGCTCGAAGCGCAGCTCAAGGCGGAACTCAGCGTCTTCGTGGCTGGCTAGGTACAATGCGCACTTCGGGCGCCCGAACTCTGCCGTCACCAGAGCGGGGTCCAGTGGAGCGCGCCGCGGTCGTCTTCCTCAACCTGCACTGCGACCCGCGTGGGAATGTTCACGCGAACGCCACCGTGTCCGGCGAACATGGCCGCGTCGAAGCGCAATGTTTCGGAGCGCGGCGAATCGGACTGCCCTGCCGCGTTTGTGCGGACCGCGACGGCTACCTGCTCGCGCACGGACTCGGGCAAGCTCTCGACACCCCCGACGAAACTCGACTGCTCGATCCCATCCGACCGCCGCCGAATCACGACGTCGGCACTCTGCGGGGTCACGCTGCCCGGCTTTCGCGGATCCTGCTCAAACCGAATGACCGCCGCGACAATGTCGCCTTCCCAGACCTCGGTGACGGGCGCGAGCTTGCGCTGCAGCGCGGAGAATCCCTTGACGACGACGGCAATCAGTACCGCGCCACCAAGCACCACCAGCATCACCGCATCGCCCATGCCACCCAGTCAACCACGCATGCGCGGTCGAGGTATCGATGGCTCGACGATCGCGGCATCTGGTCCGGTACAGGAGAGTAAACTCGCGCACCGGGCCACCAAACGGGCTAGTCGTTCGTGGATACTCCCGCGACCCAGCGCTTTGCGACCGTAGTGTGGTGAACATCCTCGATCGGTACCTCGAACACGTTTTGTTCGAGCGCAATGAAGTCGGCAGACTTGCCCGGCTCGATCGTGCCGGTTTCCGCCGAAATGCCCAGGGCCTTCGCCGACTCGCGGGTGAACGCGGCGAGGGCCTGGGGGAGTGTGATTGCCTGGTCGATGTTTACGCTGCGGTCGTCGCCGTCCTCGACCGCGCCCTTACGCGTCACCATGCCCTCGATGCCGAGCCAAGGGTTGAGGACGGGGAGACCAACCGGCCAGTCCGAGCCGCCCGCGACGACCGCGCCGGTCTCAAGCAGATCCTTAAACGGCCAAATGCTTGCCATCGTGTCGTCGGACACGAATTCGCCGACGCCATCCGTTAGCGGGCTCGGGAACCACATGAACGGGCACGCGTCCGCGGCGACATTCAGTTCGGCAAAGCGGCCGAGGTCTTCGGGCGAGATGAACGACATGTGCGCGATCTGCATCGCAGGGCCGCCGTTTGCATCCGCGCGGACGATCTCCGCCGCATCCAGCGCCTGTCGGACCGAAGCATCACCGGTCGCGTGCAGCTTCGCACCGAGTCCGAGCTCGGCGCAGCGGCGGAGCGACGCGACGAGATCGTCGAGCGTCCAGTAGAGCTCGCCGCGGAACTCCGGGTCGGTGTTGCCGTGCACGCACTTGTAGGGCTGGAGGAGCGCCGTGGTGAGCGTGGTCGGCACGCCGTCGAGCACGAACTTCGCAAAGCGCGGCTTGACGTGCACGCTCTCGAATGCCTTGCCCGCAGCAAACAAATCCTCGCCGACCGTGCCCGCTTCGATGAAGGGACGGATCGGCATCGACGCGATCACACGCATCCGCAGCTCTCCGGCCGCGTCGAGCGCCGCGAGCCCCTCGAAATGCGGGAGCATGGTCGCCGCATCCTGCACCGTGGTGATGCCGAGCGACGCGAGTCGGTCGAGCGCCGTCTGCAGCGCAACCATCTGGCGGCCCTTCGGATCCTGGTGCGAGGCGGCGGCGACGCCCTCGGCGACCGAGCCAGCGAGCTCCCACAACGCGCCGGTCAGGCGCCCCCGCTCATCACGGACGTAGGTGCCGCCCTCGGGATTGGGCGTGTCGGCGGTAACGCCCATCGCCTCGAACGCCGCCGAGTTGATCTGGCGGTTGTGCATCGTGTCGTCGCGCAGCAGCACGGGGTGGCCGGCGGATGCGGTATCCAGCTTCTCGAGGAATCCCACGTTGTTCAGGCTTGGGAGCGTGCCGCTACCTATGATGCCGCCGATGACCCACTCGCCGGGCTGGAGCCGTTCAGCCCACGCCGAGACCTTGGCGAGGATGGCGTCGGCGTCATCGACCGGGTCGAGAGGCAGCTCGTGCGCGAGCTGCGTGCCGCCGAGGCTTAGGTGGAGGTGACCATCGATGAGACCGGGCATGACGATCCCGTCCTGGATCTCGACCACCTCGTGATCTGCCCCGGCCGATTCGGTGACCTCTGAGACGCTTCCGGTCGCGAGAATCTTGCCGTCCCGCACCGCGAACGCCTCGATCAAGCTGTCGTCGGTAGCGCCGGTCCAGATTTTGCCGGTGTAGATCGTGGTCGAGTTCGTCATTGATACTCCCTTGTAGATCGACGGCCGCACTCGCTTAGCGGCGGCCTGTCTCGCTAGCCTTTCAGCGCGCCGCAGTCGGTTCAACCAGACTCCCCAATACTGCATCGCCCAGCAACGGCTCTGCATCGAAGGGCAAATTGTTCGGTACCGGCGGCAAGGCGAAGTTTCAGAGGGTTCGAGTTTGCTTGGAGCGCGCGCTTTGCCAGCACACGCCTTGTCGACGACTGGATGTCGGAGGCCAGTGCTGAAGTGTGACTTGGCAACCGAGGTCAAGGTTCTCGGTGCCCCGACTATATTCGCGGTTTGCAGTGCGACGCCGCGAGACAAAGAAGAAAAGAGCAATTGTGAACGAAGTTTCGGCGATCACCGCATGGACACTGGTTCGTGAAGTTCCGATACCCAACGATATTGGGAACGTACTCGTCGCTGGCGAACAGCCAATTATGGCCTTCGCGACCATGCGCGACAGCGCAGTGTTCACGAACAAGCGAATCGTGATTCGAGATGCGCAAGGTATTACTGGGAAGAAGGTCGAGATGTATTCGATTCCATACTCGTCCGTGGTGATGTGGTCATCGGAGAACGCTGGCACTCTCGATTTCAATGCCGAGCTCGAGCTGTGGACGAAGGCTGGCCATCTCAAGCTGAAACTTAATAAGGGAGTTGACATTCGGAAGCTGGACCACCTCATCTCAAGTGCGGTGCTCGGTGCGTTCTAAATAGCCGCGGCACTGGGCGGGCTCGGATGACGAGACGGCACACTTGCCTTACAAACTTGCGGTGAGCGGGTGCTTGTAAAGAAGGAGCAAGAAGTGAGCGGGTCAACGAGCCTCAAAGAATTGGACGTATGCCGGTGGGAGCGCGTGCTCGTTGTCGTCGCGCATCCGGACGACGCCGAGTACGGGCTTTCGGCAGCCGTGAACTCGTGGACGAAACGCGGTATTGAGGTCGCGTACCTGCTGCTCACGGGAGGCGAGGCGGGGATGCAGTGCTCGCCGGAGGAGGCCGGCCCGATACGTGGCGTTGAGCAACGCAACGCTTGTCGCGCCGTCAACGTCGATGACCTCACGATCCTAAGTCACCCCGACGGGCATCTCGTGTACGGACTCGATCTGCGGCGGGATATCGCGCGCCGAGTTCGCGAGTTCCGCCCAACCGTGGTGATCGGCAGCAGCCACGAACTCGAGGCGCTGTGGGGACTCGACCAGGCCGACCATCGCGCCGCCGGTCTCGCGACGCTCGACGGTGCGCGGGATGCATCCAACCGCTGGGTATTCCGCGACCAGATCGAGCAGGGGCTGGAACCGTGGTCGGTGAGCCTCCTGCTCACGGCACAACCACCCCAGCCGACTCACTTTGTGTCGGTCGATGCGGACGACGAGGCCGCGGCCGTCGCCTCGCTCGCCTGCCATCGCGAGTATCTCGCCGACTTGCCGGCGCATCCGAAGCCGGCGGACTTCATCCCACCGATGCTGCGAGACATGGGCGCGGCCGCCAATGTCGACCGAAGTGTCCTCTTCCGCGCATACGACCTCGCGGGGATCCTCGAAGCGGAAGCGTGCCAAACCGAGGCGAAATAGCGGGGGCGGGGGGGGGGAAGGGGAGTAGACGGCAATAGCGCGAACCGCATGCCTTTCGTCTACCGTGAAAGCACCCGCACGAAAGGCCAACACCCTCATGACTGAACTGCTGCCCGAGTCTTTTCACATCAAGACGCAAGAGGTTGGAACGGGAAGCGGGCGGGTCGTCTTCTTCCACGGTCTGATGGGGCGCGGCAAGAACTTTATGACCGCGGCTAAGGGCCTGGCTGAGACGCACACGAGCCTGCTAGTCGATCTGCCCAACCACGGCGAGTCGGGCTGGACCGAGCGGTTCGACTATGCGGAGCAGGCCGACCTCCTCGCAGCCGTGCTTGCGGGCGGCTATGCCAAGGATGTGCCGGTCAATCTCGTCGGTCATTCGATGGGTGCCAAGATGGCAATGGTGCTTGCGACCCGGCATCCCGAGCTGTTCGAACGCGTCGTCATCGTCGACATGGGGCCGGGCGCGACGCCTGGGCCGGATCGAGGCCAGAACACGGACTTTACTCACCTGCTCGGGAGCCTGAAGGCCCTCGACCTTTCCACGATCAACAGCCGTGGTGAGGCGGGTGAGGCCCTCGCCGAACACATTCCGAGCCGCACCGTGCGGGGTTTCTTGCTGCAGAATCTGAAGCGCGGCCGCGATGGTTTCGAGTGGGAGCCGAACCTCGACCTCCTGTATGCGTCGCTCGATGTCATCGGCGGCGAGCCCGACTACGGCGAAGGGCACTTCGACGGCCCCGTGCTGTGGATGGGTGGCGCGAAGTCGAACTATGTCAGCACCGACCAGCTCCCGCTCATGAAGCGACTGTTCCCGCGCACCAACCGCATCACGATCAAGGATGCGGGGCATTGGGTGCACTCGGAACAGCCAGCATCCTTCCTGCACGTGCTGAAAACGTTCTTGGGGCAGACGTTCGCGGGGTAACGCGCTTACGCGGCCGCGAAGAAGAAGCGCACGAGGTGAAAGAACACGGGCGCGGCGAAACACAGCGAGTCGATGCGATCCATGATGCCGCCGTGGCCGGGGATGAGCGCACCGAAGTCCTTGATGCCGCGGTCGCGCTTAATCGCACTCATCACGAGCCCGCCCGCGAAACCGAGCAGACAGGACACGAACGCAAGCGCTGCGGCCTGCCACCACTCGAACGGCGTAATCCACCACAGGGCGGCACCGAGCGCGGTCGCCGTGAGGATGCCGCCGACGAAGCCCTCGACGGTCTTGTTCGGGCTCACGTTGGGCGCGATCTTATGCCGGCCGAGTGTCTTTCCCCAGATGTACTGGAAGACGTCGCTTCCCTGCACCACGATCAGCAGGAACATGAGAAGGTTCGCGCCCGCCGGGCCGCCCGAGCCGATCGGTGAGCCATCCGCCGCGACCTTGCCAAGTTCTAACGCGACCGGCAGCTGCAGGATCGCGGGCGCATAGCTCACGCAGTAGACGCACACCATGAGCGCCCACTGCGTCGTCGCCGTGCGGCGCAAGAAATCCTTCGTGTCGCCGGCGAGAGCGTTCCGTGCTGGCAGGAAGAGGAACGCGTACACCGGGATGAACACGGCGAAGAACCCGTACCAGTGCTGCCATACGGCGAAATATTGGATCGGTAGGATGATCCAAAACATCCACACGAGCGCACTGTGATCGCGCTGCGTCGTCCGAGAGATGGTGATGAACTCGCGCAGCGCCAAGAAGGACAGCACGAAGAAGAAGAGGATGGTGACCGTCTCGCCGCCCGCGAGCACCGCGTAGAGCATGATCACCATGACCCACCAGGCCCCGACCCGCAGCCTCAAGTTGGAGATGAGGCCTGCGTGCCGCTCGGCGCGCAAGGTGATCGATAGTACGAAGGTGATGGCTGTCGCGAGTATGAGCACCGCTCCGACACCGGCGAAGAGCCTTAACCCGGTCTCATCGAGCAAACCGAACTGCCAACCGGCCATCATTCTGTGTCCCCGATCATGTCTGGGCCTCCCGGACAACCTCAGCAAGGCAAAGCCGCGCCCGCTCGAGAAATTCCGCCCGATCCTCGCCCGGTTCGAGGCGAACGGGCGTGAGGAACGTCGCCGTGACGAGGTGCGGCACGGGCACGACCGCGCCCTTGGGCAGCATCCTGCCAAGGTTTGATAGCGCGACGGGAATGACGGGTACGTCGGGCCGTGCCTGGGCGAGGCGGTAAAGGCCCGAGCGAAAACGGGCAACGTCGGTACCGTCCCCGCGCGTGCCCTCCGGGAAGATGAGGAGGGAGTCACCGTCGTCGAGAATCGCGAGCATATCGGCAATCTGGTCGGTGCCGGGACTATTGCTGTTCCCGTTGCTGTTGCTCCCGCCCCTCCCACCGCCTCGATCAACGAGGTAAGCATTGAAGATATTCGTGGCCAGCCAGCGCTTCAGGCCGGAGCCCCAGTAGTCACCCGCGGCGACGGGGCGTAAGCGGTCTCGTATGCGCCGCGGCACGACCGCCCAGACCGTCACGAAGTCGAGGTGGCTCGAGTGATTCGCATACAGCACCATCTGCGGGGGTAGGTCCAGGACACTGGCGCGTGGCGACAGCCCTTCGTCCACGACCGGACGCGCGCCGGTGATCAGGCGGACGAGCCCCGCGAGGAGTTCGCGAATGATTCGTGTCATGGTCGGCCAGCCGCATCAGCCGCATCAGCCGCATCCGCCTGCGACGCCGCCCGCAGCGCGAGCGTGATCTTGCGCAATCGAACGATCACCGTCATCAGCGATCCGAGAGCGATGACTCCGAGCGTGATCGCGAGCACGATGCCGCGCGGCAGGCCAAGGCCGGGCTCGGCGATAGACAGCAGAGAACCGATGACGAGCAGCCACATCCGTGGCGGCTTCGCCATCGGACCACCGAAGAAGTTGCCGACGCCGTTCGCGGCACCGAGCGTCCGCACGTACGCGGTAAGTATCGCGAGCACCGCGGCGAGCCAGCCGAGGGCGAGCCCCCAGTCGACACCGGTGCCCCAGGCCGCGCCATCCGAGCGCCACAGACCGATTGTCGCGAAGCCAGCACCAACGAGCAGCGCCACATCAGCAATGCGGTCGGGTAGCTCGTTGAAGAGGTCACCGGTCGGCGAGTGCATCCTCTTCTCGACGGCGAGCATGCCGTCGAACATGTTGCACAGCAGGCGCAGTGGGATGCACACGGCGGCGATGACGAGCAGCACCCACCGGGGGATATCGAGCGCGGGGACGAAACCAGAAAGCCCGAGCGCAACCGCGCCGATGAACGCAATCACTACCGACAACACCGAGATGCTGTTCGGCGTGAGTCTTGCGGCGTAGAGCAGGTCGGCGGCTCGCTTCGCCCATCCGGTCGAGCGCTGCGGAATATTGCGCCGCTCGAGACCATGGGCCGCGGCTTCGCGCCCCGCACCACTCGTTCCAGCATCGCCCTCGTCTACATACTCCCCGGCCATGACCGTGAGTTTAGAATCCCGGGGCACACGACGGCATCAGCCCTCACGCTCATCTGCGCATCCTCCTCTACGCTTGCGAACCATGACGCGTGCAACGAAACGACCTCAGCGCCGAGGCGGCCCGGTGGCGAGCAGTATCATCGCCGCCGCCTGGGGCGCGGCCGAGGCCACCTGCTTCTTCATCGTGCCGGATGTGTGGATCACCCGAGCGACGATTCACTCCCCAAAGCGCGGGGTCGCCGCGGCATTCGCCGCGCTCGGGGGAGCGCTCGCCGGAGGCGTCGCGACGTTCTTCTGGAGTCAAAACACCACTCCGCGCGAGTCGAAGCGACTGCTGCGGAAGCTTCCCGCGATCTCCGGCGACATGATCGACAAGGCGGATGCGGAGGTCGCCCGGGTTGGCAACCGCGGGATGCTCTGGGGCCCGCTCCGAGGCGTTCCGTACAAGATCTACGCTCGGGCTGCGGGCACCCAGCGGCAGTCGTTCCTCGGATTCCTCGCTTGGTCGGTCCCGGCGCGCATCCCGAGGTTCCTGCTCGTCGTCGCCCTCTCGATGGGGCTGATCGCCGGGGCCCGGAAGATACTGCCGGACGGGCAAACCGAGAAGTTGGCACCCCGCATCCACCTTGGTTTTTGGATCGCGTTCTACAGCTGGTACCTCAGCGTGGTCGGTCGAGAGCCGCGCACCGGCTCGAACGCCCACTAAGGTGCGGAGTTTTCGAACCTGACAGAATGACAGCGTGAGTATACTTCTCGATCTGCTTTTGGTGCTGCTATTCGTTTTGATTGGTGGGATCTTTGCGGCGACCGAGATGGCACTTGTCTCGCTGCGCGAGTCACAAATCAAGCAATTCGAACGGGGTAACAAGGCGGCACGCACCGTCGCGAGTCTCGCCCGGGACTCGGGCCGATTCCTCTCGGCGGTGCAGATCGGTGTGACCTTCGCCGGATTCCTATCCTCAGCATTCGGTGCCTCCACGATCGCGCCGCAGGTGAGCCCAGTGCTCGTCGGCTGGGGCATGGCGCCGGGAGCGGCGGATGCGATCGCGCTCGTGGCCATCACCCTGCTCGTGTCCTACTTCAGCCTCGTCCTGGGCGAACTCGTGCCGAAACGAATCGCTATGCAGAAGGCGGCCACCGTGAGCCTCGCGGTCGCCCCACCGCTCAACATTTTCGCGAAGCTCATGACGCCGCTGATCTGGATCGTAAACTCCTCCTCGAACCTGCTCTTGCGCATCCTTGGTTTCGACCCGAATGCCCGCACCGAGGAAATGTCGAACGAAGAGGTGCGCGAGATCGTCACGACGCACGAGGGCCTCGGCGACGACGAGCGCAAGCTCCTGGCGGACGTCTTCGACGCCAACGACATGCTCGTGGTCGAGGTGATGCGGCACCGCAGCGATATTGTCGCGTTCGAGGCCTCGAGTACCGTCACCGAGGTCGCCGAAGGCCTCGTCGACCAGCCGTACTCGCGCTATCCGGTGTTCGATGGCGACATCGACAACATCATCGGTTTCGTTCACGTGCGCGATATTCTGCAGCACGCGGCGTCGGGGCATGGCGATTCGGTGATTAGCTCGCTCATGCGCAAGATCGCCTATTTCCCGTCGACGGTTCGGGTGCCGGATGCGATGCGACAGTTGCGTGCGACGGCGACGCACATCGGGGTGGTCATCGACGAGTACGGCGGCACGGACGGCATTGTCACGCTCGAAGACCTTCTCGAGGAGCTCGTCGGGGAGATCTGGGACGAGTACGACTCGGTCGAGCGGCGGGCCATCTTGCGCCTCCACGAGAGCCGGTCGTTTGACGGCTCTATGAACCTCGAAGACTTTGCCGAGGCGACCGGCATCCACCTGCCGGAAGGCTCCTACGAAACCATTGCCGGGTGGATGCTCGACCAGCTCGGGCGCCTCGCTCGCGCCGACGACATTGTGCCGATTGAACCGGACCAGACCGAAGACTACGAGGACGACCTCACGTCGAATGGCGTGCGGTATCAGCTCGAGGTTGCGCAGCTCAATGGGAACCGCATCGCCGAGGTGAAGCTGCGCAAGACGGTAGCGGATGCCGATGACCGTGAGGGGCTCGAACCGGAGACCGAGTCCGAAACCCCCTAACGAAAATGCCTGCGGCCTGGTTCCAATCCTGGAGCCAGGCCGCAGGCCATTGAGCGGGTCTAGAGGTCCTGCGCGATGAGCTCGTCGAGGGACTTGGTCGACAGCAGGTACGGGGGCACCTCGAGGACGGTGAACGCGCCAGTCTGGCCGTCGGCCTTGAGGCGCGCTGCGGCGCGGCCGTACGCGACGAGCACCGATGCGGTGAAGTCGGGGTTCGACTCGAGGTCGAGTACGAACTCAACGGTGCTCTTCGTGTCGCCCAGCTGGCCGGAGGTGATCACGCGACCACCGTGGGGGAGACCCTGGTGGTCGCGGAGGAACTCCTCCTCGCCGATGAAGTGCACTTCAGTCTTGTAGCCAACGAAGTAGTCGGGCATGTTCACGATCGTCTCGGTGATGCGGTCGTGGTCCGCCTCGTCCGCGACGATCCAGCACTGGCGCAGGTGCGCATCCTTGCTGTCGATGTCGGCACCGTTGCCGGCCTTTGCGGCCTCGATCGCATCCTCGCGGGGAATCGTGTACTGCACGCCATACTTGACGCCCTCGACGCCTCGAATCGCGTTTGAGTGACCCTGCGAGAGGCCGCGGCCCCAGAACGTGTTCTGCTGCGGTTCGGGGAACACGGATGCGCCGATCACGCGGTTGAGCGAGAAGAGGCCCGGGTCCCAGCCGGTCGCGATGATCGAAACGTTGCCCGACTCCTTGGCCGCCGCATCCATCGTCGCGTAGTGCGCGGGCAGCCGCTTGTGGTTGTCGTAGGTGTCGACCGTCGTGAAGTTCTTCGCAAAGGCTGGTGCCTGCTCGGGGATATCGGTCGCACTGCCAAGGCAGAGGTAGAGGACATCGATCTTGTCGGCGTAATCGTTGATCGAGTCAACGGGGTAGACCGGGGTGTTGGTGTCGAGCTCGCTACGACGCGAGAAGATGCCGAAGAGTTCAAGGTCAGGCTGTGCCTTGATCAGGGTTTCGGCGCTGCGGCCCAGGTTGCCGTAGCCGACGATTGCGGTAGTGATTGTCATTGAGTCGGGACCACCTCGTACTAGGGATTACTCATTGGGATCACACGCTGATCCCACAAAGCAAGAAGGCTACCACCAGTTGCCATGAGTACAACAGGAGTGGCCTGGGGAATCCGTCAGTTTGCGCTCGACTGGGAGGCCTCACTGGCGTCAGGATCGGCCGAGTCGCCGCCCGTGGCCGGTGCATCCGCCGCCTTCTCGTGCTCGGTGCGGCCGTCTTTGCCGTGCCCATCCTTGCCGTGGCCGAATGGCAGGTAATGCGCGACGAGCACGATGATCGAGCCGACGATGAAGCCGAGGATCATCGAACAGAGCGTGTCGATGAGCCACGCGAGGAAGCCGCCAATTCCGGCAATCCCCGCGGCGGGCGCGGAAAGCGTGTGCACGAGTTCGTACGGTGCATGCCAGCCGAGGGAATCCGCGCCGACGAGGATGAGGTGACCACCTACCCACAGCATGGCGAAGGTGCCGACGATTGAGATGACATCCATCACGTGCGGCATCGCGTTGACGAGCCCCTTGCCGAAGCGTTGCGAGAATTTCGAATCGCGCTGCATCAGGCTGAGGCCGAAGTCGTCGACTTTCACGAGGAGTGCCACCGCGCCATAGACCAGGGCCGTGATGCCGATCGCGACGACGATCAGGATGATCACTCGGTTCCAGAACGGCTCGTTGATGACCTCGTTGAGCGAGATCACCATGATCTCGGCACTCAGGATGAGGTCGGTGCGAATCGCCCCGCTCGTGATCTGCTTCTCGTCCTTCTCGCCTTCCTTGGCAACCGCAGGAGCCTCCTGCTCGACGTTGCGGCCGTGGATCTTCTCCCAGATCTTCTCCGCACCCTCGAAACAGAGGAACGCGCCGCCCAACATGAGGATCGGTTGCAGGAGCCACGGAACGAACGCGCTCAACAGGAGCGCGAGCGGCAGGATGATCACGATCTTGTTGAAGAGCGAGCCACGCGCGATCTTCCAGATGATCGGGAGCTCCCGTTCGGGCTTCAAGCCATCCACGTATTGCGGAGTCACAGCGGCGTCGTCGATCACGACGCCAGCGGCCTTGCTCGATGCTTTCGCCGCGGCTACCCCGACATCGTCGAGCGTCGCGGCCGCGGCACGCGCGAGGGCAGCAATGTCATCGAGGAGTGCTACGAAGCCACCGGCCATGAGTGTGGTCCCTTCCGAAAAGTCGGAATAAGAATAGTGGCAGCAAACGACAGCGCAATCTCAGCGACGATCGAATGGGAATCGCGGGCGGCTCGGCTCGTCGCTCAGCTCCCCGCTCACGAATGGATGCGAGGATGACGCCATGGCAAACATCATCACCAGTGGCATTTCAGTTACGACCTCCGGCGAGCTCCCCGAAGTTGGCAGCGACGCACCGAACTTCACCAACGTGGATAACAACTTGGGCGACGTCTCCCTCGAGAATTACCGAGGTAAGCGAGTTGTCCTCAACATTTTCCCGTCGATCGACACCGGCGTCTGCGCGACTTCGGTGCGCCAGTTCAACGAACTCGCCGCGGACCTCGACAACACCGTCGTCGTCGGCGTCTCGAAGGACCTCCCGTTCGCGCTCGGACGCTTCTGCGGCGCCGAAGGCATTGAGAACGTGGTCACGACCTCGGCCTTTCGCTCGAGCTTCGGCGAGGACTACGGCGTGATTCAGCAGGATGGTCCGCTCGCGGGACTCCTGGCACGAAGCGTCGTCGTAATCGACGAGGACGGGAAGGTTCTGTACACGGAGCAGGTTCCCGTGACCGGTCAGGAGCCGAACTACGAGGCCGCGCTTGACGCATTGAACGACCTCGAAGAGGCGCGTTCCTAGTCTCCGACGCACAGCAGTCCTGGAGCGTTCGCGCATAGCGTGAGGCCATGTCCAACCACACATATCAAATTACAGAGGTCGTCGGTTCCTCCTCGGATGGCACCGACCAAGCGATCAAGAACGCACTCGAACGAGTCGCGCAGACTGTTCGCAACCTGGAATGGTTCGAGATGGTCTCGACTCGCGGCGTCATCGATGACTCCGGCCAAGTCGAGCACTTCCAGGTCACGCTGCGGGTCGGCTTCAAGGTCGAAGACGCGAGCTAGTTCGCCCGAAGACAACGGCGCTACGAACGCGCCGGGTGGCAGAAGCCCCCGGCGCGTTCGCGCGTCTGGAGCTCAGATGCCGAGGAACTCGCGCATGACGGGGAGCTCGCGCCTCGCCTGCTGCTCGCCGAGCTCGTATGAGCGGCGAAGCTTTCGCACATCCCGCTCGGAATTCGACACGCTGAGGTGCTCCGGCGTGAACAAATAGGCCTCGCCCTTGCGCTCGAGCTCGAAGAGTTCGGCGCGGCTCTCGTTGTACCGGTGTGGTCGGTGCAGGATGCCGTTGATCACGGCGGGATACTTCCGGAAGAGGCGTCTGTACAAACCGCTGACGCGTTGGGGAGGTTTGATGTACTCCCGGCTCCGAGTCATCACGACAAAGAACTTCGTGTATCCGGCGGCACGCGCCGCATCGAGTGCGAATCCGCCGGTTGGGCCGAGCGCGCCGTCCACATAGGTTTTGCCGTCGAGCTCGACCGGAGGCATGAGCACCGGCAGGCTCGAGGATGCGCGGACCCGCAGCATGAAATCGTGCAGCTCGTCTATGCTCTCGCGCCCCCAGTACTGCATCTTCCCGGTTTCCATTTCGAACGCACCGACTGCGAATTGGGCGGGATTCGCGCGAAACGTGTCCCAGTCGTAGGGGAGGGCGGCACCGGCTACCCCGGCCTGCTCATAGATATAGGGCGCGTTGAACAGGCCGTTGCCCTCGACCCACGTTCGCATACTGCCAAAGTTCGGGTCCGCCGCGAACTCTACGAACGACTCGTAGCTGCGCTTGACGTCGCGGGAAAGATAATTGGCAGTGTTGCTCGCGCCAGCCGAAATGCCCCCAACCCAGTCGAAATAGATGCCCTGCTCGAGGAGCAACGAGACTACCGCCGACGTGTAGCTCGCGCGCATCCCGCCACCTTCGAAGATGAGCGCGGTGTCAGTGATATTCGGCTCGAGGGCCGGGAGGGCAGAATCTTGGGCGGTCACCCGATCATTTTGGCACCCGAGTCTGAATCGCCCAGGGATCTTGTATGGTCCGACCAAGATGGCCCGACCAAGATGGCCCGACCAGATTGCCCGGACAAGCTCGCGGGGTCAGGGCTGGCCCGCACAAGATTTGGACGTTCAGTGCTCAAAGCGCCCGCGAATACATGCCCGGAGTATCTTCGTGAGCATGAGTGTTGGCGAACGTCTCCGTTCCCTGGCGACCCTTCACCGGGATGCGCTGCTCGCCGCAGGCATCGCCACCGAGGCGGTCGGAGAGTACGAGGCGCCGCGGCGGCGATTTCTGATCCTCCGGCCCGAGCGGATTGCGCCGCTCACTCGCGCCTGGCGCCTGGGTGTTCTTCTCATTGACGAGGATGGGAATGTGCGCGCGGCGGGCGCCACGTTGCGTGCGCACGAACCCCCACCGATTCTGGGGTACGCATCGGAATCGGCGCGCCGGCGCGACGCCATGCGGCACGCTGCCATCCGCGGCGGCTTCGCTGAAGGTGAGACAGTCCACTTCGACACGGCGCTAATCGATGAGAGCGTTGTAATTAACGAAACGGGTCCCGTTTCGTTACGGGACGGTGAACTCGTCGTGAGGTGGCACACGAACACGCCGCTGATCAGCGCAATTCCTTTGGCCAGGTATCTCAGCGAACGAGTCGACCTGCTCATGCATCCACCGCAAGGTGCCACATAGTCGATCGCTATCAGAAAACAGAGTGCGAATCCTCGGAATTCGTGCCAACATATATGGCCGTGCCTACTACGACCGATGTGATTGCTCGCCAAGTCGCGCATCTGATGCGCGAAGGAGAAGAGCCAAAGTGGATGCAGCCCGCTCGCTGTATCGAGTCCGAGATTGATCTCGAGGACGACCGCTTTGAAAATGATGAGGAACCCGAGACGGAGAACCTCGACGCGCAATCGCGCATCGAACTTGCCGAGCTTAACCCGTACGACAAGGAATTTGAGCGGATCGTCCAGGAGCAGCTCGATGGCGGCTCCTACCTCGGCTGCACCGGCTGCAAGGCGGCCGGGCTCCGCAAGGCGCTCGACGTCCCCACGAGCGAGATTCTCGTCACCAACCAGCGACTCATGGTCGTCGACGTTAATGGCGTGGACGAGATCGAACCCGAGTGGTCGGCGGAGCGTAGTGACATCGTGCGCATCTGGAAGCGCTCCCGATTCCTCGAGCCCGGCCGCGTCGTCATTGCCTTCAAGGACCACTCGGTCCTCGCCCTGCACGTTGGCCTCATCGGTGGCAAATCGGCAGGAAAGCTCATCGAGGCGCTCGATACCGAGTAGCAAGCGAGTATCGTAATCAGCCGATAGCAAACCAGCGCGGTACTCCGCCTGAGCCAGGAGCGTCACGTGACTTCAGCGGCTGAACAGACCCCGGTCCTCACCCGATCCGAACGACTCGATCGGCTCAAGCCCAACCGAGAGCACAGCAAATTGCTGTGGGGTTCCGGAGTCGGCTGGGCCCTTGACGCGATGGACGTCGGGCTCATCTCGTTCGTCATCGCGGCACTCAGCGCCCAGCAGCTCGTCACCGCGACCGAAGCGAGCTGGATCGCATCCATTGGCTTCGTGGGAATGGCGCTCGGCGCGACCTTCGGCGGCCTCATCGCCGACAAGATCGGCCGCCGCCAGGTCTTTGCGCTGACCCTACTCATCTACGGGCTGGCGACCGGCGCATCGGCGCTGTCGACGTCGGTCGCGATGCTCATGGCCTTCCGGTTCATCGTCGGCCTCGGCCTCGGTGCCGAGCTCCCAGTTGCCTCGACGCTGGTGAGTGAATTCGCGCCGCGCAAGATTCGCGGACGCATGGTCGTGTGGCTTGAGGCGTTCTGGGCGGTCGGCTGGATTCTTGCCGCGCTGATCGGCACGTTCGTCGTTCCCGTGAGCGAGGACGGCTGGCGCTGGGCCCTCGCGCTCGGTACGGTGCCGGCGGTATACGCCCTGGTCGTGCGCCTCGGCCTTCCCGAGTCCGTGCGTTTCCTTGAATCGAAGGGGCGCGAGGACGAGGCCGAGGCCGCGGTACGCAAGTTCGAGGCCGCGGGGCCGATCGATCTTACGGTGCAGCCAGCAACCACGCACGATGCGAGCGAGGATGCGCCATCGATCTGGTCGAAGGGGATGCGGAGGCGCACGACCGGCCTGTGGATCGTGTGGTTCTGCATCAACCTCAGCTACTACGGCGCGTTCATTTGGATTCCGAGCCTGCTCGTCGAGGCCGGATTCCCGCTCGTGAAGTCGTTCCAATTCACGCTCATCATCACGCTCGCGCAGCTGCCCGGATACGCCGCCGCCGCGTGGCTCATCGAGGTTTGGGGACGCCGTGGCACACTCGCGGTCTTCCTCATCGGTTCGGCGTTTGCGGCCGCACTCTATGGCTACTCCGGGATCGCGGGGCAGGAGTGGCTCATTATCCTCGCGGGCTGCCTGCTTTCGTTCTTCAACCTCGGGGCCTGGGGCGCGCTCTACGCGATCGGTCCGGAGCTTTACCCGACGAACATTCGCGGCACGGGTGCCGGAGCCGCAGCAGGCTTCGGTCGGATCGCGTCGATTATCGCGCCGCTGCTCGTGCCGGTGCTCATCACCGCGGGCGGTGGCGGAACGGTGCTCGTGTTTACCGTCTTCGCGATCGCGTTCGCAATCGCTGCCGGTGCCGCGTTCCTCCTGCCCGAACAAAAGGGCAAAGCTCTCGCGGATTAGCAAGGCACTCGCCGATTAATAAGTCTCGGCGCCCTCCGAGTCCTAAACTATTGCCATCTCGGTTGCCATAACCGGGTCGTATGCATGAGCGGGTCAGTAACGGCGGGTCGGGAGCGGGGATCGGACATGATTGAGCAATTGCCTTCGGACACGGTGCCATCCACTTCGGCAGGTAGCCGAGAGGACCCCACGGGCCCGAGCCGGCGCGTATTCATCCGCAGTGCGGCACTGATCGGAGGCGGTACCGCCGCCGCGTTCCTGCTGAGCGCGTGCAGCAGCGGTAGCCAGGACGCGGGCGAGACCGCAGCACCGGTCGCCGAGCCGGTGACGTTGCCCGCGGCCGAGGTTCCCGTTGGTGGGGGAGTCGTGATCAAGGCGAGCGAGGTCGTTGTGACACAACCGACGGAAGGGCAGTTCCTCGCCTTCACCGCGATCTGCACGCACCAAGGATGCGTGCTCACCGACGTGCAGGATCGTGGCGCGCACTGCGGCTGCCACGGAAGCTACTACGACATTTCGACGGGAGAGCCGGTTGCGGGACCGGCGCAGGAACCCCTCACGAGTATTCCGGTCGCGGTTTCCGGCGACACACTCACGATCGGCTAGACAAGAAAGATCATGCACATACACTCAACATTGTGAGTGCATTGTCGGCCACCCAGGTTCTTGCTCAGCTCGCGGAGCGCTACGGCATCTCCGCGTCCTACCACGACTGGCTCGGGAACTACGTTGACGTAGCCCCCGAGACACTCGTTGCCGTGCTTGCGGCGCTCGATGTGGATGCTTCGACCGATGAGGCGGCCGAAGCCGCGCTCGCCGCGGTCGAGGATCGCCCGTGGCGCGAGACCTTGCCACCGACCACCGTGACCCGGCCGAGTCGAGCGCAGGAATTCCTGGTGCACGTCCCGGCGGGATCGCCAGTCACAGTGACCGTCCGGCTTGAAGACGGCGCCGTCGTCGACGCAGAGCAGGTCGAGCACAACGTGGCCCCGCGGGAGGTTGACGGTGCGAGTGTGGGTGAGGCGAAGTTCCGACTCCCAGCTAGTCTCCCGATCGGCTGGCATGAGATTGTCGCGGTTGTCGGTTCGGCGCAGACCCCCGAGTCAGCGGGCGAAGGCGCCGAAACGGCCGGCGAAGACACCGCAGAACGCGCATCCTCACACCGCCCCGCGCGCCCCGCGCGCCGCTCGCGCCGCCGCGAGAACGAGCACACCGCGACGCTGATCGTCGCGCCCGACTCGGCGAGCTCAAACCTCGACCGCAGGGCGTGGGGAATCATGGCGCAGCTCTACCAGGCTCGCAGCGCCGACTCTTGGGGCATCGGCGACCTCCACAATCTCCGCGCGCTCGGCGAGTGGGGCGCGGAGCAAGACGCCGACTTCGTACTGGTCAACCCGTTCCACGCGCCGTCGGTCACGACCCCGATCGAGCCCTCGCCGTACCTCCCGACGAGCCGTCGCTTCGGCGACCCGAGCCTCATCCACATCGAAGACCTCGTCGAGGAACTCGACCTGCAGGAGCCTGAAGAGCAGCGGATGCGCGAGCTCGCGTCATACGGCCAGGCCATGAATCTCGTGGATTCGATCGACCGTGACGCGAGTTGGCTGGCCAAGCGCGAGGCGCTCGGCATTTGCTTTGAGGCCGCCCGTCGCGGCGATCACGAGCGCTGGCGAGTCTTCGGGGAGTTCTGCGAGACCGAGGGGGAGAGCCTCATCGATTTCGCGACGTGGAGCGCGATGTGCGAGCAGCTCGGCGGCAATTGGCGCGACTGGCCGGTCGAATTCCAGGACCCGAGCGGGCCCGCAGTCGACGAGTTCCGTCAACAGCACGCCAACCGCATCGAGTTTTACTGTTGGGTGCAGTTTGCACTCCAGGAGCAGAAGGTTCGCACGCAGGATGCGCTGCGGACCGCGGGCATGTCGATCGGCGTCATGAACGACCTCGCGGTCGGCGTGCATCCCTCGGGCGCTGACGCGTGGTCGCTGAATCATTCGCTCGCGCGCGGCGTCTCGGTCGGCGCGCCGCCGGACGCATATAACCAGCTTGGACAGGATTGGTCGCAGCCGCCGCTGCGCCCGGATGCGCTCGAGGCCACCGGCTACACTCCGTTGCGCGACATGCTCCGCAAGGCCTTTGTGGGAGCCGGTGCGCTTCGCATTGACCACATCCTCGGCATGTTCCGACAGTGGTGGGTGCCGGCGGGGATGCCCGCGACGCAGGGTACCTACGTCACGTTCGATCACGAGGCCATGATCGGGGTGCTGCTGCTCGAGGCCGAGCGCGCTGGCGCGCTCGTAATCGGCGAGGACCTCGGCACGGTGTCTGACCTGACCCGCGAGGTCATGGCAGAGCGGCACGTCTACGGCACGCAGATCATGTGGTTCGAGCGCGCGGAAGATGGCTCGCCCAAGCGTCCCGAGGATTACCGCGTCGAATGCCTGGCCTCGGTGACGACGCACGACCTCCCACCGACGGCTGGGTACCTCGAGCTCGCGCACGTCGACCTGCGTGAGCGGCTCGGGCTGCTCACCCGACCGGTCGAGGATGAGCGAGCGGACGAAGTCGCGACGATCGATGCCTACCGCGCGCTCCTGCGCGAGCAAGGTCTCATCGGCGATGAGCCGACGACCGAGGAGGTCGTCACTGCGCTGCACGAGTACATTGCGGGCGGCGCCTCGCAGCTCTTTCAGGTGGCCCTAGCCGATCTCGCGGGGGACCGGCGCCCGATCAATCAGCCGGGAACCTACCGGGAGTACCCCAACTGGAGCCTGCCGCTCGCGGGGCCGACCGGCGAGGTGCGCCTCCTCGAGGATGTCCTCGCGGACCCGTACGCCGAAACCCTCGCGAAGGCCTCCGTCCGCTAGAACAACCCTGGCCACCACTGGGCGGCCAGGGGGTACCCAAGGAAAGACACGACGTCGAGCAGGAAGTGCGCGATCACGAGCGGCATGACGCGAGGGCGCTTGCCGTCGCGCCGCTTGCGCGTGAAGACGTACGCGTAGACGATGCCCATCACGACGTTGCCGAACGCCATTGGCACGCCCTGGTATAGGTGATACGAGCCGCGCAGTACTGCCGAGGCGAGGATGATCGACCACCGGCCCCAGCCCAGAGTGTGTAGCCGCGTGGCGAGGTAGCCCACGACCACGACCTCCTCGAGGAGCGCGGCCCGCAGCGCCGACAGCACGAGCAGCCCGACCGTCCACCACGCCATCGACGTATCGCCCGCGACTACCTGCACGGTAAGGCCCATCGCGCGGGAGACTGCGTAGAGCGCGAGCCCTGGAATGCCGATCCCGGCTGCGAGCAGCAGGCCGCCGCCGAAATCGCGAAGCGGGCCGAACCGGTCGCCCGGCCAGTGCGCATCCAACCCGATGCGGCGGAAGCCGGACTCGTGTCGCGACCACAGCAGCCAGATCACGAGCGCGACGGGTACGAGCGTACTGCCGATGCTGATGAGGCGGTATGCCACATCGAACACGGGGAATTCGGATGCGCTCGGGTTCAGCGCAGAGGAAGAATCGCCGAGCGGCGTCGGCTGGGCGGCAAGTTCGAGGAGTCGAACGATTGCGGTGAGCGCTGAAGGGAGGAGTGAGAGCCCGAGCACGAGCCAGATTTCCCAGCGCAAACGCACCCGCGCGAGGTGAATACGAGGGGAACGGTGGGCAAAAACTTGGGCGCCCGGGGCCCGATTGCTAGGAGGCACGCGCCAATTCTGCCCTAAGCGCGTAGACTGGAGCGTCCGACATTTCTACAAGAAAGTCACCCCCGTATGACCAACCCCTCGCTCGCCCGTCGCTCCGACCTCCGCAACGTAGCAATTGTTGCTCACGTAGACCACGGCAAAACCACGCTCGTGGACGCCATGCTGAAGCAGACTGGCACCTTCGGCGACCATTCCCAGCACGCCGATGAAGAGCGAGTCATGGACTCCAACGACCTCGAGCGCGAAAAGGGCATCACGATCCTTGCCAAGAACACGGCGATTCGCTATGACGGCGAACACGCGACCGACGGTCCGATCACCATCAACGTGATCGACACCCCGGGCCACGCCGACTTCGGTGGCGAGGTCGAGCGTGCGCTGTCGATGGTGGATGGCGTTGTGCTGCTCGTGGACTCCTCCGAGGGTCCGCTGCCGCAGACTCGCTTCGTGCTTCGCAAGGCACTCGAGGCGCTCATGCCCGTCGTGCTGCTCGTGAACAAGACCGACCGTCCCGACGCTCGAATCGACGAGGTCGTTGGCGAGGCGCAGGACCTCCTGCTCGGCCTCGCGGGTGACCTCGCAGAGGACGTCCCGGACCTCGACATCGACTCGCTGCTCGACCTGCCGGTGCTGTACGCATCCGGCCGTGCAGGTGCCGCATCCACCAACAAGCCCGCCAACGGCGAGCTGCCGGACAACGACAACCTCGAGCCGCTCTTCAAGGCGATCCTCGACCACATCCCGGCACCGAAGTACGACCCCGAGGCACCGCTGCAGGCGCACGTCACGAACCTCGACTCGTCGCCGTTCCTCGGCCGACTCGCGCTCCTGCGCGTGCACAACGGCACGCTCAAGAAGGGCGAGACCGTCGCGTGGGTCCACGAGGGCGAGACCACGAACCTCCGCATCACCGAGCTGCTCGAGACCAAGGGCCTCGAGCGCGTGCAGACCGACCAGGCTCGCCCGGGTGACATCGTCGCGATCGCGGGTATCGAGGACATCACCATCGGTGACACGATCGCTGACCCGAACGACATTCGTCCGCTGCCGACCATCACGATCGACGAGCCCGCGATCTCGATGACGCTCGGCCCGAACTCCTCGCCCCTGGTCGGCAAGGTCAAGGGACACAAGCTCACCGCGCGCATGGTGAAGGACCGCCTTGACCGCGAGCTCATCGGTAACGTCTCGATCCGCGTGAACGACATTGGTCGCCCGGATGCGTGGGAAGTCCAGGGCCGTGGCGAGCTGCAGCTCTCGGTGCTCATTGAGAACATGCGCCGCGAGGGCTTCGAACTCACCGCGGGCAAGCCGCAGGTGGTCACGAAGATGATCGACGGCCAGAAGCACGAGCCGTACGAGAACACCACGATCGACGTCCCGGAGGAATTCCTGGGCGCGATCACGCAGCTCATGGCGGCCCGCAAGGCACGCCTCGACGGCATGGAGAACCACGGCTCGGGCTGGGTGCGCATGGAGTACACCGTTCCATCGCGTGGCCTCATCGGTTTCCGCAGCGAGTTCATGACGCTGACTCGCGGTACTGGCATCGTCAACTCGCTGGCCGCTGGCTACGAGCCTTGGGCTGGCCAGATCACGACCCGCGTGAACGGCTCGATTGTGGCCGACCGCTCGGGCACCGCGACGCCGTTCGCGATGATTGGTCTGCAGGAGCGCATGTCCTTCTTCGTCTCGCCCGGCGACGAGGTGTATGAGGGCATGGTCATCGGCGAGAACACGCGTGCCGACGACATGGATGTGAACGTCACCAAGGAGAAGAAGCTCACGAACATGCGTGCGGCTTCGTCGGATGAGTTCGAGAAGCTCACCCCGCCGCGCCTGCTCACCCTCGAAGAGGCCCTCGAGTTTGCTCGCGACGACGAGTGCGTCGAGGTCACCCCCGAGGTTGTCCGCATCCGAAAGCTGCAGCTCGATGCCACGACGCGTGGCCGCGAGGCTTCCCGCCGCAAGCGCGAAGGCTAATCGATCCCGTTGGCTCGCAACGTCGAATCCGTCCTCACCTTCCTCGCGTACCTCGTCTTCGGGGTACTCGCGGGAACGGTGGGGACGTTCGCGCACCGGGGGCGCATCGCCCTCTTCGATACTGCGTGGTGGATCGGCCTGCCGCTCGCGCTCATCGCGATCGGCTGCGTCGCGTTTGGCCTTCGGTATTACCTCGATGAGCGGATGCCCGGGCTTGCCTTCGCGATCGGCGTCGCCGGGGTTGTTGCGATGTTTACGACCTCGGGCGCGGGTGCCTCGGTCGTCCTCCCGGCATCCCAGAATGGCTTCGGCGTGAGCGAGATCTGGATGTATGGCTCGGCCATACTGGTCTTCGTGCCGGTGCTCTGGCCGCGCATCCGGACGCCCGAAAAGCGCCAATCCGCGGATTCTCGCGCCACGCGGGGCTGACCGGCCTCACCTCCAAACAGCACTAGACTAGAGGGACGTTTGTCGGGAGAGAGGGAGTGGTTCGGTCGTGACCTACGTGATCGCACTACCTTGCGTTGATCTCAAGGACCGCGCATGTGTTGATGAATGCCCAGTGGACTGCATTTACGAGGGTGAACGGATGCTCTACATCCACCCCGATGAATGCGTCGACTGCGGTGCGTGTGAGCCGGTTTGCCCGGTGGAGGCCATTTACTACGAGGACGATGTCCCGGATGAGTGGAGCGACTACTACCAGGCCAACGTCGATTTCTTCGAGGAAATTGGTTCGCCCGGCGGCGCTGCGAAGGTTGGTCCGTACGACTTCGATCACCCGTTGATTGCGGCGCTCCCGCCGCAGTCCCATGAGTAAGCTTGTAGCTAAGAGCAACCCAAAGCCTGATTTGTTGTGGTTGTCATGAAGACAGTCCACCACCGTTTAGGCTAGTCCTTGGTGTCGCCATCACGAAGTGCGCGGCGCAACTGACAAAAGCGTTCCAGGAGGTTCCGTGAGCGAGCAGCTCGACCAAACGAATGACGCGCCACAGGTCGCATCCCTGACCTTCCCCGGCGGCACTGCCGAGTTCCCCATCCTGCCGGCTACGGAAGGACGTGGATCGATCGACCTGTCCACGTTCACGAAGCAGACTGGCTACACGGGCCTCGACTACGGCTTCGTCAACACCGCTTCGACCAAGTCGGAGATCACCTACATCGACGGCGATGAAGGCATCCTGCGGTACCGCGGGTACCCAATCGAACAGCTGGCTGAAAAGTCGACCTTCCTTGAGGTCGCCTACCTGCTGATCCACGGGGAGCTCCCGACTGAGACCGAGTACTCGGACTTCACCGAGAAGATTCGTCGGCACACGCTCCTGCGTGAGGGCCTCAAGCCACTGTTCCAGGCACTGCCCGACTCCGCACACCCGATGTCGGTGCTCTCGAGCGCCGTTGCCGCGCTCGCCACGTACTACGAGGACAGCCTCGACGTGCACGACGACGAGGCCGTTGAAATCAACACGATTCGCCTCCTCGCGAAGCTGCCGGTGCTCGCTGCGTACGCGCACAAGAAGTCCATCGGCCAGGCGTTCATGTACCCGGACAACTCGCTCGGGTTCGTTGACAATTTCCTCATGCTCAACTTCGCGACGTACGCGGAGGAGTACGAACCGAACCCAGTCCTTTCGAAGGCGCTCGAGCGCCTGCTGATCCTGCACGCCGACCACGAGCAGAATGCGTCGACCTCGACAGTTCGCCTCGTCGGCTCGACCGAGGCGAATATTTACGCCTCGATCTCGGCCGGCATCTCGGCGCTGTACGGGCCGCTGCACGGTGGTGCGAACGAGGCCGTCCTCAACATGCTCTCGGAGATCAAGGAGTCCGGCGAGGGCGTGGCCCGCTTCGTCGAGCGCGTGAAGAACAAGGAAGACGGCGTGAAGCTCATGGGCTTCGGACACCGTGTCTACAAGAGCTACGACCCGCGCGCGAAGCTCGTGAAGGAGTCGGCGGACGAGGTCCTCGACGCGCTCGGCGTTGACGACCCGCTGCTCGAGATCGCCCTTGAGCTCGAGCAGTACGCACTCAACGACTCGTATTTCCAGGACCGCCGCCTGTACCCGAATGTCGACTTCTACACCGGCATTATCTACAAGGCGATGGGCTTCCCGACCCGGATGTTCACCCCGCTGTTCGCGATTGGTCGCCTTCCCGGGTGGATCGCTCAGTGGCGCGAGCAGAGCCGCGACCCGAAGTCGAAGATCGGCCGCACGCAGCAGCTGTACACGGGTGCAGCCGCCCGTGACTACCCTGAGGGCCGCAGCTTCAGCTAATAAGCCTCATGGCCCCGCCCGCTGAGTGAATCGCGCAGCGATTCGTATCGAAGCGGCGGCACGGAGAAACGCAAGCTGCCCGGTCATTCGACCGGGCAGCTTGCGTTTCGGAGCTTCTGGCATTTCCAGCGAGACGCCAACGCTAGAAGTCCACCTTCTCCCACCCGCGACGCTCGGGCTGGCGCACCGCATCCTTCGACCGGTAGACGATGTACGGACGCGTGAGGTACCCGAGCGGCACCGTGAACACGTGTACGAGACGTGTGAAGGGCCACAGCGCGAAGAGCAGGATGGCCGACATCACGTGGACCTGGAACCCGACCGGCGCGCTCGTCATGAGCCCAACATCCGGCTGGAAGATCCAGAACTGGCGGAACCACACCGAGATGCCCTCACGGTAGTCGTAGTGGCCGATGAGCGACTCGAAGATCGTCGAGTAGACGCCCGCCAGGATCGTGATCGCGAGCATGAGGTACATCAGCTTGTCCATCTTGGTGGTGGCGCCGAACACTCGATTGTTCGTGCGGCGGCGGTAGATGAGCAGCGCGAGGCCGCCGACGGTCGCGGCGGCCGCACCGAGGCCGATCGTCACGGCCATGAAGTGGTAGACCTCGTTGGAGATACCGACCGCGGCTGTCCATGATTTCGGAATCGCGAGGCCGACAACGTGGCCGAGAAACACGAAGATGATGCCGTAATGGAAAAGTGGCGAGCCGATCCGCAACAGCTTCGACTCGTACATCTGGCTCGAGCGCGTCGTCCAGCCGAAGCCGTCGTAGCGGTAGCGCCACACGTGTCCGAGAATGAAGCTCACGAGCGCCATGTAGGGGATGATGACCCACATGATGAGGCCGAGGGTGTCGTTCATTGCAGTGGGCCTTTCACGTCTTCGAGCGGGATGAATGCGGAGGTCGAGGAGGACGGCACGCGGTATGGCGTCATGTCGGCGGGCGGCATGTCGAGCGAGCCGTCGTCGCCGTAGCCAGCGAGGCCGACGCGCTCTTCGGCCGGTCCCTCGGCGGCGAGTCGCTGCACCTCTGAGATATCGCTCGTATCAAGCGGCGGCAGTGTCGCGCACAGGGCCGTGAGGGCCCCGGCCCACCGCGATCCCGTCTCGACGAGGTGGATGCGCAGCAGCTCGATTCCGGCGCGGTTCTTCAGCAGAATCGAGAGGGCCGCCCGGAGATCGTGTGCGGCACCGAACTCTAGGACGTACGAGAGGTGATCGGGGAGCTCGTCGTCGGAGACATCGAGCCCCGCCTGCTGGTAGGTCTCCTTGATCTCGAGGAGTGCCATCCCACGCTTTCGCGTGTCGCCGTTCATAAAGTAGGTCAGGTAGAGGCAGCCGCGCCGGCGGGTGTCAAAGGTCTCGACGTAGTCAGCCCGCACCTCGAACTGGTCGTCTTCCTCGAGCGCGCGGATGACCTCGACGAGCGGGCCGCCGACGCCGACCGGGAGCGTGCCTGCGAGCCCCCGCATCCGGCCGAGCCGCTCATAGAGCGCGTCACTCGGGTAGCCGATGAGCCAGGATGCGATGAGCCAGACCGCGCGCATCTCCGGTTCGGTGAGCGGCACCGCGGTCTCGAGTGCGTCGGTACCTGCGCGGTCCGCGCGTTCGCGCCATTTCTTGAGGAACTTGAGCGGGACGAGCATGCTATGCCTCGCTCGGTCGTGCGGTCGGGAAGAGGCCCTTCGGCGTGCCGTTGCCATCCCAGTTCAGGAGGTTTACCCGTCCCGCGAGGTCGGCGCGCGCAGAACCGGTCTCACGCACCCCGGTCTCGCTCGGCATATCCCACATGCCGCCCATGCCGGGCCCGCCATCGTCATTGAGCGGGCAGTCGGTATTGATGCCCTCGAGGTTATGCGCGGTCTCGGCGTGGCCGGCGGGGATCACGTAACGCTCGTTGTACTTCGCGATCGCGAGCAGCCGATACATTTCCTCCATTGAGTCGGGGTCCATACCCACCGAGTGGGGGATCGACGCATCTCCCTCGCCGCCGAGGTTGATGTCGCGCATGTACGAGCGCATCGCGGCCATGCGGCGGAGCACGTCCGCCACGATATCGACGTCGCCAGCGGTAAAGAGGTTCGCGAGGTACTCGATGGGGATGCGCAGGTCCTCGATTGCGGCGAAGAGGTTGATCGAGTCCTCGGCGTCGTACCCCGCATCCTTGACCACATCCACCACGGGTGAAAGCGGCGGGATATACCAGACCATCGGCATCGTGCGGTACTCGGGGTGCAGCGGCAGCGCGACCTCGTACTCCTTGATGAGCTTGTAGATTGGCGACTTCTGGGCGCCCTCGATCCAGTCGTGCGGGATACCCGAGCGCTCGGCGGCGTTCATCACCTCGGGGTCTGAGGGATCGAGGATGAGATCGCGCTGCGCCGCGTAGAGATCCTTCTCGTTGGGGGTGGATGCGGCCTCGGTCACGCGATCGGCGTCGTAAAGCACGAGCCCGATGTAGCGGAGTCGGCCAACGCAGGTCTCGGCACACACCGTCGGCTCACCGTTCTCGATGCGGGGATAGCAAAAAGTACACTTTTCGGCCTTGCCGGTGCGGTGGTTGAAGTAGATCTTCTTGTAGGGGCAGCCGGTCACGCACATCCGCCAGCCTCGGCACGTGTCCTGGTCGACGAGGACGATACCGTCCTCTTCGCGCTTGTAGATCGCGCCCGACGGGCAGGATGCGGCACAGGACGGGTTGAGGCAGTGCTCGCAGATGCGCGGCAGGTAGAACATGAAGGTCTGCTCGAATTCCAGCTTGACCTTGTCCTCGAGGCCCTTGAGCATCGGGTCCTTGTCAGCCACCGCGTACGTGCCGCCGAGGTCGTCATCCCAGTTGCCCGACCACTTGATCTGCATGCGCTCGCCGGTGAGGAGCGATCTTGGCGGGGCGGTGGGGATCTGCTTCTGCTCGGGGGCGTTCAGCAGGTTCTCGTACTCGTAGCTCCACGGTTCGTAGTAGTCGTCGAGCTCGGGGAGTTTCGGGTTGGAGAAGATCTGGGCGAGCTTCTTCCACTTCCCGCCGGCCTTGAGCTTGAGCCGTCCCGAGCGGCTCAGCGCCCAGCCGCCCTGCCACTTCTCCTGGTCCTCGTAGCCGCGCGGGTAGCCCTGTCCTGGGCGGGTCTCGACGTTGTTGAACCAGACCTGCTCGGTGCCCTTGCGGTTTGTCCAGGCCTGCTTACACGTGACCGAACACGTGTGACAGCCGATGCACTTGTCGAGGTTCATCACCATTGCCATTTGTGCCATGACTCGCATGATTCGCTCCTCTGTCTTCCCGCGGTCTCTAGTACTCGACGTCTTGATTGGTGCGCTTGCGGATCACGGTGACCTCGTCACGCTGATTGCCGGTCGGCCCGTAGTAGTTGAAGCCGTACGACAACTGCCCGTAGCCCCCGACGAGGTGGGTGGGCTTGATCATGATTCGCGTGAGGGAGTTGTGGATGCCGCCGCGTTGACCGGTTGTCTCCGAGATCGGTACGTTCACGGTGCGCTCCTGCGCGTGGTGCATGTACGCGGTGCCCTTCGGCATCCGGTGCGACACGATCGCGCGCGCCGCGACGGCGCCGTTGCGGTTGACCGCCTCGATCCAGTCGTTGTCCTGGATCCCGACTGCCTCCGCATCCTCGACACTCATCCATATCGTCTGCCCACCGCGCCCGAGGCTCATCATGAAGAAGTTCTCCTGATACATCGAGTGGATGGCCCACTTGTTGTGCGGGGTGAGATACCGCAGCGAGATGGAGTGCCCGTCGGTGTCGCCGACCTTGCGCTCCCCGAACAGCGCGTTCATGTCGAGGGGCGGGCGGAACGTCGGTAGCGCGTCGCCCATCTCCTGGAACCAGTCGTGGTCGACATAGAACTGAAAGCGGCCGGTGAGCGTGTGCCAGGGCTTCAGCCGCTCGACGTTGATCGTGAACGGCGAGTAGCGGCGGCCGCCTGACTCCGAGCCCGACCACTCCGGGGAGGTGATCACGGGCACGGGCGCGGCCTTCGCATCCTCGAACGAGACCTGCTTGCCCTCGTGCTCCGCCGAGAGATCGTGAAGCTGCTGACCCGTGCGCTTCTCGAGGTGCTTGAACCCCTCGGTCGCCATGAGCCCGTTCGTCGTGCCCGAGAGGCCCAGGATGTAGTCGGCGGCGTGACGATCCTCGTCGAGCCGTGGCTGGCCCTTGCCGACGCCGCGTTTGACGGTGCCATTGAGGCGTCGCAGCCGCTCGACGTGGTGCTTCACGTCGTAGGTGATGCCGCGGGTGGTCATGCCCTTCGACTCGAGGAGCGGGCCGATCGACGTGTATTTCTCGTAGATCGCGGTGTAGTCGCGCTCGACTTCGACGAGCGAGGGGAGGGTGACCCCCGGGATCGGCTCGCATTCGCCGAACTTCCAGTCCTTGACCCGCCCGTGCGGGGTGTTCACCTCATCGGGGGTGTCGTGCTGCAGCGGGAACGCGACGATGTCCTTGCGCGTGCCGAGGTGTGTGCGCGCAAGTTCCGAGAATTTTTTCGCGATCGTTGCCCAGGTCTGCCAGTCGGTGCGCGACTGCCACGGCGTCGAGATCGCGGGGGTGAAGACATTGACGAAGGGATGCATGTCGGTCGTCGAGAGGTCGTGCTTTTCGTACCACGTTGCCGCTGGCAAGATCACGTCGCTGTGAAGCGTCGTCGTGGTCATGCGGAAGTCGAGTGTGAGGAGCAGATCGATCTTGCCGATCGGGGCGTCTTCTCGCCACTTCACGTCGCGCGGGCGGGCGTGCTCGGGGGTCTCGTGCGCCGAGACGGTGTTGTCGACGCCGAGGAGGTGCTTGAGGAAGTACTGGTCGCCCTTCGCCGAGGAGCCGAGGGTGTTTGCCCGCCACATCGACCAGATCCGCGGGTAGTTGTTCTCGGCATCCGGATCCTCGACGGCGAAGTTGATCGAGCCGTCCTTGAGCGAATCGACGAGGTAGTCCACGCTCGACTTGCCAGCTGCCGCTGCGTCGTCCGTGATGTCGAGCGGGTTGCGGTCGAAGGAAGGATAGAACGGCTGCCAGCCGAGCCGCGTGGCCTGGGCCACCGCATCCGCCGTCGACATCCCAGCAAACTTGCCCTTGCCCGCGCGGGCGGCGAGGGTGTCGGCGCCGAACTGGTCGTAGCGCCACTGATTCGTGTGGATGTACCAATACGTCGTCTGCGTCATTTGGCGCGGCGGGCGGGACCAGTCGAGGGCGTTCGCCATGTTGATCCAGCCGGTAAACGGGCGAATCTTTTCCTGCCCGACGTAGTGCGCCCAGCCGCCGCCGTTCACGCCCTGAGTGCCGCACAGGGTCGTGAGCGTGAGGAAGGTGCGGTAGGTCTGATCGGAGTGGAACCAGTGGTTCGTGCCTGCGCCCATCAGGATCATCGATCGGCCGCCGGAGTCGCGCGCATTCTCGGCGAACTCGCGCGCGATGCGTGCCGCGGCCTGCCCCGGGACGGTCGTGATCCGCTCCTGCCAGGCCGGGGTGTTCGGGCTCGTCGCGTCGTCGTAGCCGGTCGGCCACTGTCCGGGGAGGCCGTCGCGACCGACGCCGTACTCGGCCAGGAGCAGATCGAACACCGTGGTGACGAGTCGGTCGCCGAGCCGACGCGCCGGTACCCCGCGCGTGACCGTGTCGATCTCGCCCTGGGCAGCGGTGTCAAACCGGGGCAGCTCAATCTCGACCGACGCATCCGCGCCGTCGATGAGTGTCAGCCGGGGATCGAGGTCGCCGAGGTCGAGATTCCACCGGCCTTCCGCATCCTTTGCATAGCGGTGCCCGAGCGTGCCATTTGGTACCGCTGGGCGGTCGATCGCCGCATCCCACATCACGGGCTTGAAATCGGCGTGCTCAGTGGCGGCCTCCGGCGTCTCAGCCTCGCCGAGGTCGGATGCGACCACGAACTTGCCGGGGGAGTATTTCCCGTCTGGCTGTTGGTCGAGTTCCACCAGGAACGGGAGATCGGAGTAGCGCTTCACGTAGCGATCGAACTGCTCCGTGGTCTGGTCGACGAAAAATTCCTTGAGGATGACGTGGCCCATCGCCATCGCGAGGGCACCATCCGTGCCTGTCGCGGGGGCTAGCCACTCGTCGGCGAACTTGACGTTCTCCGCGTAGTCGGGCGCAATTGAGATCACCTTCTGGCCGTGGTACCTCGCCTCGGCCATCCAGTGTGCATCCGGCGTGCGAGTCAGCGGGACGTTCGAACCCCACATCATCAGGTAGCTCGAGTTCCACCAGTCGCCCGACTCGGGAACGTCGGTCTGGTCGCCAAATACCTGCGGGGATGCGGGCGGCAGGTCGGCGTACCAGTCGTAGAACGACAGCATCGACCCACCGATGAGCTGGTGGAAGCGCGCGCCCGAAGAGAACGATACGGGGCTCATCGCGGGGATGGGCGAGAAGCCGGTCGCACGGTCGGGGCCGATGTATTTCACGGTGTAGACATAGGCCGCAGCGACGATCTCGACCGCCTCGTCCCACGTGGCGCGCACGAGGCCGCCCTTGCCTCGTACCGACTTATAGCGGCGGGATTTCTCCGGGTCTTCCACGATCGACTTCCACGCAAGTACCGGGTCGTCGCCGTGCTGCTTTTTGGCTTCGCGAAAGAGCTGCATGAGCGCGCCGCGCACGTAGGGGTAGCGCACCCGCGTCGGCGAATACGTGTACCAGGAAAACGACGCCCCGCGGGGGCAGCCGCGGGGCTCGTATTCGGGCATGTCGGGGCCCGCACTCGGGTAGTCTGTGGCCTGGGATTCCCACGTGATCAGGCCATCCTTGACGTAGACCTGCCAGGAGCAGGAGCCGGTGCAGTTCACCCCGTGCGTCGAGCGCACGACCTTGTCGTGTGCCCACCGATTGCGATAGAAAGCATCGCCCTGACGGCCGCCACGCAGGTGGAGCTCGCGATTGTCCTCGGTGATATTCCGGCGTGACCCGAAGAACTTGCGTACCCCGACGAGTCCGTCCATGAAGGCGTTGTCGATGCCGGGTGCTTCGGTCTGACCGGTATTTTGCAGCGTCACGATGAGGCCTTTCGCTTACGAATTAACGGTGGCGGCGGCGCTCGCGCGCTTCTGCGCGGCACCGATCCGGAGGGTGATGAGGAGCGCGACCACGGTGAAGACCGCGAGGAGGACGATGCCGAGCGTGTAGTTCTGGAAGGATTTCCAGAGCACGCCGAGCAGTAGCGGTGGCACGAAGCCGCCGAGGCCACCGGCTGCGCCTACGAAGCCGGTGATCGAACCGACCTTGCTCGGATCGCTCACCTGCGCAATGAGCGCGAACGTTGCCCCGGAGCCGAGCCCCAGACCCACCGACATGACGATGAATGCGATCGTCCCGATGGGCATGAGCGGTGGGTCGAAGGCGAGCACGATGGCACAGACGATCACGATCGAGTAGGCGACGGTGAGGGTCGGCACGGCGCCGATGCGGTCGGAGAGGATGCCGCCGAGCGGGCGCATGAGCACCGCCGCGATGACGAATCCCGCGGTGCGCAGCGAGGCGTCCGAGGTCTCGAGGCCGTATGCCAGGTGCAGAATCGTGGGGAGGTAGACCGAAAACGCGACGTAACCGCCGAACGACAGGGCGTAGAGATAGCAGGCCTGCCAGGTCAACGGGATTTTCGCCGTGTCGGCAAGCTGCGTGCCGAGGCTTCGCTTCGACGGCGTCCAGTCGGGGGAGTTGCGCATCCACGTCCAGGCGGCAATGGCGTATACGACTAGCACGGCCGCGACGATGAGGAATGGCAAGCGTTCATTGATGTTGTACAGCGGCACAGTCGTAAACGCCGCGATCGCGGTTCCACCCATACCCATGCCGTAGATGCCGATCGCGGTTCCGCGTTGCTCCTTGGCGAACCACGAGTTGACGTAGGGGACGCCGATTGCGAATGACGTGCCGCCGAAGCCAAGGAAAAAGCCGCCGAGGAGAAGCGTCCAGAGCTGGTACTGGCCGACCAGCCCGATGAAGAGCACCGGAATCACGGTGAGCAGCGAGATCAGCGTCATCATGAACCTGCCGCCGAATCGGTCGGTGTAGGCGCCGGCGAGGATGCGACCGAGCGATCCGACGAGGACGGGGATGGCGACCAACAGCGAGGAATCGTCCGTCAGTCCCTCGCTCACGAAGATCGGACCGAGTGGGCTAAGCAGCGACCACGCCCAAAAGTTCAGGGCGAACCCCAGCATGGCCATAGTGAGGGCGGTGACCTGTAGACGTTTCGAAACCGACGTTGGCTGATTCGACATTGTGATGCCAGACCTTTGAATCCACACGAGTAGTTCGGCGGCGGCGCCTGCATCGCGGAGCTAAGGTTGCCCGCGGAGCAGGTACCGTGGGCAGCAGAAGATAAGGTAAACCTTACCTAATTTACCCAGGTCAGGGCGCTCTTTTCGCGTCCCGAAACACTGATATGCAGCGTAGCAAAGATCGGGTGCGGTTAGGCTCGCGTCATGGTGTTGCGAGCAATTGTCTTGACCGGTGGACGCTCGAGCAGGTTCGGTGGACGCCACAAGCCAGCAGTGCAGATCGATGGTGAATCAATCCTGCAGCGAATCGTTTCAGCCGTGGCGGGTGCGGGTGCTGCGCTCGGCGTGTCGCCCGAGATCGTCATCGCCGGATCGGGTGTCGGCGTGAGCGAGCTGACCGGAGCCGAAGTCGCGGTGGTCCGCGAAGAGCCGCCCTTCAGCGGGCCGCTCGCCGGCATCGCTGCGGGTGTCGCGCATCTGCCGGTTGATGCCGACGCGACGGTGCTCGTGTTGGCGGGTGATCTGCCGTTCGTGACCGAGGACTCGCTGCTCCAGTTGGTGGAGTCGAGCGAGAGGCGGGGCACGGTGGCCGTACCGATCGACGCTGCCGGGTACCCGCAGGTGCTGTTTGCCGCCTGGCCGGAAGGCCTACTCCGGGCCCGGCTTGGGGCGCTCGATTCTGTCGAGAATCAACCGGTGCGCCGTTTACTGCGAGGCGTTGAGCTTGCGGAAGTCACCTTGGGCGAACGGCTGATCGCGGATGTTGACACGCCCGAAGACCTTGAGCGGTGGCAGCGGTCTCGATAGGCGCGGCGGTGGTAGCCGTAGCCGTGAGTGCGGCGGGCGCGGGTCAGCGGGTGCCGTGACCGTGCACGTCTTCGATTTGCTCCTGGATGTGTGACAGTAGCGGTGTGAGGACGGTGATGCCATCGCGCACTCCGCCGCGCGAGCCCGGCAAATTCACGATGAATGTCTGGCCGGTGACGCCCGCGACGCCCCGGCTCATGACCGCGGATGGTGTGCTTGAGAGCCCACGTGACCACAGCGCATGCATGATTCCGGGCACCTCGAAGTCGACGAGCTTCGCGGTGGCCTCCGGCGTCCGGTCGTCCGGGTTCAGGCCCGTCCCGCCAGTCGTGACAATGAATCGTGGTGCGGTGCCTTGGAGAAGCCGCGAGAGCGCATCCGCAACCGGGGCGCCGTCGGCGGCGACGATCGGTTCCGGGCACGCGTATCCGAGATCTCGGAACCAGGACACAAGCATTGGCCCGGTCTTGTCCTCTGACTGGCCGGCCGCGGCGCTTGTCGAAGCAACGATCACAGCGGCCGAGCGTCCGTCGCCAAGCGGCCGAAGCGCATCCTCGCTCGCAGCCAGCGAGGATTTCGGGTTTGCAGGGGAGTTCTCCATCATGCCTACCTCTCTACAACGGTGACGCTAGCCGTTACGCGAGAACACCTCGACGGCGCCCGTCAGGGAGTTGCGGCGGAATAGCAGGTTCGGTACGCCCGCGAGCTCGCCAGCCTTCACGTTGCGCTGCTCGGCGACCACGGTGACCTTCGTGCCCGCGGTGACATAGAGCCCCGCCTCAACCACGCAATCATCGCCGAGGCCGAAGCCGACACCCGCGTTCGCGCCGATGAGCGACCGTTCGCCGATCAAGACCCGCTGCGGGCTGTCGGTGGCCACCATGCCCATGACGGATGCGCCGCCACCAATGTCCGTGTGCGCGCCGATGACGATTCCCTGCGAGAGGCGACCCTCGATGATGCTCGGACCGAGGGTGCCCGCGTTGCAGTTCACGAACCCCTCGTGCATCACGATCGTGCCGGGGGAGAGGTAAGCACCGAGACGGACGCGGCCGCCGTCGGCGATCCGCACGCCCTTTGGCACGAGGTAGTCGAGAAGCCGCGGCAGCTTGTCGATCGCGTAGACCTGCACGCCGCCGCGACGAAGCGCCGGCAGCCGCGTCGAGATCTCTTCCGCATCCATCGGGCCGAGGTCGGTCCAGGCGTTCGCGGGGAGGTGATCCCACAGGCCGGTGAGGTTCTGCCCGTGTGGCTTCACGAGGAGGTGGGACAACAGGTGGAGCCGGAGATACGCATCCTGGGTGGATTGCACCGGCGCGCTCAAGTCGCTCTCGACGACCAGCGGATGGAGTCGCACACCGCGTCGAGGATCCTCGTGGGCCTCATCAGCGAGGGCCTTCGGCGCGACGTACCAGTCGCGGTCTGCGGGGACGCGCCCGAGCTTCGGCTCTGGGAACCAGCAGTCGAGAATCTTGCCGGAGTCGGTGATCGTGGCGAGGCCGTCGCCCCACGCCCACAGGCTGTCTTGCGCGCTCATGCCCTCAACCCTAGCGCTCGGCGCGAGCGGTTTCTGCGGTATCCGTACACTGGAGCGCATGCCTGCAGTACGCGCCGAAGTCCCGACGCTCCCAACGCGGTATCGCGACCCCGCGATTGATAACCGCGACGTGCGCGTGGCTCGGGAGCAGAGCCGGTCAGCGCTCGGCCGCGCCTGGCGGGCGCTGCCGACTTGGGCGCAGCTCGTGCTGCTGTACGTGTTGACGCGCGCGTTCACCACCGCGCTGATGCTCTTCTACGCCTCCAGGCAGGAAGCGACCTGGCAGACCGACGCGAATCCCGACTACTTCTCCTTCGCGAACATTTGGGATGCGAAGTGGTACGCGTGGATTGCGAACGCGGGCTATCCGACGGAGCTCCCGTATACCGATCAGGGTCAGGTCGCCGAGAACGCGTGGGCGTTTATGCCGGTGTACCCGATGCTCGCCCGCTTCGTGTCGCTCATCCCGTTCGTGACCTTCGAGATGGCGACCGTGCTGATTTCGCTCATCGCCAGCCTCGGCACGATGTTCGCGCTGCACCGACTCCTGCGCAATTTCGTCGGCGGTAACGTGGCGATGTTCGCGGTGTTTCTGCTCTGCATCGGCCCGATCTCGCCCATGTTCCAGGTCGGTTACGCCGAGGCACTCCACTTCTGGTTGATCGCACTCCTGCTGAACCTCATGGTCGACCGGAATTGGTTGGCGATGCTGCCGCTGATCGTGATCGCGTCCTTCACGAGACCCACAGGGCTCGCGTTCGCCTTCACGCTCCTGCTCTACATCCTGTATCGCTACTGGAACCGGTTCGCTGCCCGGCTCGAGCGCTTCGACCGCGAGGAGCAGCAGCAGGTGTGGTCGGTGGCCGTGTTCTCCGGCGTGATGGGGCTCGCGTGGCTCATCATCGCGGGGCTCATCACGGGGCAGTGGGATGCGTACCTCGAGACCGAGTTCGCGTGGCGCCGCGCGTACACCGCTGGGGAACACACGCCGCCGTTTACCGGCTGGTTCTGGGCGGGGGGCTTCTGGCTCGGTCAGCCCGAGGGTGCGATCACCGTGATCGCGGTCATCGTGTTGTTCGTGTGCTGGTTCGCGGCGCCCGTGATGCGCCGCTTCGGCATCGAGATCCGCCTGTGGGGCATCGCCTACACGGCCTACATCTTCGCCGTGTTTTACCCACAGTCCTCGTTCTTCCGCATCCTCTTCCCGCTGTTCCCGGCTACCGCGCCGCTCGCACTGCCGCAGTCGCCGGTGTACCGTGTCGGCATTTCGCTGGCGGCCGTTGCCGCCCAGGTCGCGTGGCTGCACTGGATGTGGTTCGTCATCGGCCACGACTGGACGCCGCCGTAGTCGCAAAACCGCCTGAATGAACGCGTGTGCCGATGGTTCGGCTCTTCAATGAGTGCTTGAATTGCCGAATGAGTGGTTCAACAACATTGACAGACGGTGCAGCGGCGTTCAAAGCGGCACGTGACGGGTTGCTATCGCTGCAGGGGAATGCCGACCGAGCTCGCGCGGAATTCGAGTGGCCCGAGGTTGGCGAAGACTTCAACTGGGCGCAGGACTGGTTCGACGTCATCGCGGATGGCAACGAGGACACCGGGCTCTGGATCGTTGAGGATGATGAATCCGAGGCGAAGTACTCCTTCGAGACGCTGCGGCGACGCTCCAACCAGGTCGCGCACTGGCTCACCGAGCTTGGGATCAAGCGCGGCGACACCGTCATGCTGATGCTCGCGAACCGCGTCGAACTTTGGGAAGCGATGCTCGGCATTATGAAGGTCGGCGCCGTGATGCTGCCGACCGCGATCGTGCTCGGCGCGGAGGAGCTCGGGGATCGCGTCGACCGCGCGGGCGTGCGCTGGGTCATTACCGACGAGGCGGATGCGGAGAAGTTCGACGGCTTCGAGGGCGACTTTCAGCTCATCGCCGTTGGCGGTGCCCGCGGCGCCGAGCGCGTCGCGATCGGCCTCAGGAACGAGACGATGGACCTCAACCGCCCGCGCATCCCGTTCGCCGACGCCTTCGTGGATGCGTCGGGCCAGGAGCGATCGGATGCGCCGATCGAGCGCCAGGTGGGTGGGGACCACCCGGCGATCATCTACTTCACGTCGGGGACGACCTCGAAGCCGAAGATGGTGCTGCACACGCACGTGTCTTACCCCGTCGGGCACCTCTCCACGATGTTCTGGCTCGGTGTGCGGCCCGGCGACACGCACATGGTGATCACGACGCCGGGTTGGGGAAAGCACGCCTGGAGCGCGTTCTTCGCGCCGTGGCACGTGGGCGCGACGGTATTCGTCTACAACTACGCGAAGTTCGATGCCGCGAAACTCTTCAAGCAGCTCGACCGCGCCGAGGTGAATACGTTCTGCGCCCCGCCCACCGTGTGGCGCATGCTCATCCAGCAGGGCGACTCGCCCAAGCCGCGTGGCCTGCGCGAAGCGTTGTCTGCGGGCGAGCCGCTGAACCCCGAGGTCATCGGGCGCATCCGGGAGTGGTGGGGCCTCGAGATCCGCGACGGCTATGGCCAGACCGAGACCACGGCCATCCTCGCGAACTCGCCTGGCGAGATCGTCCAGCCAGGATCAATGGGCCGCCCACTGCCTGGCGTCAACATCTGCCTCGTCGATCAGCGCACGGGGGAGCGCATCCCCGCCGACCGCGAACGGGCCGAGGGCGAACTCTGTCTCGACCTCGGCGCTGGCCGCGCGCTGAACCTCATGGCGGGCTACTACCGGGATGATGAGGCCACCGAGCGGCGTAAGGAGGGTGGCGTCTTCCACACTGGCGACGTGGCGCAGCGCGACCCGGCTGGCCGCTACACATTCGTCGGCCGCACCGACGATATCTTCAAATCGAGCGACTACAAGGTCTCGCCGTTCGAGGTCGAGTCGGCGCTGATCGAGCATCCGGCCGTGGTCGAGGCGGCGGTCGTCGGCGCACCGGATGCGACGCGTCTGAACATCACGAAGGCGTACGTCGTGCTCGCGGCGGGCTTCGAACCGAATGACGAGACCGCGTTTGAGGTGCTCCTGCACGCCCGCAAGTCGCTGCCGCCGTACATGCGCGTGCGCCGCATTGAGTTCTATGACCTGCCGAAGACCGTCTCGGGCAAGATTCGTCGCGTCGAGCTGCGCGATCGCGAGCAGCAGTTCGCGCGCCGCAACGAGCGCATCCCGAACGAGTGGCGCGAGGAGGACTTCCCCGCGCTGAAGACGCGGGTGTAGTTGTCTGGGCCCTGGCCGGTAGCGCTCACCCCTGCCGGAGTACGGCACATGCTGGGGGTTACTGGCAATGATGGGATGAGCTTGCCGCTGCGCTGATGCGCGCCGCTTGACAACCCTTGTCGGTAGCGTTCACCCCTGCCGGAGTACCGCACATGCTAGGCGTTACCGGCATTGATGGGATGAGCTTGCCGCTGCGCTGATACCTGCCGTTTGCCGGCCCTTGCCGGTAGCGCTCACCCCTGCCGGAGTACGGCACATGCTGAGGGTTACCGGCAATGATGCGATGCGCCTGCCGCCATGTTGAGCGCTACCGGCAAGGGCGGCCGCCCAGAAATGAAAGAGACCGCCTCCCAGAAGGGAAGCGGCCTCTTTATGACGCTGAGATTTACGACCCTGAGACTTACGCCTGTGCGGAGTCGATGCGCTCGGCGACGTTCGCCCAGTTCACGATGTTCCAGAACGCCTTGACGTAGTCAGCCTTGACGTTGACGTAGTCGAGGTAGAAGGCGTGCTCCCACATGTCGAGCATGAGCAGCGGGGTGACGCCGAACGGCACGTTGCCCTGCTGGTCGAAGAGCTGGAAGGTCGAGACGTTGCCGGTTGCGTTGTCGCGACCGAGAACCGCCCAGCCCGAGCCCTGGATGCCGAGGGCAGCAGCGGTGAACTGTGCCTGGAACTTGTCGAGGCCACCGAACTCGTTGTCGAGGAGGTCCTTCGCCGAGCCGGCGGGCTCTGCGTAGTCGGGGGTGAGGTTGGTCCAGAAGATGGAGTGGTTGTTGACACCACCGACGTTGAACGCGAGGTCCTTCTCGAGCTTGTTGATGTTCGCGAAGTCGCCCTTGTCGCGAGCCTCCGCGAGCTGCTCGAGCGCGGTGTTTGCGCCCTTCACGTAGGTTGCGTGGTGCTTCGAGTGGTGAAGCTCCATGATCTTGGCCGAGATGTGCGGCTCAAGTGCCGAGTAGTCGTAGGGAAGGTCGGGGAGTGTGAACTCTGCCATGGTGTTCCTTTCGTGAAGTGTGAGATGCGAGATTGACGATACCCGCACCTCTGAAAGGCAACCTAGGCAACCATCCAGGTATTCCCCACGCGTCATTCGCGAGTCGGGTATTACCCGCTGTTACGAGCCCTGCGCGTGAAGAGTGAGATAATAGGAAGGTTCGCACTACACAGGAGGCAGAGTAAATGGCTGCAATGAAGCCCCGCACCGGCGATGGCCCCATGGAGGCCGTTCGCGAGGGACGTCTCATCATCGTTCGAGTTCCGCTTGAAGGCGGCGGCCGACTTGTCGTGTCGGTCAACGACGATGAGGCGAAGGAGCTTGCGGACGCGCTCAACGGCGCAATCAGCAAGTAGATAACTGCTTCGAGTTCACTGCGGGTGCCCCTATCGGGGAGCCCGCAGTGTTTGCTTAACCCGATTTGCTTACCCGCAATGTTGGCGCTTTGCGCGACGGGCCCGTGCTGCCGCCGCGTTACCGCGCGGGTCGGCGCTGTCGCAGCTACTGCGGTAGCGCGGTGACCTGCAGCAGCCCGCCGTCGATCGGGATGACGGAGGTCACGAGATCCGGTTGCCGCTGAAACTCGCGAATCACGAGGCGAAGCGACGTGGTGATCGCATCCCGACGCGCAGGGTCGGCGACGCGACCTTGGTTCAGCGCATTGAGTACGAGGATCGTTCCACCCGGGCGCACGACGCGAAGCCCGTGCTGCAAGTGCGCCGACACGTGTTGCAGCGGACCGGTGATGAGTACGAGGTCATACGTGTCTTCGCTCATGCGGGGAAGCACGCGGTGCGGGTCACCAGAGATGCAGCGAATCGCGGTCGCGGGATGCGCCGCCTCGAGCAGCGCGCGACGAGTCTGCGCGAGATGCTCGGGCTCGTTGTCGATGCACGTGATGGTCGCCTTGGGCGCGCCGCGGTGGAGCCAGGTCGTCGTGAGGCCCCCGGTTGAACCGATCTCGATGATCCGCTCGGCACGGGTGGATGCGGCGACGAACGCGAGGTGCGCCCCGAGGGTCCGCGAGATTGTTGGCAGACCGAGCTCGAGAGCGTAGCGTCGAGCGGACTGCTGTGCGGGTTGCTCGACGATTTGTTCGTCGGTAAAGCGCATGCTCAACTCGAATTCGGACATTCCACCAGGTTACCCTGGAGTCATGGGCGGCCTTACCTTCGAAAAACTCCTTTTGATAGGAATCATTGCCGTCTTCATTTTCGGACCGGAGCGCCTCCCTACGCTCGCAACCCAACTTGCGAACCTGATCAAGCGTGCCCGTGCCTGGACGGAAGACGCAAAATCGCGCGTGTCGGAGGAACTCGGTGACGACTTCACGAGCGAGGACTGGCGCAAGCTCGACCCACGCCAGTACGACCCGCGCCGCATCATCCGCGATGCCTGGAACGATGCCGATCCAAACGCTGGGCCGGGTGGCAGTGTCGCCGCTGGTGCTGGTGCTGGTGCTGGTGCTGGTGCTGGTGGCGTTGGCGCGGGCGTGGGTTCGGCTGCTTCTATAGCAGGCACGGCTGTGGGCGGCGCTGCGATGGCCGCCGGCGCAGTAGCTGGCGGATCGGCCCCAGCATGGGCGACAAGCACGGTGAAAACGGCCCCGATGGTCCCGGGCCAGGCTCCGTTCGATTCCGAGGCCACCTAGCGCCCGGCCACACATTTCTCCTAGCGCCCGGTTGCACTTGGCTGGCGCCGAGCCGCGCATTTAACCACCCTTCGCGGCTTGAAAGTTTAAGCCCTGACCTGGATCGGGTTTGAATTTTCAAGCCGTGATTTCTAGGGCTTAAAACTTCAGGCCGAGGAGTCTCCAGCGAGGGGATATCACCTCGCTGGACACTATCTGGCAGGAAGTTTCAAACCAGGTTCTGCGTGGCTTGAAAATTCAAGCCAGGCGGGGCGGGTGGCTTGAAATTTCTAGTCGGGCTGGGTGGGTGGCTTGAAATTTCAAGCCGGGCGGGGCGACACGGCTGAGCCTTGCGGTGCTTTAGGGCGCCAGGGCGCTAGGGCACAAGTGCTCCAGGGGTCCAGGGCGTCAGGGCACAAGGGCGCCAAGGCTCCCGGGCACCAAGGCTCCAGGGGTCCAGGGCGTCAGGGCACAAGGGCACCAAGGCTCCCGGGCACCAAGGCACCACGGCGCCAAGGCACCAGCCCGGCAGAAGCGGTTAGTTCACGGAGACGCCGAGCGGCTTGCCCGCGAGCCCGCGTGGGCGCTGGTACAGGCGGCGCGCTGCATCCCGAAGGGCGACCGCGGCGGGGTCGTCAGGATGCGCGAGCACGATCGGCGTCCCGGCGTCGCCGTCGCTGCGCAGTTGTTCCGAGAGCGGCACGTTCCCGAGCAGCGGAACGCCGAATCGGCGCGCCACTTCCTCACCACCGCCCGAACCGAACAGCGCGAACTCGGTGCCGTCTGGGCCGATCGCCGGCGACATCGTCTCAATCACACCCACGACGCGCTGACCGGTCTTCTTCGCGACGGCCCCGGATCGCCACGCGACATCCGCGGCAGCGGGCTGCGGCGTCGTGACCACCACCACCTCGCTGTGCGGCAACAACTGGCCAAGCGACAGGGCGACGTCGCCTGTTCCAGGTGGGAGATCGAGCAGGAGGACGTCCGGCTCGCCGAAGTACACATCCTTGAGGAACTGCTCGAGCGTGCGATGCAGCATCGGCCCGCGCCACGCGACGATCTCATCTGGCGACTGCAAAAACATCCCGATCGAGACGGCCTTCACGTCGTGGGCGATCGGCGGCAGCATCATCTCGCCGACCTGCGTCGGCTGCGTGCCGGGCGCCATCCCGAGCAGCGACGGGATCGAAAAACCGAACACGTCCGCGTCGATGACGCCGACGTCGAGCCCGTCGGCGGCCATCGCCGCGGCGAGGTTCGCGGTCACGGTTGACTTGCCGACGCCACCCTTGCCGCTCGTGATTGCAATCACGCGCGTGAGGGAGTCCTTGCCGAACGGATGCTCCTTCGGCTTCGAGCCGCGCAGTCGCTCGGTGAGCGCGCGGCGCTCCTCGCGCGACATCACGCCCACGGAAACCACGTAAGGGTCGTCGCCGACAGCGCGGCGAACCGCGGCACGCGCATCCTTCTCGATGTCGTCGGCTCGGGGGCAGCTCACGATCGTGAGCTTAATGTCGACCTGAATCGGCGCATTGTCAGGCACAGAAATCTCGCCGACCATCCCGAGCTCGGTGATGGGGCGACGCAGCTCGGGATCGATGACCTGCCCGAGTTCCTGGCGGATGCGCTGGATGCGGGGGTCAGGCACGGTGTTCGTCGGTCTCGCTCTCGGGGTTGGCTGTGGTACCGGCAGTGGCGCCCGCCGCGGGCTTAGTCGTCGCCGCGGTCGTCGAGAGGGCGGCGCGCTCGTCCATCTCGTCGAGGAGCGCGCGCAGTTCGGCACGAATGAAGTCCTGCGAGGCCATGTCGTTCATGCGCATCCGCAGGGCAACGACCTCGCGGCTGAGATACTCGAGGTCGGCGGTGTTTCGCTCGGAACGCTGCCGGTCCTGCTCGATCTGCACGCGGTCACGGTCATCCTGCCGGTTCTGCGCGAGCAGCAGCATCGGCGCGGCGTACGACGCCTGCAGCGACAGCGCGAGGGTCAGCGCGATGAACCCGAGATCGGAGGAGTCGAAGCGCCACGCGTCGGGCGCGAGCGTGTTCCAGGCGATCCAGCCGCCGACGAAAAGCGTCAGGCCGATGAGGAACGCGGGCGTCCCCATGGCGCGCGCGATGGCCTCCATGACGCGGCCGAGCACGTCGTGATCTTCGCGATCCTCCTCGCGCTGCTCCTTCTTCCGGTCGCGGCGACGGCCACGCTTCTTGTCGTCAGACCCGCCGTCGGCACGGCGAGGCCGGCGACGCGACTCGGACTTCGGCACACTCAGGACGTCGTCGTTTTCGTTGATTTCAGCCATGAGCACCTCCCGAGTCGGTTGTGGGCAGAGTGATGATTCCGGTTTCCGGATAGGTCTCGGTCGGTACCGAGCGCCAGTCGTCCGGCAGGATGTGGTCGAGCACGTCGTCGACCGTGATGACGCCGACCAAGCGATCCTCGTCGTCCACCACTGGCAGCGCCACGAGGTCGTATCGGGCTAGCGAACGCACGACATCTACATCCTTCGTGGTTGTATGCGCGGGCTCGATGCGTTTATCGAGGATCGAACCGACCCGCTCGTGCGGGGGATAGCGCAACAGTCGCTGGAAGTGTACGAGTCCGAGGTAGCGGCCAGTGGGGACCTCGTAGGGGGATGCGGTGACGAAGACCGCGGTCGCGAGCGCCGGGGCAATCTCCGAGCGGCGGATGAGTACGAGCGCCTCGGCGACCGTCGCATCCGGTGACACGACGATCGGGTCCGTCGTCATGAGGCCACCCGCGGTGTTCGGCTCGAACTCGAGGAGCATGCGGACGTCCTCCGCCTCCTCCGGCTCCATGAGCGCGAGGAGGGACTCGGACTTGTTCGCGTCGAGGCGGCCCACGAGGTCGGCCGCGTCGTCTGGCTGCATGTGGTCGAGGACGCCCGCCGCGCGATTCTCGTCGAGGTGCTGGATGATGACGACCTGGTCGTCCTCGTACATCTCCTCGAGCACATCCGCGAGTCGGGCATCCGGGAGCTCTTCGACGACGTCGAGGCGCCGATCGATCGGGAGGTCGAGCAGCGCATCCGCGAGGTCGCTTGGCCCGATCTCGGAGTGAGCCGTGAGGAACTGCGTCGCCGGGGTATCGCCCTCGGGATCGAGATCGAGGTCGATCTCATCCCACGTGACGTACTCCGTGGGCGCCTTGCCGAATGGATTGAGCGAGGTGCGGGGGAGCCGGACATAGAGTTGGCCGACCGACCAATCGCCAGCGTCGTCCTCGACGATCGAGATGTCCTCGATGACGCCGCGAACCCCGGTTTCGCGCAGAGTGCCCGAGCGGTCGAGGAGCTCCGAGAAGACGCGGACTTCCTCACCGCGCTGCTCGAACGGACGTTGCTCGTTTTCGTCCCAGTTCACGATGAGCTGCGAGGAACCGATCGCCGTGACGTCCTTCATCTGCACGAACACGAGCTTGCGCGTGGCACCGAGGAGTTCGACCAGAATGCCGCTGACGCGTGGGGCATGAGTGGAGCGATAGTTGACGATGAGGTCGCGAAGCCGACCGACGCGGTCGCCGTCCAAGTCATAGACGGGTGTGTTCGCAAGTCGGGCCACGAAAACTTTGGAAGCGCTCACCCGACCATCCTACGTGTGCCCCAGCAAACTCCCCTGGTGCAGAGGCAATAATACGAGCATGAGTTCGCCGAGAAACATGGGTCAAGTTGGACTTCCGACTATTCCGACGGGAGACGTGGTTGCGTCGTACCCGACGTACGAAGCAGCGCGCAGCGCCGTCGACGTCCTCGTGCGCAACGAAGGCTTCGACGTGTCGTCGATTTCGGTGGTCGGGAGCGACCTCAAATCGGTGGAGCGGATCACCGGCCGGATGAACTACGGGCGCGCGGCGCTTAACGGGCTTGGGAACGGCGTCATGATCGGTATGTTCCTGTCGCTCCTGTGGCTGATCTTTTTCCCGGCCACGGATTTTGTCGCGATCATCGGCGTCTTCGTGATGTCGCTCGCGTTCGGTGTTATCTGGGGGATCCTCGCCTATGCGCTTTCGCCGCAGAAGCGCGAGTTCACCTCGATGATGCAGGTGACGGCCTCGCGGTTCGACATCGTGGTGCCGCACAGTATGAGTGCCAAGGTGCGAGACACGCTCCAGCGTGGCGGCACGTGGTCGCGGCCGCAGGAATCGCAGCAGTCGCCGGCTCCGGGTCAATGGCAGCAGCCCGGTCAGGCGCAGGGCCCCGCCTACGCGCCGGGAGCGGGGCAGTCGGCTGGGCAGTCGGCCGGGGCGGGTCAGGCCGCAGGGCCGGATGCGGGGCAAGGTCAGGATGCGGGGCAAGGTCAGGATGCGGGGCAGGGTCAGGATGCAGGGCAAGGTCAGGATGCGGGGCAGGGCCAGGCTGCGGGGCAGGGTCAGTACGCACCCGCCGACCGGCAGTGGCAGGCACCGCCCCAATGGCAGGGTACGGAGCAGGGCGGACAGCCTGTGGCAGGGCAGGGTCAGCCGCCCGCGCAGCCAGCTCAGCCCGCGCATCCACCTCGCACCTTTGGCGAGATGCAGGATGAACAGCGACGGCTGGAACGTGAGCAACAGGCGCAGCGAGCGCAACAGGCCCAACAGTCTCAGCAGGCGCAACAGTCTCAGCAGTCCCAGGAGCCTGGCCCGGGCGACGAATCCTCGGAGGGCAAGGCCTGAATAACTGCGTCTGCGGGCCGCGGCACCGGTCAGGAATCGCCCAGACCAACTACTTGATCTGACGTAGTACGTTACGTATAGTAATTACTACGTTAGGCAAGGGAGTGCGTCATGATCAGCGCGGAAGTCATTCGTGGCTATGTTGATCTACTCGTGCTCGAAGCCTTGCTCGACGAACCGTCGTACGGCTACGCGATCTCCAAGCGCATCGAGGAGGTCTCGGAGGGCAAGTACGAGCTCAAAGAAACCACGCTGTATTCCGCGCTGCGCAGGCTCGAAAAGCAGGGAGTGATCTCCTCGTTCAAGGGCACGCAGTCCCAGGGACGGGCACGTACCTATTACGAGCTCACGCAGCTGGGTCACGCACACTACCGTGAACGCTGCTTGGAGTGGCAGGAGACGGTGGACCTCGTGCGACGATTCGTCCGACTGCCATAGCGGCGCAAGTCCAACTCAAGGAGTGAGATCCCATGGACGCCATCAACAGTTACATCGACCACATGTTCCGGGGATTGCCCAAAACCGACGAAGTCTCACGGGCCCAACGCGAACTGCAACAAATGTGTGAGGACCGTTACAACGAGCTGCGCGCCGAGGGTATGAGTGACAACGAGGCCGTCGGCCGAGTCATCACCCAGTTCGGCAATCTTGACGAACTTGCAGATGATCTCGGCATTCGCCGCGAACTCGACGGTGTGGATTCCAGCGACGATGCAATCGACCTGTCACGCGAAGAGGCCGAGCGATTCCTGCGAGTGCGGGGCCGCGGAGCGCGGTTGATCGCCCTCGGAATCTTCGTGATTCTGCTCGGCGTGACCCAGATGATTTGGTTCAATGCTGGCGCGGAATCCGGAAATCCGAATGCGATTTCGCTGGTGTTGTTCTTCATCGGCATCATCATCGCGGTAGCACTTTTCATCGTCGGAGGAATGTCGCTGAACCGCTACGACCGATTTGAAAAACACTCGCTCCGGCTCGATGAGAGCACGCTTCACCACTATCGCGAAGTTCGCGAGTCAGAACAGGGGCGTTACGTCGCGTCGATCGTGACCGGCGTCACCCTCATCATTATTGGATTCGGGGTCGGTGCAGTCACCGGACTCGTGTTCAACCAATGGGGCGACGGGAATGCCGCGGAAGCCTGGGCGAGCGTCATGCCGCTGATCATCAGCATCGGCGTCGGCGTGCTCGTAGTCGGCGGGATGCGCCGCGGCTCGCTCGATCGATTGACCTCGGAAGGCGACTACGACCCCGAAAAGCGCAAGGAGAACGACCTCATCGGCCGCCTTGCGGGGCCGTACTGGATGCTTGTCCTGGTGGTCTTTCTCGCGTGGGGCTTCATCGGCGACGCCTGGGATCGCAGCTGGATCGTATGGCCGATCTCCGGTGTACTCTTCGCGCTGATTGCGGTGAGCGTTGGGTCCTGGTTCGGCTCTGGCGACGGCCGGAAGGCCGTGCGGCGCTAGCCGCGCACCCGGCGCATCCACGCCTCAACGTCATCCGCGGTGCGGGGGATCTCGATCGAGAGGTTCTCCGCACCGTCCTGCGTGACGAGGATGTCGTCCTCGATCCGCACGCCAATGCCGCGATACTCCTCGGGCACGGTGAGGTCGTCGGGCTGGAAGTACAGCCCCGGCTCGATCGTGAACACCATGCCGGGCTCCACGATGCCGTCGAGGTACATCTCGCGACGGGCCTGGGCGCAGTCGTGCACGTCCAGACCGAGGTGGTGGCTCGTGCCGTGCACCATGTAGCGGCGATGGGGCTGGTTGCCGGGCTGCAGCGCATCCTCGAGCGACATCGGTAACAAGCCCCACTCGTCGAGCGACACCGCGATCGAGCGCAGCGCCGTGTCGTGCACCGCACGGAACGTGATGCCTGGCCGCACGATCGAGAACGCGACATCGGCGGCCTTCCGCACCGCCTCGTAGACGCGGCGCTGGACCTCGGTGAACGCGCCATCGATCGGCATCGTGCGGGTGATATCGGCGGTGTAGAGGGAGTCGACCTCGACGCCCGCATCCACGAGGATGAGGTCGCCCCGCGTCACGGGACCATCGTTGTCGACCCAGTGCAGGATGCACGCGTGGGCACCCGAGGCGGCGATCGTGTCGTAGCCGACCGCGTTGCCGTCGAGACGGGCGCGCGCGTGGAAGGCACCCTCGACGATGCGCTCGCCGCGAGGATGTTCGCTCGCGCGGTCGAGGTATTGGATGATGTCGTCGAATCCGCGCGCGGTGGCGGCGACGGCCTCACGAATCTGCTGGATCTCCCATTCGTCCTTGACGAGTCGCAGCTCGCTCAGCTCCTGCGCGAGCTGCGGGGTGTCAAGCTCGAAGTCACCACGGCGGTGCTCGAACTCGTCGATGTGTTTCGTCGGGATGTCGAGCTGCGCGCTCACGTGGGCGAGGGAAGGACGCGGACCGGTCCAGAACTCGCCGATCGCGGAGTTCGCGTAGAACTCGTCGGTGTCGCGGCCCGCACCCTCGCGGAAGTAGAGGGTGGCCTCGTGCCCGCCAACCACGGGGTCGAGCACCAGCTTCGCGCCGGGGACGGTGTCGGAGCCCCAGCCCGTGAGGTACGTGAACGAGGTGTGCGCCCGGTATGGGTAGTCGACGTCGTTCGAACGCGGCTTTGGTTCGCCGGCGGCGATGACGATTCGCTCGCCGGGATGCGCCGCCGACACCTTTGCCCGACGCGCGGCTGCGAACGGGGCCACCTCGGCCTCGAGGGCCGGAGCATCTTCGCGCGGCGCCCATCCCTGCGTGATGAACTCACGGAACGTGTCGGATGCGGGCGTGGTCGAACGGTTGCTGTCACTCATCCCACCATTGTCCCAGAGGTCGTTGGGAGGCGGGTGCTACGACACCGGGGTGAGCTCCGCGAACACCGGGCGGTGGTCGGAACCCGCGCGGTCTTCGCGCTGGATGACCTCGAAACCGGTGGTCTCCCACTGCTCGGTCGACATCACGTGATCGATCGCGGGCACAAACTGCGGCGGGCGACCGCTTGTCCAGGTGCCCATCGACGCCCCACCGAGATCCTGCGCGGCGTCGCGGCACGCGCCGAAGTCGGCGCCAGGCGCATCCGGGTTCTCGAGGCCCGACATGTGGTCGAGCGTCGCGTTGAAGTCGCCGCCCATGATCGTGTTGCCCTCGCAAATGGTGGACAGCCACTCGAGGTCACTGCGCCATTGCTCCATGTATTCCTGCGTCGGTGCGATGGGATGGGCCGCGACGAAGCGGGGGCCGTCGCCGTCCACCGGCTCGGCGATGACGGTGGCGAGGGCCGAGGTGTCGCCGTACTCCATATTGATCTGATATTCGCCGAGGTCGGCGGAAATCAGGAGCGTCGTCTCCGCAGCGCGATAACCGGGTGCGCCCGTGTTCGAGATGACCCACATGGGCTTGCCCTGCTCCTTGAGGAGACCCGCGATCTCCAGGCCCATGTCCTGCGTCGTCTCGGGCAGCATGATCACATCCGCGTCGTAATCGAGCGCGAGCTGCGCGATCGTGGGGGAGCCGGGCTCGTTGCCGAGCGTGTTCCAAGCGAGCACACGGATCGCCTCCTCCGCGCCGGTCGCGGGCGTCGCGGGAGAGATGCCACGGCTGAGGTAGTTGAAGCCGCCCGCCAAGAGCAGGATGCTGAGGGCAATCGCGGTGCCAGCAAACAGTGCCCGGATGCGGCGCGAGGTCAGCAGGATGAGCAACACAACCACGAGCGCTGCGGCAATGCCGATGAGGATCACGAGTCGGAAAGAGATCGCCTGGCTGATCAGCAGCTCGCGCTGGAGACCGAACCACTGCGGCCAGATGAACACCGCCCCTGCGATGAACACGGCGAGCCCGAAGATGGTGCCGAAAATTGCCCAGGCGGGTGAGATCTTTTTTCGTGATGGCATGACCGCCCCACCTTAACCGCATCGATTGAAAAACCCTGAACAATCGCCGCGGGCCTAGGATGCTGAGGTATGACTGGTTTTCCCGCGGATCTGCCGATCGATCTGCACACGCACTCGAATGTGTCGGACGGGACTGAGCCACCGGCGACCGTGATGCGGGCGGCGGCGGATGCGGGCCTCGGCACGATCGCGCTGACCGACCACGACACCCTCGACGGCTGGGACGAGGCGGCGTCGGCCGCAGTGGATCTCGGGCTGACGTTCATCCCGGGCCTGGAATTTTCGACCCAGGTGGAGCGAGCATCGGTGCACATGCTCGGCTACCTCGTCGACCCGGAGAACCGGCCGCTGTGCGACACCATGACCAGGGTTCGCGAGAGCCGGCTCACGAGAGCGGAGCGAATGGTCGAGCGCATCGGGATGGATTTCCCGATCTCCTGGGAGGACGTGCTGGACGAATCGGAGGCCGGAGCGACGATCGGGCGTCCGCACATCGCCGACGCGCTCGTGCGCCGGGGCATCGTCTCCGACCGCAACGAAGCCTTCGCGGGAATTCTGCACTGGCAGGGCGGCTACTACCAGCCACACCACGCCCCGCATCCGGTGCAGGCGATCCGACTGATTAAGGATGCGGGGGGCGTCGCGGTGCTCGCGCATCCCGGTAGCCGAGGCCGCGGCGGTCTCCGAGATGGAATGTTCCCCCAGCTCGTCGAGGCCGGGCTCGACGGAGTGGAGATCTACCACCGCGAGAATGACGAGGAGAACCGCGCGCTGCTGCACAGGTATGCGCGGAAGTACGACCTGATCATCACCGGTTCGAGCGACTATCACGGTGACGGAAAACCGAACCGGCTCGGGGAGAACTCCACCGAGCCGGAACAGTTGCAGCGCATCCTCGATCGCGCGACGGACACGCAGGCGCGCTAAGCGCGCGAATGCTGTGTGCTGGCGCCCTGGCGATGCCCGACTAGCGCCCTGGCGATGCCCGAGTAGGCGCCCAGCACCGCGACGGTAGCTGAGCGATTGCGCCGCAGCGATGGCTGAGTAGGCGCGAAGCGCCGTATCGAAGCCGGCTTCCGCCTACTCTTCGGAAGCGGAAGCCTCCGAAGCCGCCGAATCTCGCTGAGCGGAACCCTGCGACGACCCCGAGACACGGCGACGGCGGCGACGCTTGCGGGGTGCGCGCTCGGCGTCCGCGGCCTCGGCCGAGTCGCCATTCGCCGTCGACTCATTTCCGTCCTGCGTTTCCGGCGAGGCGGGCTGCGCCGATTCACTGCGGCGACGGCTGCGCGAGCGGGACCGCGACCTGCTGCCGTTCGAGCGCTCGCCGGAACCCTCGCCGGCTTCCTTGGGCGGCGCATCCTTACCGCGAGTGGTCGCGCCGGGGAGGCGACCCTTCGTACCCTCGGGGATGCCGAGGTCCGCGAAGAGGTGCGGCGAGGACGAGTAGGTCTCGACCGGTTCGGAGTCGGGCAGCTCGAGAGCCTTCGCGATGAGCGTCCAGCGGGTCTGGTCCTCCCAGTCCATGAACGTCACCGCAATGCCCGTGCGCCCGGCACGACCGGTGCGGCCTACGCGGTGGAGGTACGTCTTCTCGTCCTCGGGAATCGAGTGGTTAATCACGTGCGAGACATCATCGACGTCGATGCCGCGTGCGGCGACGTCGGTGGCGATGAGCACATCCTTCTTGCCCTCGCGGAACTGGGTCATCGACCGCTCGCGCTGGCTCTGATCCATGTCGCCGTGGACGGCGGCGGCCTTGAAGCCACGGTCCTTGAGTTCTTCGAGGAGCTTCGCGGCGGCGCGCTTCGTGCGCATGAAGATGACGACCTTCTCGCGCCCCTCGGCCTGCAGGATGCGCGCGATCATCTCATCCTTGTCGAGCGGGTGCGCGCGGTAGACGAGGTGCTTGATGTTCGACTGCAGCACGCCCTCATTCGGGTCGGTGATGCGGATGTGCACGGGGTTCGACATGAACCGGCGCGCAAGATTCAGGATGGGGCCGGGCATCGTCGCCGAGAAGAGCATCGTGTGGCGCACGGCGGGAACCGCCTGGAAGATGCGCTCGATGTCGGGCAGGAAGCCGAGGTCGAGCATCCGGTCGGCCTCGTCGAGGACGATTTCCTTGACGTTCTTGAGGGTCAGGATGCGCTGGTTCATCAGGTCGAGCAGCCGGCCGGGGGTGCCGACGATGACTTGCGCGCCGTCCTTGATCCGGTCGATCTGCTCCTCATACGCCTTGCCGCCGTAGATCGGCACGACGGTTGTGCCGCGCTTCGAGGCCGCGAGCTTGAGGTCCTCGTGCACCTGCACCGCGAGCTCGCGGGTGGGCGTCACGACGAGCGCCTGCACGCCCGGCTCGGGGTTCGCACCAAGCCGCTGCAACAGGGGGAGGCCGAAACCGAGGGTCTTACCGGTACCGGTCTTCGCCTGGCCAATGATGTCCTGGCCGCGCAGGGCGATCGGAATGGTCTCGGCCTGGATGGGGAATGCTTCGGTGATGCCGTTTTCCGACAGGACCTCGACGATGTCGGAATCAATTCCGAGTTCGGAGAAAGTAACCAAAAAATACGCCTAACAATTACGGGAATGCCAAATGAAATGTGTTGGAAGTGGCGCCCGTTTACCGTGGGCGCGCAAGTGCCATCTGCGGCAATAAGTAATCAGCGTACCCTGTGGGCTCCTTTTGACCCGGCAATGGGTAGCCGATAACTGCCTGTGCAAACTGCGTAGGATGGGCCTGTGACCCGCGAAACAGAGATTTATGCCGCGCTCGTTCCCGCCACGAGCGAGCTCCGTATCTTCGCCGCCCGAGCGCTCATCAGCATCCAACGAGAACTGGATGCGCTTCGCGAGGAATACGCGTCGCTGTCGGTCGCGCTCGAGGTGGGGAATGCCGCAGACCTCTATACGGGTCTGGCAGATCGCGCTCGGGAGAGCGAGGGCGTAGAGCCCCATGCGAAGTTCGATGCGCTGCTCGCCGACCTCTGGCGCGAGACCCGCGGCCGAGACCAGCACGAACAGCTGTTCAGCGTGTACCTCAACGCGGGATTTATTGAGGATGCGCTGCGGCACTGGGGCGGCAGCGAGCTGGACGACTTGCTCGGCTGGGATGAAGGCCAGGAATCGCTCGTTGCGGTATTCAAGACGCTCTTCGATCTGGACACCACCCTGGACGATCGCATCGCCATGTGGGGTCGGCGCATCGCCGGAGCCGCCGTCCTATGGTCGCGCCGTATTGTCGGTGTGGAGGCAGGACAAAGCCCCGACGACGTGATCGACGGAGCCGATCAGATCGTCGAGGCGATGGTCACCGAACTGTTCGCGCAGCATTCGCGGCGGATGAACGCACTCGCGCTCGCGGCGTAGCCCCGCTTTGCGGGTGGTCGCTACGTGCGACTTTACGTGAGCGCGAGCTAGAGCACCGAGGCCCCGGCGTGGCTGAGGCGATCGAGTAACTCGTCGTCCTCCGCCTTGCGCTTGCGCGGAAGCGTCAGGGCGAGCGAAACCGACACGGCCGCCACGACGAAGACGAGCAGCACCCAGATGACGCCGCGGTCATAGGAAAGCCACGAGAACGCGGGTACCTTCAGCAGCCACGTCGCGATCGCCCAGAATGCGAGGCCGCTGGCGGTTCCGATCGCGGGGATGAACGCCGGGCCGACCATCTCGCGAGGCTTCGCGAGGGCCGAGGCAGCGAGCGCGATCGCGAGGCTGTACAGCCCGACGAAAAGCAACTCCATCGCTACGCGACGAACCCGATGCGGCGCTGCGACTCTTCGCCGATCTCGACGAAGGTGATCTTGGCGGAGTTTACGAGAATGACGCGCTCCCGGTCATCGACGAAGCGGGCGACACCGGACTCGAGCGAGTCGGTCACGATCTTCTCAACTTCAGCGGCAGACTGGTTGGACTCAAAGCTGATCTCGCGGGGCGAGTTTTCAACGCCAATACGAATTTCCACAGGCGCACCTTTCACTAGGTCTTGGGCGGTAGAGCACCAGCCTACCGACCGCGATTCGAGAATCATGTCGGAGGCTGCCGATAGATTTGGGCCATGAGCGAACAGAGTAGGACCGGCCGCGATTTTGACCTTGATGAGAGCCAACAGGGAATCGTCGAGGCGGCCCCCGGAAAGTCTCTGGCGGTCATCGGTGCCCCAGGGTCTGGGCGAACTTCGACGCTGATCGAACTCGTGGCGCAGCGAATCGCCGACGGCTACCGGCCCGAACAGATCCTCGCGATCGCGGCGAATCGTAAGCTCGCCGCCGACTTACGCGACCGGCTCGAAAAACGCGTCCGGGTTGCGGCCTCGGGCGGCACGCTCGGCCGCACCGCAGCATCGATCGCAATTGAGATCATCGCGGCCGAGCACGCGCGGCTCGGGCAGCCAGCGCCCAAACTACTCACGGGCTCGCAGCAGGACGACATCCTGGCCGATCTCATTGCCGGCCTGCTCGACCCGGAAGCCCCGGGCGCGGCGTTCCGGGCACAGTCACAGTGGCCGGACTGGTTCAGGCCCGAGACGCTCGAGCTGCGCGGTTTCCGGGACGAGATGCGGGCACTGCTCACCGGCATGGTCGAGGATGGTATCTCGCCGGTTGAGCTCGCCGCCCTTGCGCTGTCACCCGAGAGCGAGCCGGCGGCCGGCACCCGGCACCGCATGCTGTGGGGCGGCGCGGCACAGCTGGCGCAACAGTATTTCGATGTCCTCGATCAGGCCTACGAGGGAGCCTTTGACTCGGCGCAGGCACTGAGCGAGGCAGCGCAGATTCTGCTGGAGCGTGATGCTGCAGGCTTGGAACGACGCGTCTTCGATGAAGTCCGGCTCGTCGTCGTCGATGACTCGCAGGAGCTTACCGAGCCGGCCGCCCGGCTGATTCGCGCGTTCGAGCGTCAGGGGGCGCAAATCGTCACCTTCGGCGAGCCCGACATCGCCACGGGTGCCTTCCACGGCGGCCGCGCGAATCTTGCGGTGAATTGGCGCGGTGAGGGTGAGGCAGCGCCGGAGCGAGTCGTGCTCGAGGCGGTGCACCGCCACGGCCCGACCCTCCGCGGCGTCGTACAGCGCGCGAGCGCCGGCCTCGGCAGCGCGCTCGCGGGAACCCAGCGTCAGTCGCCCTCTGCGGCGACCGACGCCTCCGAGAGTGCCACCGACGACACGCCGATCGCGGCGCAGGCGATTACGCCGAGCGAGGTTGAGGAACTCGCGGTCTTGACCGGCTACCTGCGCCGGCTGCATCTGCTCGAGGGCGTCGCCTGGGACGACATGGCCGTCATCACCCGCAGCGGCGCGCGGCTGCCGAGCCTCGCGCGGGCATTTGACCGGGCACGGATTCCAACCTCGACGTCGACGCCGCTGCCGGCAGCTGAGGACGCGACCGTCCGCGCGATCATCGCGCTCGGCGAGGCGGCGGTCGCAGGCTCGATCACCCCCGAAGTGCTGCAGTCCGTGCTTCGCTCGCCGCTGTTCGGGCTGGACCCGCTCGAGCTTCGGCGGATGCGCCGGGCCCACTACCTCGCCGATCTCGAGGGGGAGGGGCGCTCGGGGGCGCAGGTGATGACGGACACGGTCAACGCACGCCTCCGGGGTGAAGCGGATGTGATCGGCGAGGCGACGCTGACGCAGCTCGCCGAGTCCCACGGCTGGCTCGGGGCCCGCGCGATCCGCGGCGTGGCGGAAGTCCTCACCCGCATGATGGGGCGACTACGCGACGGCGATCCGATCGACACCGCTCTCTACGAGGCGTGGCGCGATGATGCCCGGGCCAAGAAGTGGCAGGAAATCGCGCTCGGGAACGACTCCGGGGCTGTCGCGATGAACCGGCGACTCGACGCCCTCACCGTGCTGTTCGACCGCGCCAAGCGCTTCGTCGAGCGCGAGCCCCACGCATCCCTCGCCGCGTTCCTCGCCGAGTGGCAGCGCGACTCCGTGGTGGATGACTCACTCGCCGGTCCCTCCGGGCGCCGCGCGGTTGCGCTCACGACGCCCGCCGGCGCCGTGGGGAGGCAGTGGCGGGTCGTCGTGGTCGCAGGCGTCAACGAGGGCGTCTGGCCGAACCTCAAGGTGCGCGACTCGCTCCTCGGCGCCGGCCGGCTCGACGAGGCCCGCGGCGAGGCGCCGCTGAGCATCATCGACCGTCGTGCGGAGGTACTGAACGATGAGACACGGATGCTCACGGCGTCGCTGTCGAAGGCGAGTGAGCGCATCCTCGTGACCGCGACCTCGGGAGAGGACACGCAGCCCTCGCGATACCTGCACACGCTCAGGCTTGAGGATCTCCCGAGCCAGTTCGCCCTTGGAGGCACCGAGCAGTTCGGGTACGCGCAGCTCACCCTCGAGGGGCTCGTCGCGGTTTTGCGGCGGGACATCGCGGTGGACTCCGCGTCCCACGAGGCGAGCGAACACGCCCTCGCTCGGCTCTCTGAAGCCGGGGTGACGGGCGCGCACCCCGACTCCTGGTTCGGGGTGCGAGGCCGATCGACCGTTGCACCGCTGGAGCAGAGCGAGGACGGCGTGCTTCGACTGCAGCTCTATCCCTCGGGCATCGACAGCTTCTTCGAATGCGGGGTGAACTGGTTCCTCGATCAATACTCGGGCAGCGCCCCGAGCGACGCGATGACGATTGGAAACATCCTGCACCTCGCGGCAGAACGCGAGGCCGCGTTCGCGGACCGCGTCGAGATGATGGATTTTGCGGAGGCGAAGCTGCGCGAAATGAACTTCGACGCAGATTGGGTCGAGGAAATCCAAGCCAAGACGGTGCGCGACGCCGCCGAGTCGCTCTGGACATATCTGCGGCGTGACGGCTCCGAGGTGATCGCGAACGAGTACGCCTTCCGATTTCTGCTCGAGCGCGAACTGGATTCCGGTGTGCGCGCCGAGGTCACGGTGTCCGGGCGAATCGACCGGATGGAAGCGACGGAGGCCGGCCTGCGGATCATCGACATCAAGACGGGCGCCACGAAGCCCTCGAAGGAAAAGCTCTTTGAGAACCGTCAGTTGCGCGCCTATCAGCTCGCACATCGAGAGGGCGTCCTCCCCGAGGAAGCCGGGGCAATCAAGGTGGAAACCGCCGCGTTGCTCTTCCCGCGCATTCCGGCGAAGAAGGAGCTCTGGTCGCTCGCCGAGCAGAATGCGTTCGATGCGGACGAGCTTGACCTCGTCGAGGACAACTTCCTCGACGCCGCACTCGGCGAGGCAGGTTTCCCGATGGCGGGCCTTGACCCCGACCTCGACGCCCCGCCGACCTACCTTTCCGATCACGACAAGCACTGCCTGTCGAACAACCGAAACTGCCACATCCACGCGATTGCCGAGGTGACCGAATGAGCCGCGTAACCCACGAAGACATCGCCCGTGCCCTGTCGACGGACGGAAAGTTCTACCTGCCCACGCAGGAGCAGCAGGCCATCATCGAGGCGCCGCTCGATCCGGCGCTCGTCGTCGCGGGTGCCGGAAGCGGCAAGACCCAGACGATGATGCTCCGCATCCTGTGGCTCATCGCGAACGAGCAGATCGCGCCGCAGCAGATCCTTGGCCTCACCTTTACCCGAAAGGCCGCCGGCGAGTTGCAAGAACGCATCGAAACGGGTCTCGACGGCCTGCGGTCGGCGAAGCTCATCACCATCGACGAGTTCGACATGCCGCAGGTGTCGACGTATAACTCCTACGCGAATGCCATCTACTCGCAGTACGCGCTGCTCGTCGGCCGCGACCCGGATGCCGTCCTGCTCGACGAGCCCGGAGCGTTCTCGCTGATGCGCCAGACGCTGCTCGAGCACGACGACGCGGCGTTACGTTCATTCGACAAGCCGTCGGTCGGCCACATGGCCGGGGTCGCACTCAGCATCGCTCGCGGGATGCGCGAGATGCGGCTCGACGCGGCTGAGGTCCGGATTCGCGTTGATCCCGTTCTCGAGCGGCTCCCGACGCTGCCCGGCCGCACGACGAAAGCGACAGACGAGATCTTGGAGCGTCTCGAGCGACTGAAGCTCTACGCCGGTATTGCGGACAGGTACGAGGCGCGGAAGCGAGACGCTGGTGTCGTGGAGTTCAGCGATCAGGTGGCGACCGCCGCAGAGATTCTCGAGCTCGATCCATCGATTGCGGGGGAGCTACGCGAACAGGCCGAAGTGGTCATCCTCGACGAGTACCAGGACACCTCGGTGGGGCAGATCCGACTCCTCTCGAACCTGTTCAAAGGCCACAACGTTATGGCGGTCGGGGACCCGAAGCAGTCGATTTACGGGTGGCGGGGCGCGAGTGCCGCCAATATGAAGCGGTTCGGTGACGACTTCTACGGCACGCGCCGCGGGCAGCGGTTCGAACTGTCGGTGTCATGGCGCAATGACGAGCGCATCCTCGAGGCTGCCAACCGGGTCGCGGCGCCTCTGCCCGAGGCGATCGGCGCGAAGGAACTTGGTCCGCGGCCGGGCGCCGGACAAGGCACCGTGGAACACGAGTATCTGCTGACGGATGGAGACGAGGCGGCGCACATCGCGGGATGGTTCAGGGGGCTGCTCGTCGAGGACGAGGCTGGCAAAGACCGCACGGCCGCGGTGCTCGTCCGCGCGAGGTCCCACATGGCCATCATCGCGAAGGCGCTGGGTGACGCGGATGTGCCGTTCCAGGTGCTCGGGCTCGGGGGACTGTTTAGCACGCCCGAGATCGTCGACCTCAACTCGATCCTCCGAGCCGCCGCCGACGAGCAGGCAGGGAACGAGCTGATTCGATTGCTCGTGGGCGCGCAATTCGAGGTGGGCCTCGCGGACATCGTGGCGCTGAATTCGATCGCGCGGCGAGAAGCGAAGCGCGACGCTGATGGCAGACCCCTTTCCAAGGAGCGCATTGCCGTGGAACGGAGCGACGCCAAGACGGAGGACCGCGGCGAAAGCCTGGTCGACGCCCTGGACGTGGTGCGCAGCTCGAAGCCGGGTGCCTTCCGTGAGTGGGGCCTCAGCGAGCTGGGCGAGGCGCGGATGCGGGAAGCGGCCGAGCTCCTCCACGAGGTGCGCATCCGGCTCACGCTGCCGCTCACCGACCTGGTCGACTTCACGATTCGCCGGGCGCGGCTCGATATTGAGACAGTCGCGAACCCGAGCCGAGCCGTCGGCCGCGCGAATCTCGAGGCGTATGTCGACGCGGTGGCGGGCTACACGGCGGCGAACCCGAGCGCTGACATCCACGAGTTCCTGGACTGGGTTGATCTCGCCGAGCGCGACGACAAGCACGCCGAGGTCACGGAGGTCGCCGAAAAGAAGGGTGTCGTACAGCTCACGACGATGCACTCGGCGAAGGGGCTCGAGTGGGACTACGTCTCGATCCCGCAGCTGAACGATAAGGTCTTGCCAGGCTCATCAGGAAGCTCGACATGGATTCCCTCGGATGCACTGCCCTACGAGCTCCGCGACGACCACCGCGACCTCCCGCAGTTCGACTGGGAGCACGCCGAAACCCTGGACGAGATCAAGCACGAGCTGAACGAGAACAAGACCCGCGTGCTGCCACCCCCGGTAGGCGAGCGGCCGTCATTCGCGACGCAGAAGCGCATTCACTCGTTGAACGAGGACCGCCGGCTCGCCTATGTGGCCGTCACGCGTGCCCGTTCGCGGCTGATGCTGACCGGTGCACGCTGGCGCGGTCGCAACTCCCGACCGTTTTTCCCCTCGCCTTTCTTCCACGAAATAGTTGGCGACGTGACCCTCGCGTGCCCGCCCGGCAGCGAGCCATACGCGCTCATCGACGACGAACGAGTCGTGTTTACCGCGGCTCAGACGGCAGACGAGCGTGCGGAAATCAACGACACCCTCGCGGTCAATCCCAACGAGGGCGGCAAGTATCAGGTCTGGCCGCGGCCGCCGATGGCCGCGCCGCGACTCGCGCGGCTCCGTGCCGCGGGCGAACGCGTCGTGGAACTCGCGGCTCAAGGGCAGGCGGCAGAACCCTCGGGAAGCCACGCCTTTGACCCGCTCATCGACCTGTTGCTCGCCGAGCGCGACGCGGGTGACGACGAGGCCGAGCTGCGGCTGCCCGAGCGATTCGGCGCATCCCTGCTGCACGACCTCCTCGACGACCCGGTCGCGATCGCGCGCCAGCGGCGTCGCCCGATGCCGCAGGAACCGTTCCGCGCGACGCTCATCGGCAACCTGTTCCACAGCTGGGTCGAGTCGCTCTATACGGACGTCGGTGGTGGCGGCGCCACCCTCGAGGGTGCTGATCTCGACGACGAAGACCGGGCGGATGCGGGACTCACGACCGCGGGCGAGGCCGACCGGGAGCGCCTCGAGCAGTTCAAGGCGACGTTCCTACGCAGCCGGTTCGCGGCGGACGGTAAGCGGCCGAGCGCGGTCGAGCTGGCGATCAACAGCCCGCTCGGCGCCCACACGATCATCGGCAAGCTCGACGCCGTGTACGTCGACGAAGCAACTGGGGAGGTCGAGATCGTCGACTGGAAGACCGGTCGTGCGCCCCGCTCCGCCGACGAGCGCGAAGGCCGCGAGCTGCAGCTTATGTGTTACGCGCACGCCTACTCGGCGGGCTTTGACGTGCCGCTCGAGCGCATCCGCGCAACGCTCTACTACGTCTCGAGCGACGAGGAGATCACGGTCGAGGACATGCTCAGCCGCGAGGCGCTCATCCAGAAGCTCGAGGATGCGCAGCGAAAGGTTTCGCGGAGCTAGGCGCGCGGCGGGCGGAGGGCCGGGTCGATGCCGAGATCGTGGTCGGAACGGCTCCCGGCCTCCTGCTCGGCGTTGACCTCGGCGTGCAGCTCGTCGTCGGATTCGAAGGTCGATTCCTCGTCGAGCTCCTCGGCCTCGTAGCCGTCGGCGCCCTCGAAGTCCTCGCCCGGCTGCAGTTCGCCCGAAGGATGCTCGGCGTCCTCGGGCCGAAGAAGCCGCTGCTCGGGGTGGCGATTCTTCGAGCCGGCGTCCGCGAGCAGCTCTTGTACCTCGACGAGATCGAGCACAGGCAGCGTCTCGTGGCGCAGCTCCGTCTGCTCGAGCGCGCGCACGCGGTTGACGAGGCTGTCGAGCAGCTGCTCGGCGTCGGCAATGATCGCGTCGTTCCCGGTCTCGACGCCGTGCACGAGCCAGCGTGCGAGCTCGAGCTCGGCGTAGAGCGTCGAACGCTGCCGCAACTGCCGGTCGACCGTGGCACCACGTGACTCGACGTATTCGTCGAACACCGCGCGGGTGACGGCGCCGTCGAGGGCGTGCAGCCAAGACATGTCGCGCGCGGGATCCCCGATGCGCAAGTCGCCCCACCCGAGCACGCCTACGACGCCCGCACCGTTGGTGAGGAACGAGCCGCGCTCGAGCGAGCCGTGAATTACGCTCGGGACGAAGCTCCACAGGCTGACGTCATCAACCGCGCCACCCCAGCGGTCATCGAGCGCGGCGGGTAGCCGACCCGTGTCGCGAGCCTTAGCCATCAGCTGCTCGACCGCATCCCGCGAATCGTTCGCGCTCTGCACCGGCAACCCGGCCGACTCGACGTACTGCCTCGGCAGCGAGTGAATCGCGGCGACGGCGCGACCGATGTCGGCGACGAGCATAGAGTCGTGCTCAAGCCGCACGCGGTCACACGTTGTGCCCGGGATGAACTCGTACACCGCGAGCTGACCGTCGGCGCCGTCGAGCCGACCGAGTTCGGTTGGGATGGTGAACGGGAGTCGGCTGCGAAGGCCCGGCGTGAGGCTCGCGAGGGATCGCGAAATCGCGGCCTGTTCGCCGGCGGCCGCGGCGGAGTTGGGGCATCGGGCGATGAGCATCCGGTCATCCGCCGTGCGCAGGATGGCCGAGTCGTAGTCGCCATTGGCGCCGAAGGTCCACTCGTTCGCGCCCACCACGGCAAGGTCGTCAATCGCCGCGGTCGCGTAGCCGGCCAACTCCAAATAGTGCGCACCCATAGGCGCCAGACTACGAGGCCGACAGAGAATCGAGGAACTGCCACACCGCGCAGGCGAGCGAACCTATGATGGCTTGAATATGAATGACTTCGTGCAGCGCTTGCCCTTCGCCCTCAGCGGCATCGACCGTGATGACCTCGGCCGCAAGTCGGCGGATGGCCTCCTCGAGAACCCGGGGACGCGCATCCTCGTGCAGCGGCGCGACACCGCGCTCGTCGCTCCGCGAGGCGGGGGACTCGCGCTCGACCTGCGCGAGAACAAGAACCTGCCGTCGTATCGCGACCCGATCTACCTCGGCAAGCTCGTCGAGCCCCGCGAGAACCCGGACGGTCGCGTTGACGAAACGGGTACGCCGATCGTCGCCGTCGCCATCGAGGATTTCGAGGCGAGCCAGCTCGAGCCCGAGGCGGACCGCTGGCCGATGCTCAACGAGAGCGGCCTGCAGCTCGACCGCACTGACGCGAGTCTGTATGCGGAGGCGCTCGCCATCCGTAATTTTCATCGCAACCACCAGCACTCCCCGCTGACGGGCGAGCGGCTCGCGATGGAGCACGGCGGCTGGGTCGTGCGGCCCGAGGACGGCGGGCAGCCGGTGTTTCCGCGCGTGGATCCCGCGATCATCATCGGCGTGGTCGACAAGGACGACCGCATCCTGCTCGGCGCGAACGTGAACTGGAAACCGAAGCGGTACTCGACCTTCGCCGGCTTCGTCGAGCCGGGCGAATCCTTCGAACAGGCCGCGACCCGCGAGGTCATGGAAGAGGCCGGCGCGCGAATCGTGAACCACCGGTACCTCGGCTCGCAGCCGTGGCCGTTCCCGGCGAGCGTCATGATCGGCTTCCTCGGCGAGCTCGACCCCGAGCAGGACCCGGCAACCGTTCGGCCCGATAACGAGGAGATCGCCGAGGTGCGCTGGTTCACCCGCGAGGAAATCCGCGAGAACATCGACCTGCTGCCCCCTCGAATCTCGATTTCTCGAGCCATCATCGAGGAGTGGTATGGCGGCCCCCTCGACTAGCGAGAGCGACCTCCCCGGCGATTCAACCGAGCCCAGCCCGCGAAGCGCAGGCGCGAGTCTGCTCGCGGACCTCAACCCGCAGCAACGCGAGGCCGCGCTGTCGGTCGTGGGCCCGGTGTGCATCCTCGCCGGGCCCGGAACGGGCAAGACCCACACGATTACCCGCCGCATCGCCTACGGCGTACAGGCCGGGGTGTACACGCCGGAGCGCGTGCTCGCGCTGACCTTCACGAACCGCGCTGCGGGGGAGTTGCGCGGCCGGCTCGCGCGGCTCGGCGCACACGCGGTGCAGGCGCGCACCTTCCACTCCGCCGCGCTGCGGCAACTCGGCTATTTTTGGCCGCACGCCATCGGCGGCGAGATGCCGCAGATCTCCGCATCCAAGTCGCGCGTGGTGGCCGAGGCGGCCGAGCGAGTGAAGCTGCGGGTCAATCCGACCGACGTGCGGGACATCGCGGAGGACGTCGAATGGCGCAAAGTCTCCGAACTCACGTATGAGCAGTACGCCGCGGCGCTCGAGTCAGGGGCGCGCACTCCTCCGGCACGCCTGAAGCCGGAGCAGGCGGTCGAGGTGATCCGCGCCTACGAGCAGGTGAAGGATGATCGCCACGTCATCGATTTCGAGGACATCCTGCTCGCGACCGCGGGGATGCTCGAATCGGAACCCTGGATCACCCAGCAGGTGCGCGAGCAGTATCGCTTCTTCGTGGTCGACGAGTACCAAGACATCTCGCCACTGCAGCACAAGCTGCTGACGCTGTGGCTCGGGCAACGCCGCGACCTGTGCGTCGTGGGCGATCCGGCCCAGACGATCTACTCGTTCACGGGCGCGACTAACCGCTACTTGATCGACTTCGGGCACGAGTTTCCGGATGCGCGCACCGTCAAGATCGAGGGCTCCTACCGCTCCACGATGCCGATCATCGCGGTCGCGAACTCGCTCGCGAAGCACATCCCGCATGCCCTGCAGCTCGAGCGCGCGGTCGAGACCGAGACGAGTTCGCCGCTCCCCGAGCTCTTCGAGTACCCGGACGAGTTCTCGGAGGCGCGCGGCATCGCGCAGCGCGTTGCCGACGCGATCGCGGCCGGGGAGCAGCCCGCACAGGTCGCGGTCTTGGTGCGCACGAACGCCCAGTCTGCACCACTCGAGCAGGCCTTTCAGAACGTCGGGGTGCCCTATCGCGTCGCCGGCGGGCAGCCGTTCTTCAAGCGACCCGAGGTTCGCGCGGCGGTGGCGGGCCTGCGCGCCGCGGTGGTGGCAAGCCAGGATGCGGGACCGCTCTTCAAATCCGTGAGTGACGTCCTGCGTGGTCGCGGTTGGACGGTCGAGCCGCCACGCGAGGCGGGCCCGGCCCGCGAGGCGTGGGGTGCGCTCGACGCCATCATGCGCCTCGCCGACGGCGCCGCGCCGGGCACCACCCTCGAGCAGTTCACGAACGACCTCATGAGCCGGGCCAAGCATCAGCACGAACCCGAGGTGGCGGCGGTCACGATCTCGACGATGCACGGCGCCAAGGGCCTCGAGTGGGATCGGGTGTTCGTGACGGGGCTTGCGGAGGGCAGGATGCCGATCGCGCAGGCGGTCACGGCCGAGAATATCCACGAGGAACGGCGACTCTTCTACGTCGCGCTCACGCGAGCACGGAAATACCTGTACCTTTCGTATCCGCAGTCGGTGGGGCCACAGTCTCGGTACTTGGCGGAACTTGGCAACCGCATCCAGCGTGGAAACTTCGCGGGAGCACGCTGACCTCGCCGGTCTTTGGGTGGATGAGCGTTCGGCGCGTGCCGAGGGGTGGGGCATCCTCGCCCGGTCCGAGGTAGGCACCGCCGATGAGTCCCGCATGCAAGGCGCCGAGCCAGTCGATCTCGGCGGGCAACGTGACCGGTGGGGAGTCAACGAGTTGCGTCGCGACGGCTGGCCACTCGGGATGCTCGGCTAAGCGACACAGGTCATCGCAGCGCAGGCACGGCGTCTGGCCGGGCACGACGAGCGGCCCAACCTGCAGGCCATCGATATCCCGGATCAGCGCGAGGTGGGGCACATCCGCGGCGAGCAGCGGCAGATAGCGGCGGGTTGGAATAACGAATTCGGCGACCTCGACGACGAGGTCTGCGGCATCGAGGCCATCGCGAGAATCGGCTCCGACGAGCGCTGTGCCGTGGTGGCGGCGAGCAAACTCGCGCACCACAATGCGCGCGAACGACTCCGCGGAAGGTGGCGTTCGTACGATGACGCGTCGCGAACCGGTCGTGGGCACGGTCACCGGAACCGAGATAGCGATGAGCCCCTCGACGACCGCATCGACGCGCTCGCGTCCTAGCCCGTGGGACTTCGCCAGGATGCGGAGGAATTTCTCGTCGGTGCCGAGCTTGAGCGCATCGAGCATCGCGTGCACCGCCGGGTGGTCGGGGAAGACGCGACCGAGGTGGCTGCCGCCAACGCGGACTTCGGCCGAACTCGACCAGGTGACGGGGACCCCGACGGGCAGTTGATAGCGCACGCCTCCATCATGAAATAACTCCGGTACTCGGTACCGGAGTTATCCACAATCCGCGCGCTAGCCGCGTGGTTTCTCGTGGCCGGAACCCGCGTCGCCCTGATCCTCGCCACCCTGCGGCGCCTCACCGAAGGAGTCTGGATCGCCGAGGAGGCGCGCGAGCTCGTCATCGAGTTCGTCCGTGATGACGTTTTCACTCGAGCCGCTGAGCCGCTCGACGAGGGCGAACGGGTCGCTGATGTCCTGGCCGGTCGGCAGGGCGTCGCGGTGGTCCCACAGCGCATCGCGAGCATCCGCGCCGAGCTTCTCGGTGACCAGCCGCCACATGCTCGTCGCCTCGCGCAGTCGGCGTGGGCGCAACTCGAGGCCTACGAGGGATCCGAATGCCTTCTCGGCGGGGTTCCCGGTCGCGCGCCGACGACGCACCATCTCGGCGATCGCATCCGCGTTTGGCAGGCGGGAGGTCGCATCCTGCGTCACGACGTCGACCCAGCCGTCGATGAGCGCGAGCATCGTCTCGAGGCGTTCGAGCGCGATTTCCTGCTCGGGGGTGCGCGGCGGGATGAGCTGCCCAGACTGGAGGACCTTCTTCAGCTCCTCCGGGTTCGAGACATCCATACCGCGCACGGTGTCCTCGATCTGCTCGGTGTCGATGCGGATTCCCCGGGCGAACTCCGTCACGGCATTGACGAGATGAAGGCGCAGCCAGCGGGCGTGCATGTAGAGGTGGGCGTGCGCGAGCTCGCGCACCGCGAAGTACAGCAGGATCTCGGAGGGCTTGATCTCGAGGCCTTCGGACCACGACGAGAGGTTTTGGGGGAGAAGCGCCGCCTTGCCGTGCTCGAGGACGGGCATACCGATGTCGCCGCCGGAGAGGACTTCCTTGGCGAGCTGGCCGAGGACCTGCCCGAGCTGCATCCCGAACATCGCCTGGCCGATGGAGCGCACCATCGGCAGCGACTGATTGATCATGGACTTGTATTCCTCGGGCGCCTGCTCGTTGATCATGTCGACGAGGGCGCGCGAGATGCTCTCCGCCACCGGACCGCTGATCTCGGCCCACGTGTCGTGGCTGAGGTTCAGCCATTCGTAGCGCGTGATCGCGCGCGGCTGCTCGGGGAGGACCGTTGAGCCCACGGTCGTGACTTCGGTTAGCCAAAGCTGGGCGAGCCCAAATGCCTGCTCGTATTCCTTTTCTTCCTCGGCCGATACCTCGCGGTTTTCGGCCGCAGTCTGGCGCGCTGCGTCGCGCACGACCTGCCAGTTGATGCCCTCGGTGGGGTTGCGCATGGCCTGCTGCAGCTGCATCAGCATCTGAGAGAGTGCCTGGGGGTCGGCGGGCAGCCCCGCGACGCCAGCGAGCTGGTCGGGGTTGATCATTCCGCCGCCGAGCAGCTGCTCAAGCATGCGACGAAGTTCGTCGTCAGGTTGGTTGCCCTCATTGTTACGGGGCGTATCCTGGTCGCTCATTAGCGCCACTCCTCTCAGGGGGTCGGTTCTAGAGTAGCTTTGGAGTTCCGTGCATCGGCCGCGAGGCGCGGCCATTTCACTGATAGCGGACTCACGCGCATCCCCGCCTCTGTCGAAAGCCAAGACCCCTTATATGAGCCAATTTTCTGAGCCTGCAGCCAAACCCAAACCTAAGCGCACGCGGGTGGGCTTGAGCCTCTTGGCAGTAGGCCTCGTCCTGCTTGTAGTGCTGGCGTTTTCGCCCTCACCGTACGTAATCCGCACACCCGGGCCGTCGTTCGACGCGCTCGGTACGACCGAGGTTAAGGACGACGCGGGCGAGACCCAGGAAGTGGATGTGATCAGCATCGACGGCGCGGATCGTATCGCCCCCGATGCGGGCACGCTGTCGGTGATGACGGTCAACGTCACGGGTACGCCGCAGTACCAGCCGAGTTGGTTTACCGCGGCCGCGGCATGGTTACAGCCCGACAAGGATGTGCTGCCGATCGAGGCGTACTACCCGGACGGCGTGACGGCAGAGCAGCGCAGCGAGGAGAACGCGGCGATGATGACGCAGTCGCAGGGCGCCGCGATCGCGGCCGCGCTCACCGAGCAGGGGTACGAGGTCGAAGCCGAGCTCACGGTAATGGGCGTCAACGAGGATGGCCCCGCGAACGGCATTCTTGCCGAGGGCGACGTGATCACCGCGGTGGGGGATCGCACCATCACCGACTACGCGTCGCTGCAGGCGGAGCCGTTCACCGAAGAGCCAACCGACGTGACCGTGTTGCGCGACGGCAAAGCGCAGACGGTCACGATCACGCCGAAGAAGACCGACACGAGCGACACCCCGATCCTCGGGATCCTGGTGCAGGACGGCTTCAAGTTCCCGATCAACGTCGACATCGAGCTCGGCGACGTGGGCGGACCGAGCGCGGGACTCATCTTCACGCTCGCGACGATCGACCTGCTCGAGGAGGGCGACCTCACCTCGGGCGAGAGCATCGCGGGCACCGGCACGATGGCGGCCGACGGCACAGTGGGGCCGATCGGTGGCATCCGCCAGAAGGTGCACACCGCTGTGGAGATCGACTCGGACTATTTCCTCGCGCCAGAGGCCAACTGTCAGGAGGCGCTGCAGGCTAGCGTCGCCGACGAGATTCCGATCTACGCGATCGCCGACCTCGACGAAGCACTCGCGACCGTCAAGGCCGAGGGCACGGACCAGCTCGACGGCATTCGCACGTGTGAGGATGCGCTGGCCGCGAACGTGCCGCAGGTGTAAATTGGCGGCGCATCCCGCCGGGTAGACTTGCCGCAACGCCGCCACCGTGCGACGAACTTCACGCGGTGCGGCACCTTACATTCTCGAGCACGACGGGTAATCAGTGAGTTCTACCGCAGCACCACAGCCAAGTTCCGCCAAACCGCCATCCGGGTCATCAGAAACCAGCGGCCGTAGATTCGGCCCCCTCGCCGCAACAATCGCCATTGTCGTCGCGCTGATCCTGGTCTTCTTCTGGTTCACCGGGTTCTACGCCGACATTCTTTGGTATAACCAGCTCGGCTACTCGGAAGTCCTCTATACGCGGTGGATCGCGACGACCGTGATGTTCCTGGTCGGATTCATCGGTATGGCAGCGCCCATCTATTTGGTGCTGCAGCTCGCGTATCGGAACCGGCCGGTGTACGCCAAGCTCTCGCAGCAGCTGAACGAGTATCAGCGCGCGCTCGAGCCGGTTCGCAAGGTCGTGTTCATCGTGATTCCGGCCTTCCTCGGCTTGCTTGCTGGGCTCAGCACGGCGGGGTCGTGGGAGACGGTGATTCAGTTCTTCAACGCGACGTCGTTCACGAACTCGGATCCAGTCTTCAACAACAACATCGCGTTCTACGTCTTCCAGCTGCCGTTCTGGCGCGGCGTCGTGGCATTCGCGAGCGCGGTGATCTTGCTCGCACTCATCATCTCCGTCGCGGTGAGCTACCTCTACGGCGGCATCCGCGTCACGGGTCGCGAGGTCGTCATCTCGAAGGCCGCGCGCATCCAGATCGCGATCCTCGCGGGCCTGTTCGTCCTGAGCCAGGGCGTGAGCTTCTGGTTCGACCGCTACAACTCGCTGACCGAGTCGAACGGTCGGTGGACCGGTGCGCTGTACTCGGATGTGCACGCATCCATCCCGGGTCTCGCGATCTTCGCGGGTGCCGCGGTGATCGTCGCGCTCCTCTTCTTTTTCGCCGCGATCGCGGGTCGCTGGACGCTCCCAGTCGTGGGTGTTGCGGGTTTGCTCGTCGTCGGTCTGGTTGCCGGCGCGGTCTACCCGTGGGCGGTGCAGCAGCTGCAGGTCGGACCGAACGAGCAGTCGCTCGAGACCGAGTACATCAAGAACAACATCGACGCGACGCGCGACGCCTATGGCGTCAGCGAGATCAACGTGCAGCCGTACGCCGGCGTCACGACCGCCGAGTCGGGCCAGCTTCGTGAGGATGCCGAGACGACCGCGAACATCCGCATCCTCGACCCCTCGATCGTGGGCCCGACCTACGCCCAGTTCGAGCAGGAGCGTGCGTACTACCAGTTCTCCGGCGAGCTCGACGTTGACCGCTATCAGATCCAGGACAAGACGCAGGATGCGGTGACCGCAGTTCGCGAGATCAACGTCGACGGTCTCGGCGCGGATGCGCAGTCCTGGGTGAACCGGACGATCGTCTACACGCACGGCTACGGGCTCGTCGCCGGCTACGGCAACCAGCGCGGCCCGGACGGGCAGCCGCTGTTCTTCGCATCCGGTATGCCGCAGCAGGCCGAGGCACTGCCGAAGTTTGAGCCGCGCGTCTACTTTGGTGAGAACTCTCCCGCGTATTCGATCGTGGGCGCCCCGGCCGATTCGACTCCGGTGGAGTTCGACCACATCTCGGGCGAAGGCGACGCCTCGCAGACGTACACCACCTTTACCGGCGACGGTGGCCCATCGCTCGGTAACCTCTTCAACCGCCTCGTGTACGCGATCAAGTTCCAGTCGGAGCAGATCCTGCTCTCGGACGCGATCAACTCCGAGTCGCAGATCCTCTACGACCGTGACCCGATTCAGCGCGTCGAGGCTGCCGCCCCGTATCTGACGATTGATTCGGATGCGTATGCCTCCGTAGTCGACGGCCAGCTCGTTTGGATCGTCGATGGCTTCACGACCTCGGATGCATATCCGTACTCGACGCAGGTATCGATCGAGGAGGCCGCGGCCGACTCGAACACCCCGGCCCCCACTCTGCCGACGAAGCCCGTCAACTACATCCGTAACTCGGTGAAGGCGACGGTGAACGCCTACGACGGTAGCGTCACACTCTACGCGTGGGACACGGAAGACCCCATCCTGCAGACCTGGCAGAAGATCTTCCCGAACACGTTGAAGCCGGTCTCCGAAATGTCGGGTGACCTCCTCAGCCACGTGCGGTACCCGGAAGACCTCTTCAAGGTGCAGCGTGAGATCCTCTCGACCTATCACGTGACCGACGCGGCCGAGTACTACAACCAGACGAACGCCTGGGAGCTGCCGCTTGACCCGACCGAATCCTCGGATGCGCAGCTACGTCAGCCTCCGTACTACCTGACCATGCAGATGCCTGGACAGGAGCCCGCGTTCTCGCTGTACTCGACGTTCATTCCGATGGTTTCAGGATCGGGTACGCGAAACGTGCTGACCGGATATCTGTCGGCGAACGCGAACGCCGGTAACGTCGATGGCGAGATCGCCGAGGATTACGGCACCCTGACGCTGCTTGAGATCGAGAACGACTCGGTCAACGGTCCCGGTCAGGTCCAGAACATCTTCAACTCGAACGAGACAGTCGCGAACCAGCTGAGCCTGCTTGAGCGCGGTGGCCAAACGCAGGTGCTGCGAGGCAACCTGCTCACGCTGCCGGTCGGTGAGGGCTTCCTCTACGTCCAGCCGGTGTACGTGCAGTCGACTGGTGAGACCAGCTACCCGCTGCTGCGCCGAGTGCTCGTCGCCTTCGGTGACCGGATCGCGTTCGAAGACACCCTGGATGCGGCGCTTGACAAGCTGTTCGCGGGCGACTCGGGTGCAGAGGCCGGTGACGGCAACATCGACGAGGTGATGCAGGACCCGAACGTCGAGGTGCCTCAGGCTGAGGATGCACCAGCGGATGTGCCGACCGAGTCGGTTGCGCCGGCCGAAACGCCTGCGGCTACCGAGACCCCCGCGCCGACGGAAACGACCGCGCCGACGGAGACGACCGCTCCGCCGGCAGGCTCGGGTGACGCCTACACCGACCTTCAGAACGCGCTCGACGACGCCAGCCAGGCGCTGCAGGACCGCACCGACGCCTACGCCAACAACGACCTTGTGGGCGCAGCCGAGGCGGATGCGCGGATGACCGAGGCGCTGCAGCGTGCCGCAGAGGCCGAGGCGCGGCTGAATCCGTAGGTTTGGTGACCTCGCGGCAAAGAGATTTTGACGCCGACTAGACAAGTTCGTAAACGTCGGGTAATGTTATCTCTTGTGCCGCGGGGTGGAGCAGTTCGGTAGCTCGCCGGGCTCATAACCCGGAGGTCGTAGGTTCAAATCCTGCCCCCGCAACGAAAACCGCAGATGCGGCACCGGAACCCGATCCCTTTCGAGGGATCGGGTTCTTTGCTTTCCGTCGATAAAACTTGCACTACAGTGCGCACCCCAGAAATACTGTCAGGAGACGCCTCAGGGATCCCGTGCCCGTTGGCGTCGTCATCCACCAGAATGCTGAACGTAACGATTTTCGGATGAATTTCGCCTGGATGTCTCGCGAAATTTGGTGTAGTCGATACACTGAAAAGAATGAGATCACGCTCGGAAGGAGCTGAAATGCCGAAAACACGTCGACCAGGATTCGTCTTACTCGCCGTCGGCATCCCAACTTTGGCCGTTGCGGGTGTCGCCGCGTGGGCCGGAATGTCGCTCATCGCGCCCGGCACGAAGATCGCCGGCGTTGATGTCAGCTTCATGACGCCTCAGGCGGCCGCCGAAAGCGTGACGCAACACGTCGCTGGCACGGAGACCTCAATCACCGTCGCCGACAACACGGTCGCCGTTGCGGGCTCGGCCCTCGGCGCGAGCGTTGACGCGCAGAACGTCGTCGATCAGACGATGGCCGAGCGGCCGCTCTGGAACATCGGCTCCTGGTCGGGCGAGGAGATCCGCCCAGCCGTGACCTTCGATGACACCGCCACCAACTCCACGCTCCGGGATGCGTTCCCGAGCCAGTCCATCGACCCGGTGGATGCGTCGATCACGTTCCAGGACGGCGAATACGTCGTGACCCCGGCATCGGAGGGCAAGGGCGTTGACCCGGCCACGGTGCAGGATGCGTTCACTGTGGCGCTGGACGGTGGCGCAACGGCCGCTGAAGTTTCCGTAACCACCCACGAGGCCGACATCACGACGGCTTCGGCAGAAGAGACGGCGGGCGAACTCAACACGCTGGTTGGCGACGCCGGATACTACGTTGGCGACGAGCGCATCCTTGCCATCGAGTCGGCCGACTTCGAGACCTGGGTTGAGCTCACGCCCAACCCCGAGGCGGGCGTATTCGAATACTCCGTGACCGCGGACGCCGCGACCCTCGACTCGCTGGCGCAGCAGCTTCCCGACCTCATCTATCAGGAACCAGTCAAAGGCAAGGCGATCGTGAACTCTGCCGGAGAGTTCCTCGAGACGCTCGAGCCCACGGTGGACGGCATGTCGCTCGAGAGCACAGACGGACTCGCGGATGCATTTGTCGCCCAGCTCGCGGAGCACAACAGTGCGTTCACGGTCGAACCGACCGTGGTTCCGGCGGAAACCGCCACGGTGGAGTACACGCTCGAGGTAGACCTCAGCGAGCAGAAGCTCTACGTGAAGGAAAACGGGCAGGTCGTTGACTCCTGGCTCGTCTCAACCGGGACGGACCTGACCCCGACGACACTCGGCCACTACTCGATTGGCTGGCGACAGGAAATCCAGACCATGTACGGGGACGACTATGTGCAGCCGGATGTGAAGTGGCCGATGTACTTCAACGGTGACGAGGCCTTCCACGGCGTGTACTGGCACGACAACTGGGGCACTCCGATGAGCCACGGCTGCGTGGGCATGCCGGAAGACCGCGCGAAGCAGATCTACGACTGGGCGCCTGAGGGCACCGACGTCATCATCCGCAAATAGCGAAATCACAAACATGAACCAGTAGCCGGGGCAATCGCCTCGGCTACTGCCGTTCGTAGCGCGAGCGCATCACGCAGTACACGCCAAAAAAGATCAGGCCGACGCCGATCGCTGCGAGCATCCACTCGCCATAGGGCTGGTCCAAGAGGGCGCGCAGGGCGCCGTCCATTCCCGTCGCGTCCTCGGGGTCGTGGCGCACCGTCGCGACGATGAACAGCACGCCGATAAGCGCAAGCACAACACCTTTGGCGATGAAGCCGACGATACCCACGATCTTGATCGCGAGCCTGATCTCGTCCTTACGCGACGACCGCAAATCCTCCATGAACTTGCGCGAGACGCCCTTGTACACGTGATAGGCACCGATGACAACGATCGCGATTCCGACGAGGATGAGCAACACCGCACCAAACGGATTCGACATGAGCCGCGCGGACAGCGCGCTCGTGGTCTCGCCGGAATCCTGATCGCCGCCGAATGCGGCGATCAGGAACGCGCCACCGATCGCGAAGTACATCACCGCCTCGCCCGCAGCCTTGAGCCGGTCCTTGACGGCGGAGTCCCTGCCCCAGATCGCCTCGCTGAGATGCCAGAGCCCGAGGAGCGCGCAGCCGAGGGCACACAGGCTGACCAGGATGATCCCGAGCGGGCTCGAAGCCAGCAGCTCGATGGCCCCCGACTGATCCGCATCCTCTGGCGCCGATCCGAACGCGAGATTGAGTGCGATGACGCCGATCACCATGTGGAGCAGGCCGCTAGCGATATATCCCGCCCGGGCCGCTCGTCGGAACCAAGGATGCTTTGACGCCTCCTCGGCCTTGTCGGCGGCGTCACCGAGCGCGCGCGAGGCCGCATCCTTTGCGCGCTGTGCTGAGAAATCGGAGTCTGATCCGGAAGCCGAGCCGTGAGCCATACGGGCAGCTTAGAACGGCACACTGCCACTTTTCTCGAAGATGAGGCGGGGCGCAGGAGCTGGCCCGCACGTAGCCACCGTCCTGCGTCGCCACCGTCCTGCGTGGGCGTTGACGAGCACGCTACCCGGCGCCACTACTCTGGGTTGAGTGGGATGACGCCGGGAGCGTGGCATGGAATATGACGTGTTGATGGTCGACGACGAGGAGGCCCTCGCGTCGAGCACGACGGAGTATTTGGCCGCCTTCGGCATCCGAGCCGATTGGGTCGCTTCGGCCGAGGCGGCGCTCGAGTTCCTGGCCGCGCATCCCACCCGGATGCTGTTGCTCGATGTGGGGCTGCCGGGCATGGACGGCTTCGAGTTTTGCCGCAAGGTTCGTGAGTCCAAGTCCCTTCCCATCGTGTTTCTCAGCGCGCGCGGTAGCGACGACGATGAGATCCTCGCGCTGACGCTCGGCGGGGACGACTACCTCCGCAAACCGGTGTCGCTCAGTGTCCTCGTGGCGAAGATTCGTCGCATTCTCGAACGACTCGATAACACGGGCCCCAACACGGATGCGCGGGCCGGCTACGACGACGGCCACCTGCGGTTCGACGCAGATGGTCAGCGCTTCTTCGTGGAGGATCTCGAGCTTGAGCTCACGGCGATGGAGTACCGGCTGCTTGACTACTTCGTGCGCGAGCAAGACCGGGTCCTGACGAAGGACGAGCTCTTCGAGCACGTTTGGGAGGATGCGTTCGTCGGTGACGGTACACTGACCGTCCACGTGCGACGGTTGCGGAAGAAGATCGAACCCGACCCGGAGCATCCTCGATACATCAAGACGGTGTGGGGCAGGGGGTATCGATTCGAAGGGCGCGGATTCGAAGGGCGCGGACTCGAGGCTCGCGCGTGAGGGCACGGCTGATCGTCTTGGCGCTGGCACTTGTGATGCTGGTAGGCGGCGGCTTCGCGGTGGTGAGCTTCGCAACGAGGTCGCTCCCAGGCCCTGACGTCGCCGCGGTAAATGACCTGCTCGCCCGGACGGAGTCGGGTTGGGGCGAGCTCACCGACGATTCCTACCCGCCGGATGCGCCGAGCCTAACGGTTGTCGACGTGAGCGGTGCGGTCGTCTACAGCCGCGGAGACCTCATCGAAAACGAGTTGGCCGCCGTGCGCGAGCGGGCGCGATCTCTCACCGTCGAGGTCGGTGGGGAGCCCGTCGGCCAGCTCTTCGTGGCATCCACCGATACGCAGGTCTACGAGGCGCAAACACGAATGCTCGTCGGCATTATCGCGAGTGTTTTGGCTGGCGCAGCGATACTGCTGATCCGCGTCTTCGTGTGGATCGAGCGACGCATTCTCTGGCCGTTTCGTCGCCTGCGCGAGTTCGCGGCACACGTCGCCGACGGCGATCTCGGCGTGCCACTAGAGATGGATCGCGGAAACCATTTCGGGGCTTTCACCGAGGCATTTGACCTCATGCGCACTGAACTCGCGGCGGCGCGCCGCGCCGAGCGGAAGGCGAGGGCCGACAAGCAGGACCTCATCGCCCAGCTCAGCCACGACATCCGGACGCCTGTGGCGACGATCGGGGCGACCGCGGAGCTGCTCGAACTGGGGGAGTCAGACCACGACCGCGCGGCAAAACTGCGGCTCGTCGTCGAGAAGACACGGCAGATCGACGAGCTTATGTCCACGCTCTTCCAAGCGAATGCAGACGAGATCGAGCAGCTCCCGATCACCCCCGAAACGATTTCGAGCGAGGAGTTGGCCACGATCATTCGGGCCGCCGACGTCAATCAGCTGCTTCGCGAATTCACCCTCCCAGACGCGCTCGTCGACGTCGACCCGCGGCGCCTGGCGCAGGTGCTCGATAACGTGTTCGCGAATACCTCGAAGTATGCCGGCACCGTGATGCGACTAGAGCGCGACATCGAGGGCGAGCATCTCGCGTTGCGCCTGCGAGACTTCGGCCCGGGCGTGCCCGCGCACGAGCATCCGGTTCTGGTGGGAAAGGGCGTGCGGGGCTCGAACGCGGCGGATGTGCCGGGCTTCGGCCTCGGGCTCTACACGGCGGCGCGGCTCATGGAACGGATGGGTGGCTCGCTCGCGACGAGGCCCGCCGAGGGTGGCGGCTTCGAGGTCGACCTCGCGCTGCCACTGAGTCGTTAGCCGCCGCATCGTTAAGCCGCCGCGCCGTTAAGAGTCTCGTAGGAATTTGGCAAGGACTGTTCATCTCGGCCCGACATACGGTGAGGGTAATCGAATCCCAGTCCGATTCGCCGACCGGAGGAAGCCCGATGGACACGCAAACTGCACCGCGCGACGTCATCGTCACGAACAAGCTCTCGAAGACGTTCAGCCACGGTGGCGTCCAGCAGCATGTCCTGCGCAACCTCGACCTACGCATCCGCGAGGGCGACTTCACGGTGCTCATGGGCCCGTCCGGCGCCGGAAAATCGACGCTCCTGTACGCACTATCGGGCATGGACCGACCGACGCTCGGCTCCGTGCGCTTCGGGGAGACCGAGCTCACCGACCGCAGCGAATCGCAGCTCGCGCGCTTCCGCCGCAGCAGGTGTGGCTTCGTGTTTCAGCAGGTGTACCTCCTCGACGGGATGAGCGTGATGGACAACGTCCTCACCGCTGGCCTCCTTGGCGATCGTGACCGTAAGGAGGTCGTTGCGCGCGCTCACGAGCTCTTCGACCTCGTCGGGCTCGATCAGGATGCGCGGGGCAAGTTCTCCGGGATGCTCTCGGGCGGTGAGGCGCAGCGGGCCGCGATTGTGCGGGCGCTGATCAACGAGCCGGAGGTGGTATTCGCGGACGAACCCACCGGGCAGCTGAACTCCGCGATGAGCGAGATGGTGCTGGACCTCTTGACCGACATCAACGGCCGCGGCCAGACGATCGTCATGGTCACGCACGACGTGCGCACCGCGATTCGCGGAAACCGCATCTGCTATCTCCGGGACGGCGTCATCAACGGCGAGCTTGAGCTGCCGCGATCGCTCACCGACGACTCGCCGCGCGTCGACGCGCTGACTCGATTTCTCGACGAGATGGGCTGGTAATGATGGGCACCACGTGGCTCCTGGCGCTGCGAAGTCTGCGCAAGCAACCCATGCAGGTGATTGCCATGGGGCTATTGACGCTGTTGGCGGCCGCCCTCATCAACCTCGGGGTGGTCACCGCGGTCGACTTTCCGCGCGGGCTCGAGGAACGCTTCGACGAACTGCGCACCCCCGACCTCGAAATGCTGCTGGTCGATGACGAATCGGCCGAGATCGCCGAGGATGCGCTCGCTGGCGACGACCGTGTCTCCGAGTATCAGGTTGAGTCAGCTCCCGTTTTTCTCGGCACCTTCTCGTTCGGTGACTCGGAGCAGACCGCCCTCATGACCGCGCTCGACGTGGACGCGTTCCGCGGGCTCTCGAGGCTTGGCGTCGTCGAGGCTGCGACGGAGGAATTCGCGGACGGTGCCTACGTGCCGGTGCAGTGGCGCGATAGCGGCGGGTATGCGCTGGGCGACGCGTTCAAGGTCGAGGGGATCGGCGCGACGTACCGGTTTACCGTGCAGGGGTTCTTCGAGAGCCCATCGCTCGGGAGCATCTCGATGGGGAACCAGGGACTCGCGCTCCACACTGACGCCTACGATGACTTTCTGGCCGAGCAATCGCCGCCGATGGGCTCGTTCATCAGCGCCATGACCCACGATCCCGCCGACGCCGAGGCGGTGCTCGCCGACGTGTCCGAAGAGATTCTGGCGGCGCTTCCAGCGAACACGCAACTGCCGTTCAGCGGCAGCACGCTCGACACGATGCGCATGGCGGCAACGATCGGCTCCAACGTCACCTCGGCCATCCTCACCGCGTTTGCGGTCATCCTGGCGGCCGTCACCGCGCTCGTGCTGCGATATGTCTGCCGCAATACGATCGAGCGTGACCTCCAGGGTATCGGCACGATGAAAGCGATCGGCGTGAGCGTGGCGCAGATCCGCGGGAGCTTCCTCGTGACGTTTGCCGGGGTCGGTCTGCTCGCGGTGTTTCTCGGGGTCGGATTGTCGTACGCGTTCATGCCGATCGTCGAGAACATGCTCTCGACGCAGTCCGGCATCCTGTGGCAATCGAGCTTCAATCCGCTGGGGCTCGCACTCGCGATCGTCATCCTGGTCGGCACCATTGTCGTCTCGACCCTGCTGTCGACCCGACGAGTCAAGCGCATCCCACCGGTGACCGCGCTGCGTGGCGGGATCCTCACCCACAGCTTCAAGCGCAACCCTCTGCCGCTCGAGACGACGCGAGGGCCGCTGCTGGGGACGCTCGGGCTCAAGCAGCTCCTGCAGAACCCCGCGCAGGTCGTGTCGATCACGGTCATCGTCGCGCTCGTGACGTTCGCCTCGATGTTCGCACTCGCCGCGGTGAAAAACATCGCGAACGACCCGGTCGGGTTCACGCACCTCATCGCGGGCGACTACGAGGCAGTCTCCGTGTACCCGGCAGAGGGCATCGCGGCGGAAGACGCCTTCGCCGACGACCTCGCGCAGATGGAGGGCGTGCGCAAGGCCTTCCCGAAATCGACGGCCAACGGCACGAGCGAGGGGACTCAGATCGCGCTCATGGTGACCGACGACTACGACTTGCTCGACCTCTCGACGATTCTTGAGGGTCGTTATCCCCTTCACGATAACGAGATCGCGATCGGCGCGAAGGCGAGCGAGGTGTTGGATGCGGGAGTCGGGGACACGATTCCGGTCACGATCAACAGTGGCACCGAGGACTACCTGATCACCGGCCTCACGCAGTCGAGTAGGTCGCTCGGTATGGAGGGCAGCTTGACCACGGCCGGTGCGGTCCGCGCCGACGCCACCTTCGAGCACAACACCGTCGCGATCTACCTCGAGGAGGGCTACGAGACCGGCCCCGTGATCGACGACATCGAGGAGCAGTACGCGTCCGAGGTCGCGGAAATCATCGACTACCGGGCCAACGTGCAGGGACAATCGGTCACCTACGTGTCGATGGCCGCGGGGCTCTCGGCAGCGATCCTCGGGATCACCATCGCCGTGATCGCGATCATCCTGAGCCTGATGGTGAGCACCCTGTTGGTCCAGCAGCGACGCGATTTCGGCGTCCGTCGGGCGATCGGGTACACGTGGGTCGAGCTCGCGGTGCAGACCGCCCTCGCGTACGTGCCCGTGGTCGCGCTCGGGGGAGTGCTCGGTGCCTTGGCTGGCTTCGGCTTCCTCGATTCGCTCGTCTCGGCAATGCTGAGCGGCATCGGCCTCGTGCAAGCATCCCTCCCGGTGGATGTGTCGTGGGCGATTGTGCTCGTGCTGGCGCTCATTCTGCTCGCCTTTGTGCTGGTCTTCGCGCTGGCCTCGCGCATCCGCCGCATCAGCCCGGTGGAACTCGTCCGAACCTGACGTCGGGAGGCCGACCGTCTCCAACCGCGACCTACAGCGCGACGACCGCCTGCACCAGCAGAATCTTCACGATGATGCCGACCGCGAACAGGGCCGCGTAGCCCGAGTTCGTGCGCGAGTCATCGACCAGCGAATTCACGTGGCTAAGGATCGCGGGCTGACCGACGAATCCGGCGATGGCGCCCGCGGCGCGCGCGGAGGACATGCCGGTGACGCGGTTCCACCACCACAGCAATAACAGGATGGCCGTGAGCACCACCGTGGCAATGACGGCGATGGTGAGCCCGGTGAGCGTGAATGCCGTCTGTGCGAAGGCCTGTCCGGATGCGAGCCCCACCGCGGCGAGGAAGATCACGAGACCGAGTTGGCGGATCGTGAGGTTGGCGGCCATCGGCATGGTCCACACGATCGGCCCGGTGCGCTCCATGCGACCAAGGATGAGACCGATCAGCAGCGGACCGGCCGCGCTGCCGAGTGCGATGCCCATCCCGCCACCGAGCGGCACAGAGATCAGGCCGATGGCAACACCGATCGCGATGCCGAGCCCGATTGAAAAGAAGTCGACCTCGGTAATGCTGCGCTCGGAGTCGCCAAAGAACTTCGAGACCTCGCCGAAGCGCTCGCGCGGGACGACGACGAGCACACGGTCGCCGAGCTGCAGGGTCATCTCGGCGGTGGGCAGAAGGTCGTGGTCGCCGCGGCGGATACGCGTGATCTTCCCATCGAAGCGAAGCGGGATGAGTAGCTCGGCCACGGTGCGCCCGACCAGCTCGTGATTCGACACGATGAAGTACCGGTAGTCGACGACCGAGCGGTCATGGACGAGGTTCTCCTCGACCCGGCTGCCGAGCGCCTCCTGGGCGGTGCGCACCGCATCCGGTACCCCAACCACCACGACGCGGTCGCCCTCGCGGAGCAGCTCCGAGGGGGATGCGACCGACACCTCTCCGGCCCGCTGCAGGTACGAGACCCGCACCTCGCCGGTGTCGCTCCCTGGAATCTCGGCAATGCCGGGAATCTCGGAGACCCGCATCGGATGCTCGACCGCGACGGTGCATGCCTCGAGCCCGTCAAGGTTGTTGGGGTTGGGGTCGTTCTTGGCCGGGAGCGGCCTGCGGGCGACGATCGTGACGATGATCATGGTGACGATGACTCCGACCGGGTAGGCGATGGCGTAGCCAACCGCGGGCTCGGCGCTGCCACCGGCCGCGGAGGTCGCTGCAGCGAGGGCTGGGGTCGAGGTGAGCGCGCCAGCCATCATGCCGGCGGCGAGCTCGCCTCCGAGCCCAAACACGCGGTTTGCGGCAACGGCGGTGACGGCGAACAGAAGGATGAGCACCACGCCGCCGATGATGAGTGGCGTCTGTCGGCGCAGGTCCTGGAAGAACGACGCGCCGGAGGCGAGTCCCACGGTGTAGACGAACAGCGCGAGACCGATCGACTGGACGAGCTCGAGCCCCTGGCCGAGCTGGGGATCGAGCGCACCGATCGCGAGGCCGACGAAGAGCGCGCCGGCGGCACCGAACTTCAGCGGGCCGAACGGGACGGCACCGAGGAGGGTGCCGAGCGCGGCGGTGAGAAACAGTGTCAGAAGCGGTGACGCGATAAGGAGATCGACCACGTTTCTACGCTAGTGGCACGCGGTCACGAAGACGTGAACGGCGACGAATTTCGGAAACTAACTTGTTGGATGCAAATTCATGGAATAAGTTAAAGGCGCAAGTAGTTACCTTCTCTGTCGGCGCACGAAACGCGCGCCGGTCGAATCACTTCACTGAGTTTCAAGGAGCCCCAATGACCAAGATTGCGATCGTCACCTCGAGCATCCGCCCGAACCGCCTCAGCATCCAGGCTGCCGAATGGATCAAGGCCGAAGCCGACAAGCGCGGCGACGCCGACTACGAGATCGTCGACATCAAGGAATTCAACCTGCCGGTTTGGGATGGTGCTCCGGGTGCCGAGGCTCCGAACGAGCAGGGCAAGGCATTCAGCGCAAAGATGGCCGAGTTTGACGGCTTCGTCTTCGTCGTGAGCGAGTACAACCACGGCATCTCGGGCGCGCTCAAGAACGCGCTTGACTACCTCCAGCCTGAGCTGCACAACAAGGCCGCCGGCTTCGCGTCCTACGGCTCGGCAATGGGTGTCCGCGCGGTCGAGAACCTCCGCGTCGTGCTCTCCGAGGCACAGGTTGCGCACGTCCGCAACGCCGCACAGTTCTCGCTCTTCACCGACATCGAGAACTTCTCGACCTTCAAGCCTTCCGACATGGGCGCCGCATCGCTCGCGCCGATGCTCGACCAGCTCATCGTCTGGACCAAGGCGATGGAGGCGGTCCGCGCAGGTCAGTTCGCGCTCGAGGGTGCGAACGCCTAATCGCGTCTTCCTCGCACGCAGCGAATCCCGGTGTCGACTCTCCGACACCGGGATTCGCTTTTTTCGATTCCGCTACGACTTCCACCACAGCTGGCGGCGGAAAGCCAGGAGCGCGGCCGGCAGCGCCACGACGCGCACTAGCGTGACGTCAAGAAGCGTCGCGATCGCGAGCCCGACGCCGATCTGCTTGAGCTCGATGAAGGACATCGAACCGAAGACCGCGAATACGACGATCATGATCGCGGCCGCGGCGGTGACCATACCCGCGGTCTTCGACAGCCCCGCGATCACCGCATCCCGAGCCGAAAAGCCTGCGACCGCAAACTCGCGCACGCGGCCCAGGACGAGCACGTGATAGTCGAGCGACAGTCCAGAGACAACGACGAAAAGGAGCAGCGGCACCCAGGACACGAGCCCGCCGTTCGAGGTAAAGCCCAGCGCATCCTCCGCCCAGGAGCCCTGGAAGATGAACATCAGAATCCCGAACGAGGCAAGCGTTGAGGCGATGTTGAGCACCACGGTGATGCCCGCGACCGCGAACGAGCGGTAGGTGACGAGCATGAAGAGGAACGTCAGCGACACGACGATCCCGATCACCCACGGCATCTTCTGGGCAATGCTGGCGGATGCGTCGACGTTCGCGGCGATCGGTCCGCCCACGGCCGATTCGATGTCGGGATGCGCGGCAAGGAGATCCGGGAGCACGTCGCTCCTCAGCGTCTCGAGCGCATCGCGGGCCCCGGGCGAGGTGGTCTCGTGTGGCACAGGGATCGTCATCACGACGATCTGGGCGGAGGATTCCGCAGGGCTCTGCCAGAGGCCGCCTACCGCGCCGAATAGCTCGGGATGCGCGCCGACAGCCTCCGCGAGGTCGCCTGCGCCGAGCGTGAGGGTACCGCCGTCGGCCGACGCATCTCCCGCCTCGTCTGCGCGGAGCACCACGGTGACCGAGCTCGAATTGTCGGGGAACGCATCCAGGACCTCGTCGTACGTCGTCATCGCGGGGAACGCGCGAGGGAAATCGTCGATCGTGGTGTTCGTCAGCCGCATCCCGACTGCCGGTGCCGCAAGCATCGCGAGGATGAGCAGGGTCGCCCCCAGCGCGAGCCACGGACGTCGCGCGACCCGATGCAGGATGCGACCAAGTGGGTTCGGGCGGCCATCGGCAATCTCGCGGCCGGTGATTCGCCAGACGAATGGTATGCGCGGCCGGTCGATGAAGCGGTGAAGCAGCCGCATGAGCGCGGGCATCGCGGTCACCGCCGACGCCATGGCCACGAGCACGACGAGGATGGCGCCGATCGCGATGCCCGTGTAGATCGTCTCGCCGAGGAAGAAGAGCCCTGCCATCGCGAGGGACACCGCGGTGCCGGACACGAGGATCGAGTGGCCCGCGGTGCGCGCGGCGATCTCGGTGGCAATTTGCGCGGTGGTGCGATCCCGGTGCGCCTCGCCCTGTCGACCGGACTCGAGTGCATGCACCTCTTCGCGATATCGCCGCGAGTAGAACAGCGCGTAGTCGATGCCCACGGCGAGGCCGATCAGCGCGATCACGTGGGGCACGATGCCCTGATCCGGCACGAGTTGCGAGGCGGTTGCCCAGAGCCCGAGGGCGGAAAGTACCGCTGCGGCCCCAACCGCGACCGGCAACAGGGCCATGAATACCGCGCCAAACACCACGAGCAGGATGATGAGGGTCAAGACCAGTGTGAGGATCATGGCGCGGTCGAGCTCGTCACCCAGCCAAGTCTGGAATCCCTCGGTGATTGAGACGTCACCGGTTCGCGAGATGTCCAGTTGAGGATGCGCATCCGCGAGCATCTCGGTTGTGGCGGCCAGCGGGCCGACCCGGTCGGCCGCCGTCTCGGGGTCGCCGCTGAGCTCGACTTGGAAGAGCATGGCGCCACCCTCCTGAACCGGTCCGTGCACCGCGTCGACGTGCGGAGTCGCGGCGAGCTCATCTTGGATGTGCTGCGCCGTCTGCGGGCTCGCGTCGCCGCGAATCAGGATGAGTTCGGTCGCGGGCGCAACGTACCCCGCCTCGTCGGCGAGGATCGCCGCCCGCTGCGATTCGCCGGTCATCATTTCGAGCTCGGTGGCCTGCCGGGTGTCGGCGAACATCGAGATCGAGAAAGTTACGGCGATGAGCACCGCCCACACGAGGAGCGCCCAGCGCGGGTGATCGGCGCTCCAGGTGGCGAGTCGGACGTAGGGCGGAGGCTTGCGGGTTAGTGAGCTACTGGGCTTCGGGGCGCGGCGGGGGCTGGGTATTTCGGCGGTGGTGGGGTGCGGCAGTGTGCGAGTGGAAAACATGGGCTGCATCCGTTCGTGCGAGATCGAGTGGGTCACTTCCGATCTCAGCCGCCAGGCAATGCTCGCGCGGTGGTGGCAGCACCACCTCGGTCGAAGGGTGGTGCCAGCACCACCTGGGCCTGCGAACCACGCGGCGCTCGCGGCTACTTCCACTGCCCGCGAACGGAGCGGCGCTCGCGTTTACCGCCGCAGGTACGTCAGCACCGCTTCGACGCGGCGCGAACTCACACTGTGGTCGCTTAGCCCGAGCTTCGCGAAGATGGCGTTGATGTGCTTCGCGACGGCCTTTTCGGTCACGAACAACCGCTCGGCGATTTCCAGATTCGCCGAGCCGCTGGCCATGTGGCCGAGCACCTCATACTCGCGATCGGTGAGCTCGGCCAAGCGGCCGGATGCGGGCCGTCGCGACTCGAGGCGCGCGACCACCTCGGGGTCGACGGCGGTATCGCCCGCCTCCACGGCGCGCAGGATGCCCACGAAGCGCCGGTCATCGAAGACCCGGTCCTTGAGGAGGTACCCGACTGCGTCGCGGTCATCGGCGAGGAGCTCGTTGAAGTACAGCTGCTCGACGTACTGCGACAGCACGACGACAGGAAACCCGGGCGAGCGTCGCCGCAGCTCGACCCCCACCCGGATCCCCTCGTCAGTCTGGGTCGGGGGCATCCGAATATCGAAGAGCGCGAGCGTCGCACCCGAGGCGAGCACCGCATCCTCGAGCCCCTCGGCACTCTCGGCGGTGCCGACGACCTCGATGCCATGTGACCGCAGGAGCTGTTCGATCCCGCGCCGAATCAGCAGTTGATCTTCCGCGATGAAGACACGCAACGGCACTACCCTCGAATCAGATGTCGTGGTGAACAGTGGTGCTGGCACCATCGAGCTGCCGCGACTACCGCGACAAGCTTGGGGCTATGAACACTGTGATTTCCGACACATCGTACCGCGACGCGGCGGCGCGACCCGCGGAGAACGAACCGCTCCCCAAGGCGCCCCGGGCGTGGGGGCGAGACCTGCGCTTCGCGGTGCAGGCGCTGCTCGACCTCGCGGGCCTTATCTGGAGCACGATCGTGCTCGTGCTCTGTTTCGTCGTGGTGGGGCTGTGGCTCGTCCCAAGCGCGCTGCAGTTCGCGCGCGAGAATGCGGAGCGCTCGCGGCGGCTCGCGCGAAAGTTCGCGAATGTCGACGTCCGCGCGGAGTATCGGCCGGTCGAAGGCGAGCCGGGGTTCGCCGGTGTGCGCCACTCCTGGCAGCGACTGCGGGATCCCGCGGTACTCCGCGACCTGCTGTGGCAGCTCACGAACCCAGTGGTGGGTCTCTTCCTCGGGCTGCTCGCGTTCGGCCTCGCCCTCGACGGCGTGTGGCAGCTTGCCGCGCTCCAGTTTGAGCTCGCTTTCCCGGCCTTTCGCCCCGGCTCGTACCTGCTTCTCTTTGAACTCTGGACCGACAGCCTCCCGCTTCTGGCGGTCGCCACGACGATCGCGTCGATCCTCCAGATTCTGCTCGGTTGGTGGCTCGCCCGACCCACGCTCCGGGCGCTTGGCGCTTGGACCCGTGCCGTGCTGCACGTCGAGAACACCGAGGCGCTCCGGCGGCGGGTCGCGCGGCTCGAGACTACGCGGGCCGACGCACTCGACCTCGAGCAGGCCGAGCTGCGCCGCATCGAACGCGACCTCCACGACGGCGCGCAGATGCGACTCGTCGCGACGGGGCTCACGATTGGTGAGGCGACGCGGCTCGTGCGCGACGACCCGGATGCGGCCATCGAACTGCTGCAACAGGCCAAGGACGAGTCGGCGGCGGCGCTCGGGGAGCTGCGGCACCTCGTCCGAGGCATCATGCCGCCGGTCCTCGCCGATCGCGGCCTCGTGGATGCGCTTCGCTCGCTGGCTGCGGACGCGATCGTGCCGACGACCGTCACCTCGAATCTCGAGGTGCGCCTCGCGGCTCCGCTCGAGTCGGCGCTTTATTTCGCGGTCACCGAACTGGTGACGAACGCCACCAAGCACGCCCGGGCATCCTCGATCCGGGTGGATGTCCAGGATCGTGCCGGAGCCGGAGCCGATGCGGTGCGGGTCCTCGTTATCGACGACGGGATCGGCGGTATGGATGCGGAGGCTTCGCCGGATCGCGCGGGCGGACTCGCCGGCGTGCGCCGGCGCCTCGACACGTTCGACGCGACCCTCACGGTCGTCAGCCCGAGCGGCGGACCGACCGTGATCACGATCGACTCCCCGCGCATCTTGGCGACGCCGCTGGCCGAGCGGCCCCCGTCGCTGACCGAGTCGTTCCCCTCGCCGGCCGAGTAGTCCCGCAGGGACGTATCGAGGTCGCGCCGGTCGATACGCCCTGCGGGCTACTCCCGGACCGGTCGATACGCTCTTTGGGCTACTCCCGGGGCGCTAAAGCCGCGCGATCTCCTCGATGTCTTCCTGGAACTCGGCGTTGACCTCGCTCGAGACTGTTGTGCGTGTCTGTGCCGTCGCGTTCAGGTAGTCGTCAAGCGTCGGTCCGGAGGACTTGTCTCCGGTTGTGACGGCACGCTCAAGTGCGGTCTGCGCCGCGCTTCGCGCTGCGAACTCGATGTCGGCGGGGGAGAAGCCCTCGGAAGCTTGCACAAGCGCGTCGAAGTTGAGCCCCTCCGCGGCCTTCTCGGGTACGAAGCCGACCCAGATCGCGTGACGTGCCGCCGCATCCGGAAGCCCGATGGGAATGACGTAGTCGAAGCGGCCGTGGCGCAGGAACGCGGGGTCGAGCGCACGAATGAAGTTCGTCGCGCAGATGAGCAGACGACCCGGCTTTTCGCGGAATGCCGGGATGAGCTTCAGCAGCTCATTCGTCACGCCCTGCATCGGCGAGGGCGGCTCGCCGCCGCGACGCACCGCGATCTCCTCCACCTCGTCGATGAAGACGACGGCATGGTCGAGGTGTTCGATCTTCTCGAAGGTCTCGCGCAGCTCGCCCGCGAGTCCCTTGGGGGATGCCGCGAGGCGCGAGGGGAAGACCTCGACGAACGGCCATTCCAGCCGCGAGGCGATGCCCTTCGCAAACGTGGTCTTGCCGGTTCCCGGAGGGCCAAACAGCACGATGGCACGGGGCGGCACCACGCCGAAGCCCTGCGCGAGCTCCGGGTCAGATAGCGGCAGCACGAGCCGACGCTCGAGGATGTTCTTCTCTTCCTGCATCCCGCCGATATTGTCCCAGCGGTCGCGGGCGAGCATCCGCCCGCCCAGGTCGCGAAGCAACGCGAGTTCCTGCTGGCTCACCGGAATCGTGCGCTCGAAGTACCGCAGGTGCGCCTTGTCCGCGAACCCGGAGCGCGTGAGCGACTGCACGTGCTCTTCGCCATCGGGCACGAGGATCGACACACGCTGGATGCCCTGGGTCGCGAGCCGCTGCTCGACGGCTCCGAGCATTGCCCGGCTAATGCCGCGCCGCTGCCAGGGCTTGCTGACGCCGTTGAAGACGATCCAGCCCTGGTCGTGCGCGGCCCGGGCGACCGTGACGCCGACGACTTCCTCGCCAACGACGGCTGCGACGGCGGTATCAACGCGGATGGACGCGAGCACCTCGCTGAGGGAGTAGACAAGTTCATTGCCACTCGCGCGGTATTCCTCCCAGAGCTTGAGAAATCCGTCAACATCGGTCGGCTGCAGGTCGCGAATTCGCCAGTTAGTCACGTGTGGCCCCATACTTCGTCGTAGCTCGAGAGTTGTTCTCGTTAGGGTACGACGAAATGTGGGGCCACATGACGCTCGAGGGTTCGCGCGAGCGCTACGCGAAGACTATTTGTCTACGCCGCGCTCTTCTGCCTCACCGTAGGTGATGTTCTCTTTAATGTGGATCGCTCCCGTGGCAACCGGAAGGTGGCCATCTGCGAGGCTCTCCGGGACTACCTCATCGCGCTCGATCTTGGTGGCGAGCGGAACCACCTGGACGAACACCATCATGATGATCGCCGCGATGATGAGCGGCACCATGTAGAGGAAGATTGGCATCAGCGCCTCGTTGTAGCCGTTCACCACGATCGAGCGGATGCCTTCTGGGAGCGAGTTCACGATCTCGGGAGTGAGCGAATTTACACCGTCATTTGGCGTCGAGCCCGCGGGAAGATCCTGGGAGAGGATAGAACTGAGCCGACCGACGAACAGCGAACCAACGATCGCGGAGCCGAGGCTGCCGCCAACCTGGCGGAAATAGTTGTTCGCCGCGGTCGCGGTGCCGACGATCCGGTTGGGGAACGTGTTCTGCACGATGAGCGTCAGGACCTGTTGCGACATGCCGAGACCGATACCGATCATGGCGAGCCCTATGCTGATGACCCAGACCGGACTTTCGACCGTGATGAACGACATGCCGGTGATGCCGGCGGCGAGCACAATCATGCCGATCAACGGCCAAATCTTATACCGACCCGTCTTCGAGATTAACGCACCAATGATGATCGAGACGATCAGCATGCTCGCCATCATCGGAATCATGAGGAACCCGGCTTCTTGCGGGCTCGCGCCTACCGCCATCTGGAAGTAGGTCGGCATGTATCCGATCACGCCGAACATCGGCACCGCGATGAGGAGACCTGCGATCGTGGGCAGCGTGAAGTTGCGCTTCTTGAACATCGACATGGGGATGATCGGGGATTCGGCCTTGAACTCGGCCCAGACGAAGAGCGCTCCGAATACGACAACGCCGATGCCGAGGCCAATAATCTGCGGGGAGACCCACTCGTAGGTCGAACCGCCCCAGGTTGCCAACAGGATGAGGCAGCTCGTCGCGATCGCGAGCAGTGCCATGCCGAGGTAGTCGAGCTTGGGACGCTCATCCTGAGCGCGTTTCGGAAGCTTCAGGAGCACGATGGTCGCCACCAGCGCGATTGCGCCGAGGGGCACGTTCATCCAGAATGCCCAGCGCCAACCGGGGCCTTCCGTCAGCCAGCCGCCGAGTAGCGGGCCAGCCACCGAGGAAAACGCGAACACGCCGCCCATGATGCCCATGTACTTGCCGCGGTCTCGTGCCGGGACGACGTCGGCGATGGCGGCCTGCGAGAGGATCATCAGGCCACCGCCTCCGAGGCCCTGCACGAGGCGGGCGACAATGAGCCATTCCATCGTTGGTGCGACGCCACCGATGATCGAGCCCACGAGGAAGAGCGTGATTGCGCCGATGAGCACGGGCTTGCGACCGAGGAGGTCACTGACGTTGCCGTAGATCGGCATCATGATGGTCGCGGCAAGCAGATATGCCGTCGTCACCCACATCATGTGTTCGACGCCGTGCAGCTCACCGACAATCGTCGGCAGGGCGCTCGAGAGCACCATCTGGCTCAGGGATGCGAGCAGCATGATCACCATTAAGGTGATGAACAGCGGAACAATGCTGCGGGCCGAGGGCGTATCGGAAGTCGATCGCCTGGTCGATTTTTCCGTATTGGTCGCGTTCTGCGAAGACGACCCTGATTTCTCTAACTCAGCCATGTTGAACTCTGAATTACCTCTCGAAAAATAGTGATGGCCGACGACACTGCCGCGTCGCCCTCTTCTGAGAGGGATGCCGGGTTTTTGGTGAATGCGAAACGGATGATCGTGAGCGCATAGAGCGTGAGCGCGTGAGCCGCATCTTCCGGCGTATTGCGGAACTGCTGCTGGGTTTCCTCCCCAATGCGCTTCACTTCGCCGAGGACGACGGGCTCAATGACCCGTTCGAATCCCATAGAGAGATGCTTGAGGCGGGAACTGAGCTCGGGCATCCGCTGGATGAGCTTTTGGCGTCGGGTGCGACCAGCCTCGTGCGGGTAACTCGCGCGCATGACGGCGAGGGTCAGCGTCACGGTGCGGTGGATGAGGTCTTCGTCGCTTTTATAGAACGCCGCGAGTGCGGCGTCCGGTATCGACGGTTCGAGCGCGCCGAGGATCGCGTCCTCTTTGCTGGGGAAGTAGTTGAAGAACGTCCGCTTCGAAATACCTGCCTGTGTCGCGATCATGTCGATCGTTGTGGCTGTCCAGCCGAGCTCGAGGGCAAGCTCTGCCGCGGCGTTGTGGATTCTCTCCCACGTGTCGGCGCGATTACGTTCGCGAAGGCTTAAGTCAGAAGTTTGCACTGATACAGAGTATGCAGTCGTGCAAGTTTGCACAAGTGCAAAGGGTGCAGGCGTGCATGCTTGGTGTTCCATGTGCGCTGCAAGCATTAGTTGTTGCTCCTAAACTCGGATGCATGATTGACGACTCGACGCGTTGCCCGTGCGGGACTGGCCTCGTCTATGGGGAATGCTGCGCCCGCTGGCATCGCGGGGAGGCGGCGCCTACGGCAGAGGCCCTCATGCGGTCGCGCTATTCGGCGTTCGCACTCGGCCTGCCGGATTACCTCCTTGAGACCTGGCACCGAACCACGCGACCGCCCCACATCGAGCTGGATCCGGTCGTGCAGTGGCGTCGCCTAGACGTCGTGCGGGTGGATGCGGGTGGCCCGTTCGACACGGACGGCGTGGTCGAGTTCGAAGCGTGCTATCGCGGAATCGCCGCGTCGGGCGATATCGAACGCGGCGTGCAGCACGAGGTCAGCCGTTTCGTGCGCGAATCGGGTCGCTGGTACTACGTGAGCGAGGCCTAGCGACTGGGATGGGATTCGCTATCCTTGGTCGCCTCCTACCGCAGCCTCAGCGACATGCGTGTGCATCCGCATCCCCGCGGAATTGAAGATGCTGATGACTCGGGCCGGCTCATCGCCGTCGGCCGACATCGCGTGAGGTACCCGCGTGTCGAACTCGGCTGCCTCGCCGGGCTGTAGCACGAGGTCCTGGTCGCCCAACCGCAGTCGCAAGCGACCGTCGAGCACGTAGAGCCACTCGTAGCCGTCGTGCACGCGCAGGGTCGGGAGCTCGTCGACGGGCGGGTAGGTCACCCGGTAGGTGTCGATCGGGGAAGCCGCGGGGGAGAGTGGCGTGATCGTGTGGCCGTTGCGGGTGACGGCAGTGCGCCGAACTCGCGGGTCGGCCGTGTGCGCCGCGAGGAGGTCGTCGATGCGGATGTCGAGGACGCGGGTGATGGGCAGCAGGAGCTCGAGCGTCGCCTGCCGCTTGCCGGATTCGAGCCGGGAGAGCGTGCTCACGGAGACTCTTGCCCGTTCGGCGAGTTCGGCCAGCGTGAGCTCGCGCGCCTGTCGCGCGGCGCGCAGCCGCGGGCCCAGCTGGTCCAACGTTGAATGAGGCATCGGGGGTTCCTTGCTGTTTTGGCAAATTAGATTGCGATAATCGCACCATAGTCTCAAGCTTGATGCATGACAACAACTACTTGGGACGCGATCGTGATCGGCGGAGGCGCGGCAGGGCTCAGCGCAGCACTCGCGCTCGGGCGCTCGCGCCGACGAACACTCGTGATCGATGGCGGCCTGCCACGGAACCGCTTCGCCGACCACGCGCACAATATTCTCGGTCTCGACGGCGTGCCGCCGCTCGAGATCGTGCGCACCGGTCGCGAGCAAGCGGGTGAGTATGGCGTCGAATTCCTCGAGGCGCGCGTGGCGGGAGTCACCGAGCGCGAGCGCGGCGTTCGAGTGCAGACCGCCGAGGGTGACATTCACGAGGCTCGCGCGGCCGTCGTGACAACCGGGCTCACCGACATCCTGCCCGATATTTCTGGGCTGCGCTCGCGGTGGGGCAAGACGGTGCTGCACTGCCCGTACTGCCACGGCTGGGAAGTGCGCGACGGTCGGCTCGGCGTTCTCGTACTCTCAGAGTTCGGCTTCCATCAGGCTCAGATGATCCGCCAATGGAGCGACGACCTCACGGTGTTCCTCGGTGATGGTGTCCGGCTTCCCGAGCCGCTCGGCGAGAGGCTGCGGGCCCGGGGCATCCGCATCGTCGAGTCGCCGATCACGGAAGTGCTTGGCGAGGGCGACACCATCGACGAGGTGCGAACGGCCTCGGGGGAGAGCTATCCGCTCGACGCCATTTTCACGTTCGGGCAAGCGACCCCGAATGATGGTTTCCTGGCCGACCTCGAACTCACGCGTAACGACACCCCGTTGGGGTCGTTCATCGCGGTGGACGCGACGGGCAAGACTAGTGCGAATCGAGTGTGGGCAGCCGGAAACGTCGTGAACCCAGGGGCCGCCGTCCCGCAGGCCGCGGGCGATGCCGCGTTCGCTGCGGCGCAGCTGAACATGGCGTTGGTTGAGGAAGATTTCGATCTTGCGGTGGCGGCTTCGAATGAGCCCTCGGAGGCGACCGCCGACTACTGGAACGGTCGATACGGCGAAAAGCCCGCGATGTGGTCGGGTCGTCCCAACGCCACGCTCGTCGACGTCGTGGCGGACCTCGCACCAGGTGCCGCGCTCGACCTTGGATCGGGAGAGGGTGCGGATGTGGTCTGGCTCGCCAGCCAGGGTTGGGATGCGCTCGGGCTCGACATTTCCTCCGTGGCGGTAGCCCGGGCCGAACAGGCGGCGGCTGCGTTCGGCGCTTCGGCTGCGCCCGATACGTCGGCAGCGCGAGGCCGAGCAAGCTTCCGCGTGGTCGACCTCGCATCCCCGGACGCGTTGCAACTGGACGAGCGCTTCGACCTTGTGACCGCGAGCTTCCTGCACTCGACCCTGGCGCTGCCGCGCACCGAGATCCTGCGCAGCGCGAGTGAGCTTGTAGGCCAGGGCGGACACCTTCTCGTCATTACCCACGCCGCACCGCCGCCGTGGTTTGGCGGCGCCGACCAAGCCGAGCATGAGCACAAGCACAAGCACAAGCACAAGCACAACCATCACCACACCTTCCTCAGCCCTGAACAGGAGCTCGAGGCGCTGGCGCTCGACCCTGCATCTTGGCGCGTCGTGATTGCCGAGGCGCGCATCCGCTCAGCGATGGCACCAGACGGAGCACCGGCAGAACTCGAAGACGGCGTACTTTTGCTGCAGCGAAGCTGAAAATGCAAGTTGAGGCGACAAGTCTCAGTCATTCCCACCGCGCCCAAACGTGACGCCAAGGAGGGCCTGGGAAGCTAAACCTTATTCATGACGCAGTTGCGTCAACCGCTGGATCGAGAGGAGCTAAATGAGTTTCGAAGACCGTCTAGAGAACAAGGGCGAAGACCTCGGTGGCCGTGCCAAGGAGGCATTCGGTGCCGCGAGCGACAACGACGAGCTCCGTCGTGAAGGCAAGGCAGATCAAGCATCTGCTGGCCTAAAGGATAAGGTCGAAGACGTCAAGGACGGCGTGACCGACGCTATCGACAATCTTCGCGGGAAGAACAACTAATTAATCTCTCAATGGAACGGCCCTCGCAGCAATGTGGGGGCCGTTTCGCATGCGAGGATGGAACCGGCCTGACCCCGCCCTCATCGGACGCGTCTCGATCTTCGCGCCCGCGAGAAAATGGGTCGTTACGACTACTGAAGGAGCAAGGATGCAGCAGGTTAAAGGTGTAATTTCGCGGGCCAAGGATGCCCCTGTCGAACTGGTCAACATCAATGTTCCCGACGCAGGCCCCGGTGAGGCAGTGGTCCGCATTCAGGCGTGCGGCGTCTGCCACACCGACTATCACTACGTCTCGGGCGGCATCGGTAACGACTACCCGTACCTGCTCGGCCACGAGGCCGCGGGCATCGTCGAGCAGGTCGGAGAGGGAGTCACCAACGTCGAGGTTGGCGACTATGTCGTTCTCAACTGGCGTGCGGTGTGCGGCGACTGCCGTGCGTGCGACCGTGGCGAGCCCTGGTACTGCTTCGCGACGAAGAATGCCGAGCAGAAGATGACCCTCGAAGACGGCACGGAGCTCTCGCCCGCGCTCGGCATCGGCGCGTTCATCGAGAAGACGCTCGTGGCCGCGGGCCAGTGCACCAAGGTGGATGAAGGCGTCGAGCCCGCAGCGGCTGGCCTCATCGGCTGCGGCATCATGGCCGGTGTCGGAGCCTCGATCAACACCGCGGCTGTCCGTCGCGGCGAGTCTGTCGCAGTTATCGGCTGCGGTGGCGTTGGCACCGCGGCAATCGCCGGCGCAGAAATCGCTGGCGCGACCAAGATCATCGCGGTCGACGTCGATGACCGCAAGCTCGAGCAGGCACGCGAGTTCGGTGCGACCCACACGGTGAACTCGAAGGTCGAGGATGCGGTTGAGGCTATCCGCGAGCTCACCGGCGGCTTTGGTGCCGACGTCGTCGTCGAGGCGGTGGGCCGCCCTGAGACGTACGAGCAGGCGTTCTACGCGCGCGACCTCGCCGGTCGTGTCGTGCTCGTCGGCGTTCCGACCCCGGACATGGAAATCACCCTCCCGCTCGCGGAGGTCTTCGGTCGCGGCGGTGCGCTGAAGTCGAGCTGGTATGGCGACTGCCTGCCAGAGCGCGACTTCCCGATGCTCGCGGATCTCTACCTCCAGGGCCGTTTCCCGCTCGACAAGTTCGTGTCGGAAACGATCGGCATCAACGACATCGACGCGGCATTCGAGAAGATGGGCCGCGGCGAGGTCCTACGGTCGGTTGTCATCCTCGAGGATGCAGCGGAGGCGAAGTAAATGACCGCGCGTATCGACCACGTCGTCACGAGCGGCACGTTCTCGCTCGACGGCCAGACCTTTGATGTCGACAACAATGTCTGGGTCGTCGGCGACGACAGCGAATGCATCGTGATCGATGCACCGCACGATCCGCAGGCCGTCCTCGCGCTCGTGGGCGACCGCACGCTGAAGGCCGTCGTGTGCACGCACGCGCACGATGACCACGTCCGCTTCGCCCCGGAGGTCGCAGACGCGACCGGTGCGCCCATCCTGCTGAACCCCGAGGACCGCGTGCTGTGGGACATGACCCACCCGGAGCGTCAGCCTGACGGCGACCTCACGGACGGTCAGGTCATCGAGATTGGTGGCACGCGACTCGAGGTCATCGCAACCCCCGGGCACGCGCCCGGCGCGGTGTGCCTATGGGCGCCCGAACTTGGTGTTCTGTTCAGCGGCGACACGCTATTCGAGGGCGGGCCCGGTGCGACCGGACGCAGCTACAGCGACCGACCGACGATCGAGGACTCGATCCGCGAGAAGCTCTTCTCGCTCGGCGATGACGTCGTCGTGAAGACGGGCCACGGCCCCGACACCACCATCGGCGCCGAGAAGCAGGGCGACTGGGTGTAGCAACCCCGCTGGCTGAGCCCCGCTGGTTGAGTGCGGCCGGAGGCCGTGTATCGAAACCGGCCCTGTGGCGAAACCAGCAGAGACAAACAACGCGGGCCGAACGAGAAGTCTCGTTCGGCCCGCGTTGTGCGCTGCGGGGCTACAATACGCCGCTTTGCGGCTACTTAACCAGCGCTAGAGCGTGAGTTCCGGAGGCAGCTTGCCGGCGCCGACCTGGCCGCTGTTCTCGGCCTCGCGGGAGAGCTCGTTCTCGCGGGAGCGCTCGATGTACGGGGTCGCGCGCTCGAGCTGCTGGCTCAGGGACTCGATCGACGTCGCGAAGTTCTTGTTCGCGGTCGACCGGAACTGCTCGACCTGGTCGATCGCGGCGAAGACGTTGTCGTACGCCTTCTGCAGCGTCTCCATCGTGACGCCGGAAGTGACCGCCTGCTCCTGGATGCGCGCGGAGTTATCGCGCAGCATCCCCGAGGTCTTCTCGATCATCGAGTTCGTCGTCGCGTTCACGGCGTCGATCTGGTCGAGGACGAGCCGCTGGTTCTCGAGTGCCTGCGCCACGACCACCGCAGTGCGGAGCGCGGTCATCGTCGTGGTTTTCGCGCGTTCGACGCCGTCAACGAGCTTCAGGTTGTTGTCCTGAATGAGATCCATTGACAGGTACGACTGCACGCTCACCGCGAGCTGGGTCTGCACATCCATGTGGCGCTGGCGAATGGCGAAGAGCACATCCTGCTCGAGCGCCTTGACCTCCTCGACCTGGCCCTGGGCGCTGAGCTGGTCCATCTTGCGCAGCACCGACTGGTCGAGCTCGGTCAGAAGGGCGCTGAGCTTGTTGAGCTCGCCCATCGCATCCCACAGCGTGCGTCGCTCGAGCGAGAGCGCAGCGTTGTCTTTGCGAAGGTTGTCTTGGCCGCGCTCAAGCGCGTGCAGCACCGCGTTGAGCTGGTCCTGGTTCGATTCGTACTGACGGAAGTAGCGCTTCACCCCGCGCGAACCGGGCAGCTTGCCGAAGAATCGGCCCACCGCGTTCTGCTGCTCGGGCTGCAGCTCTTCGACCACATTGCGGAGGTCAACGAGCGACTTCGAGACCTCGACGGCCTGACCGCCGTCGCCCTCGGTCTTGGCCTGGTTCAGGCTCCGCTCGAAGAAGCGACCGGTGGCATTGGTCGTCTGCTGGATTTCCTGACGGGCGACCTGCGAGATCGCACGCACCTGCTCGGTGTACTCGGGTGTCTTCGGCTTGAGCGTGGCGAGGTGGCCCACCCAGGTGTCTGCGCGGTGCTGGAGATCGAGGGCAGTGTTCGGGTCGACATCGGGGAGCATCGAGTGGGCCTTGGCCGGCTCAACCTCTTGCACGGGCGGGGCGGCCTCGATGGGCTCAAGATCCTCGGGCGACGGGGGCTGCAGCTTCTGGTTCATTCATCACTCACTTTTGCGATTGGACGGGAGTTCATGGGCGGACGGCGCCTCAAGCGGTTGCTGGAGGTCGAGCACCGAGGTCGTGCCGGACTGCTCGAAACGCATCTTCAAGAATGCCGCGTGTTCCTGGATGCTTTGGGTCTTACCGCGCGCGATGTCGTTTTCGATGCGATCGAGCACCTCTGACAGTACGCCGAGCTGATCATCCAACGACTGAACGTTTTGCTCGACCTGGGCACGCGAGCTCGCGCCGGAGAACGATGAGTGCATCCGATCATTCTCGATCGCGTGATTGACGACCGTGGGGAGGTAATCGGTGCCGATCACGTAGAGCATGTGAACGTCGCCGTCGACCTGCTTGCGCGAGCGCAGCTCGGGGAGCATCGCGAGCGAGCGAACACGTCCGAGCAACTGGTTGATGCGCTCATCCACACCCGAATTCGCCCAAAGCGGGCGGCTCTGCAGCCGCCGCATCGTGTTTGACATCGCGGTGACGCTGTCGAGGACGGCGTTCAGCGAATCCTCGACCGTCACCGGCGTCGCGTGCACGATCTCGAGCTTCGAGGGCGCGGTTGGTGCCAAAAGCAGCCCCGCCCCGACGCCGACCGCGGCACCGATACCGACACCGAGAGGCCAGACGATGCCGAGCAGGAAGATGCAGGCCGCCGCGGCCGCAGCGCCGACGACCACGCCAATCCCGATGGACGCCATGGCCCGGTTTGCTTGCGTCACAGGTAGCCTCGGATCTCGCGGAACGCCGCGGCGAGTGAATCTTCGGTTGCGTCGAAGAGGCGGCCGCCGGTGAGCGTCGCGATCGACTCCATCTCACTGCGGTTGGCGTCGCCGAATTGCACGGTGTAGACCGGGATCGACTTGGCCTCGGGATTCTCCGCGACGAAGCCCTCGTACCAGGACTCGAACTCTTCGTACGACATGCCCTCGTTGCTCTGGCCGTCGGTGAAGAGCACGATCGACGAGATCGCATCCTCGCCCGCGCCGGCTACGGCACTCTCGTACGCCTGGGCCAAGGTGGTGTACACCGACGTGCCGCCGCCAGGCTCGAACGTCGAAATGTGCTCGCCAATCGAGGCCATCGCCTCCTCGTAACCCGACTGATCGGCGGGGAGGGCGAACGACTCGTCCGACTTCACGCTGCTCGCAAACTCGAGGAAGGTGATCTGTTCGCGCGGCTGCAGCTTGAGGAAAGCCCCGGTGCCCTGGTTATCGATGCCGGAGAGCACCTGCAGCGCGTCGTCGAGCTGCGTCATGCGGTCACCGGACATCGAGCCGGAGGTGTCGATCGCGAAGACCATGTGCGAGGGCTTCTTGACGTCCGCGATCCACGTCTGCAGCAGCGACTGCACGGTACCGAGCTGGTTCGGGAAGGGCAGCTCGAATACGCTCGCGTCCGTTGCCGGCGGCGTCACGCTCGTGCGGCGGTGCGTGTCATCGGCGATCTTTTGCTGGACGTCGGTGGAGAGCAGGTAGTCCGTCATGAGGTTGAACTGCTCGGTCTTCATTTCGTCCGCACCGCTCAGCAGCGCCAGCGGGTAGTCGCTCGTGATGACGCCATCCGAGGGGATGAGCACCGTGAGCGGCTCACCGTCGACCTCGACGTTCTGCAGCACCGATTCGTAGTTGAAGATTCCGTCCACGACGGTGGGGTCCTCGATGAACTTGTCGAGGAGCCACCCGGAGGAACCGGAGGCGAGCTGCTGGCCCTTCGCGAAGTCCTGCAGGGGAGCGGTGGTCGCAGCGACGTCACCGGGCTCGAGCACGGTGCCGGTGCCGGAAAGCGCGGTCGCGAGCTGCACGAGCGTCGTGAACCCCGAGTTGGAGGAGATCGGGCTCGTCATCCCGTACGTCAGCGTGCCAGCGTTCACGGCGTCGATGATTTCTTGCCACGTCGGCGGGGCATCGGCCGACCAGCCGAGCGAGGATGCGACATCCGCCTTGAGCCCGAGCACGACGGGGGAGCGCATGATCGACTCGCTGGTCGCGATGAGATCCTGGCCCTCCGGGAAGAGCGACAGGTAGCGGTTCGACGGGAACCAGGTCGCGTCCCATTCGCCGTTACTGCCTGCCTCGAGCAGCGCCTCCGTGCCATCGAGCGTGCCGATGTATTCCAGCTCGATCTGCACGCCGGTCTCGCGGGTCATTTCCTCGAGGATGGGCTCCAGGTCGCGGACCTCGGAGCCGGCGAGGATGCGCAGGGGCTCGCCCGAGCCGAAGGCGCCACACCCGGCGAGGGCGAGGGGAAGCGTCAGCGCGAGTGCCAGAACGGCGCTCAGCCGGGCGCCCGTTCGCTTGAACCAGCGGTGGATTGCCTTGATCACGGATTGCCTTCCTCGGTTGCCGCGGGATCGGCATCGGTGGGTTGCTCTTCTTCGGGTACTGCGGGCGGTGCCCCGGAGATGTCGTAGGCCTCACTAATTCGCTTGAGCATCGCATCCTGCACCTCGTAGCTCGGCTCGGACGCGATATTCACGAACTCGGAGGTGCTCGGGTAGCTCGTGAGCTGTTCCTCTTGCAAGAAAGTCTCGAAGGCGGCGGCGTTCTGCCCCTGCGGCCGGAAGCCGTGCTCGGCGAGCAGCGTCGCAAGCTCCGGGTCGGTCTCGAGCAGCTGCATCACGGCCTGGCCCTCTTCGGAGAAGGTCACGCCGGTGTGTACCGAGAAGATCGTCGGCGACGGATACGCGAGCACCATGCCGTCCTGGATGCGCGAGTTTTCCTTGAGCTGCTCCTCGAGGAACTGCCCCTCGTAGATCATGACCATCGGGACGGCACCCATGCCCTGCGACAGGTAGTCGTCGAACGGTGCCGTCGAGCTCGAACCCGAATAGCCCTGCGAGACGAACAGCTTCGTCAGCAGGTCCATGTGCTCCGAGGCCTGGGCTTGCGAGGAGACGACGGAGTTGTTGTTCAAGACGTAGGAGGACAGCGCCAGGTACATCCCGGCCGAGTTGGAGGTGCGGATGTCGGTCGACGTGATGAGGATGCTGCGGGGGGAGTTATAGGAGCCCGCGGCGCCTTCCAGCTGGTTCCAGCGGGTGTCGTCCTCGACCAGCTTGAGATACGCGGCCATGTCGAGCGTCCAGCGGCCTGATGCATCCTTCGAGGCCGCGCCGTTCGTTTCGAGCAGCGTCATGATGGGCTCGAACGTGGCGATCGCGAGGGGCGAGAAGAACGGCTTGTGGGTCGAGACCACCGCGTCGCCGTGCGTGTTCGCGATGTTCTCGGCGGCGATTTCGGATGCGGGGAAGGCGAAGTCGTTCGAGGTCACGCCGTCGAGGGAGGCCATGCGCCAGGAGCCTGACTTGGTGACGCGCACGTCGTACCCGTGGCTTGCGAAGACATCCTGCACCGCTGGGTCTTCGAAGAACTCGGCCTTTTCGGACCCGACGACGCCGTCGACAACCGTGAGGTTGAACTTGGGCGTGCCGCCCCGGCCGATGCCCGTGAGCTGGACGACAAGGACCGCGACTATGCCGAGGGCTAGAAGGCCAATCCCAATAAAATGCGGTGTTCTCAGTTTCACGCGGCTGCCTTCCCAAGCTCTTCAGTGGATTGCAGCAGCGGAAAGTTAACAATTGGCAACGTGTCGGAAACAATCGAGGGCCCCGCGTCTGCGGAGCCCTCGACCGTGTTGCCGCAATTTGCCTAGAACGCCTTGATGCGCTGCTCGACGATCAGGTGGATGAGCGCGAACGTCTCACCGTTCTGGACCGTCTCGAGCGCCTTTTCGACGGCGGCGGGAACGTCGGCATCGTTTTCGACGCGGAAACCGACGCCACCGAAGGACTCGGCGAGTTTCGCGAAGTCGGGATTCTTGAGCTGGGTGCCCGAGATGCGTCCCGGGTAGTCCTTCTCCTGGTGACTGCGGATCGTGCCGTACTCCTGGTTGTCCATCACGATGACGAGCGGAGTTGCGCCGTACTGTGCAGCGGTGGCAAGCTCCTGGCCGTTCATGAGGAACTCGCCGTCACCCGCGATCGTCACCACGACGCGATCCGGGTAGTTGAGGGAGGCAGCGACCGCCGAGGGCACCGAGTACCCCATCGAGCCGTTACGTGCCGAGATCATCGACGCGTACTGGCGGGTGGGGAAGTAGCGGTGCGCCCAGTTGGTGTGCTCGCCGGCGCCAAAGGTGACCATCGCATCCTGGGGCAGGCGCTCGATGAGGTTTGCCATGAGCGTCGCCATCTTCGCCTGGCCTTCGGACGGAGTCGACGACGGCAGCGCCGACCACTCTTCCTGCTGCTTGCGCAGGCCGCTCGTCCACTCGCGCCACGAGTCGCGCACGGGGAGGTCCATGCGAATGAGGTCGCGCACAAAGCTGTGCGGCTTCGCGGTGATCTGGTGTGAGATGGGGCCCGAGCGGCCGCGGAGCGACGGGTCGATCGTGACGATGAAGTTGCGCTGGTTCCAGTTCTGTCGACCGGTGAAGCCCGAGGTAATCACGTCGCCGGGAACCGTGCCGACGAACACGATGAGGTCGGTGTCTTCCATGAGGTCGTTCGAGAACTTCGGGCGACCGTAGCCAATTGGGCCGACGTAGGAGGGGGAGTCAAACGGGACGGTGCCCTCGGTGCGCCACTCGGCGGCGGCGGGGAGCGAGTGCTCCTCGAGCCACTTCGACAGCTCGCGGGCAGCCCCATCAGTCCAGTCGTTACCGCCGGTGATAAACAGCGGTCGCTCCGACTCGAGTAGCGAGTCGCGCAGCGATTTCCAGTCCGTGACCGTCATGCCACCGGTCGCGACCGGAATCTGGGGGTGGACGCGGCCATCCACAATTTCCTTGATGACGTCTTCCGGGAGCCCCACAACGACGGGACCCGGACGGCCGGCCGAGGCCGCGAACATCGCCTCGGCGACGATCTCACTCGCACGGTTCGGGTGGTCGAGGACCATCACGCGCTTCGCGCCGGACTCGAACCACTGCTTCGGATCGAACTCCTGGAAAGCTTCCTTCTCGCGGTGTTCGAATGGGATCAGCCCGACGAAGAGCACCATCGCGGTCGAGTCCTGCCACGCGGTGTGCAGGCCAACGTGGGCGTTCGCGGCACCCGGTCCGCGGGTCACCATCGCGACGCCCGGGACGTCGAGCAGCTTGCCATCCGCCTCGGCCATGTACGCCGCGCCGCCTTCGTGGCGGCAGATGACGGTCTCGATCGACGAGTCGTGCAGACCGTCGAGGACGTCGAGATAGCTTTCGCCAGGAACCACATACACGCGCTTGACCCCGTGGGCCTCGAGCGTCTCAACAATTGCGTGGCCAGCGGACTTGTGCTGGACAGGCTGATTCATCTTTTCGGTGACGACGTCAACCGTCGGAATGACTCCGGTTGCAGGCGATAGCATATTTCAAATATTCCTAGGTACTCCATTGTGGGGACTCGGACATTCTGACACCAATTGTTCGATCTGGTAAATCAATGGCGTTCGATTGTGCCGAAATACAACACTGTGTACCTCGAGATGTGCTATTCGCACTCCGACCGGTCTGGCCAAGCCTCGGAGTTTCGCACCATCTTGCGGTCGGGATCGAGCACGTCGAGCCACGCATCCGTGACGCCGATGAGCTCGTCGACCTGACGATCGGTCAACGGGTCGAATACGAGCTGGCGCACGTTGGTGACGTGCCCCGGGGCGGCGGCGACGAGCGCATCCCAACCCTGCTCGGTAAGCACCACGTCCGTAGCGCGCGCGTCGTGTTCGTTCGGGACGCGCGCCACGTACCCCGCGTTTTCGAGGCCCGAGATCACCCGTGACAGCCGCGGCAGGGTGGTGTTCGTGAGCGTCGCGAGTCGCTTCATCTGCACGCGTCGCTCGGCGGTCTCCGAGATCATCGCGAGGGCGTAGTACTCCGTGTAGGTGAGATCTGAGTCGTGCCGCAGCTGCGAGTCGATCGTCGACGGGAGCAGCTCGAGTACGGCGACCAGGCGCATCCACGCGCCACGTTCTCGATCGCTAAGCCAACGCGCTGATTCCTCTTGCCCCATGCTGATAACTCTAACCAGGTTGGGCCGGTGACCTGGTGACCGGCCCAACCTTCAGCGGGTGCCGCGGGGGGCACTTTCCTGCCTGCGAGTCCTACTTCGTGATTTCGCGGCGACGCGGTTTGCTGCGCAGCTCCTTGCGCTTGATCTTCTTCTCGAGCTTGCGCAGCTGGCGCTCGACATCCGCGACGGTGAGGGATGCGTCGCTCAAGTCGCCGACGAACGTGGCGGGCGCGGGGCCGAACGCGGTCCGTGCCGTTGCGATTACTTCGTTGGCGAGGCCCCGGTTCGCGAACAGACCCATCGCGACACCGATGCCAAGGGGGAGGAGCTTGCCCACGGTGCCGGCGACCTGCTTGCTCGTGTATTGCTTGAGGAAGTCGTTCGCAAGCTTGCCGCCGAGCTCGTTCACGAGCAGCTGTGGCATGGCTTGGGTGACCAGTTCACCCCAGAACTTGCTGCCGACGAGCGAGACCGGTCCGCGCTTGCCGATGAACTCCTGCACGAGCTTCTGGCCGCGCTCGCCCATCATGACCGCCATCACGAGGGTGCGGCTGCGGTCTGGATCCTCGGTGGCGTCGCCGTGGATCTCGGCGAGCGCGAGCGCGTAGAGCGCCGTGAGCTCAAGGAAAGAGACAACCTCGGCCGAGACGATCGCGACGCTGGCCGCGGTGCCCACCCCGGGGATCGCGGCCGCCGCGCCGACACCGCCGCCGGTGCCCATCGCGGTGCGTCGATACCAGTTGTCGGTGGCGCGAATGAGGTCGGCCGGGGCGGCGTGGGGTGCCTTCCGGCGCATCCGACGCACGAAGCTAATTGCGGTCGGGCGCTGGGCAACAAGGATTTTGTCGAGGCTGCGCATGAGGAAATCGCGCGTGGGCGCGCCGTCGACGAACGCGTCCTCGCCCTGATTCAGCATTGCTCGCTGCTCGGCTGCGAGCGCCTTTGCGGCCTCTTCGCGGAGCTGTTCTGCGGTCAGGGGAGTTGCTTTGATCTTCATGGTGTTCACCTCCAGAGCTGCGCCGCGGATTGGCTTGGTCAATCACACAGCTAGTCGCGATATATCGCGTCTATACGGACACACTCGTGCGCAGCACGAAAGAAAGCATGCCAGCGAAAACTGGAAATTCGAAGCACCGTTCGCGATTAGCTACCAGATCGTGACGAGACTGGGGGCGGATTTGTTATCGAGATCTGGGAATACCTAGCGCCACCGACACTTTCTGCCGCTGGCCCTAGCCCTGGACGCACGTTGTGATTACGACGAGCGACCGGGGCTTCCGGTGTCTTTAGTGGCCTCGTCCATGAGCGGCAGGAGTCGGTTTCTCGCGAGGTCACGCAGCACGATGGATGTGGACGTGCGCGAGACGGCCTCGAGGCGCGCGATCTTGTCAATCACGCGCTGCAGATCCGAATTCGAGCGCGCCACGATGCGCAGCAGGATGTCCCACGGACCCGCCATCGTCGAGAAGTCGATGACTTCGGGGACAGCGAGCAAATCGTCATGCAGTCCACCGTGTCCGATGCGCTGATCAATTTGTAACATCGTCATGGCCTGTACCGGAAAGCCCATCGGGTCCGGTGCGAGCTTCGGCACGATGTCGATGAGGATGCCCTTCTCGCGCATCCGATTGAGGCGAGCCTGGATCGTTGGCCTGGCAACGCCGAGTTCACGCGCCGCGGACAGCACGCTGACGCCGGGTTGTTCGGTGAAAAGCTCAATGATCGAATAGTCGAGTCGGTCCATGATCGTAGTACTCCGTTGTACTTCATTTTGGCAACAGTGTTGTAAGAATGTACAACCCGCTACGAGTATGGGGCAACATTCTGATAGTTTTGGTTGTCAATCTCATCGTTGAGAAGTAAGTCATTCTGACAAAGGAGTCCCAATGAAACGCACTTCGAAGTTCCTCGGCGGTCTTGCGCTGGTCGCGGCGGCGTCGCTGACCCTTGCCGGCTGTGCCGGTGGCGGATCGCCCGCTTCGACGGATGCCGAAACCGGCGGTGCCGGAACTGGCGAGAGCTACAAGATCGGCATCTCGCAGCTCGTGCAGCACCCGGCGCTCGACGCCGCGGCGGCGGGTTTCCAGCAAGCGTTCACCGACGCGGGTCTCGATGTCGAGTTCGACGTGCAGAACGCGAACGGCGAGCAGGCCACTGCCGTGACGATCGCGAACACCTTCGCGTCGGACGCTGACATGGACCTCGTCCTCGCGATTGCGACGCCAGCTGCGCAGGCAGCCGCGCAGGCAATCACCGACAAGCCGGTCCTGTTTACGGCAGTCACCGACCCCGTTTCCGCAGAGCTCGTCGCTTCGAATGAGGAACCGGGCGGCAACGTCACCGGTACGAACGACATGAACCCGGTCGCCGACCAGATCAAGCTCATCCAGGAGATCGTGCCAGATGTCGCCAGCATCGGCGTCGTCTACTCCTCGGGCGAGGTGAACTCGCAGATCCAGGTCGACATCGCGAAGGAAACCGCAGCCGAACTCGGTATCGACGTCAAGGAAGCGACGATCACCGCGGTCAACGAGATCCCGACGGCACTGCAGTCGCTCGGCGACGTCGACGCGATCTATGTCCCCACCGACAACATGGTCGTCTCGGGCTTCGAGACAGTCGTCCAGCACGCCGAGCAAAACAAGATTGCACTCTTCGCGGGTGACACCGCGACCGTTGAGCGCGGCGCAATCGGCACCCTCGGCCTCAACTACGAAAAGCTCGGTCAGCAGACCGGTGAGATGGCGGTCAAGATCCTGACTGAAGGCGCAGATCCCGCCACCATGCCGGTCGAGTCGCAGACGGAATTCGAACTCTTTGTCTCGCCCTCCGCGGCAGAGGCACAGGGCGTCGAGCTGCCGCAGGCGGTCCTCGACCGCGCGGACACCGTCATCGAGTAATTGACCTGATGCTCGGCGCCCGGAGGCAGAGACCCTGAACCCCGGGCGCCGACTCACGTCAGAAAGGAATATCGTCATGATTGGCGCATTTGAGCTCGGCATCATCTATGCCGTCGTCGCACTCGGCGTGTACCTCACGTTCCGCGTGCTCAATTTCCCGGACCTCACGGTGGACGGTAGCTTCACGACCGGTGGTGCTACGGGAGCAACCCTCATCACCCTGGGCCTGGACCCGATCACCTCGACCCTCATCGCCTTCCTCGCCGGCGCCGTTGCCGGCTCGATCACGGGTCTTCTCCATACGAAGGGCAAGATCGACGGACTCCTCGCCGGAATCCTCACCATGATCGGGCTCTGGTCGGTCAACCTGCGGCTGATGGGGCTGTCGACCTTCGACGCGGAGTCGGGTACGGGCATCAGCCCGGGCCTTGCCAACGTGTCGCTGCTGCGCTCGGACACGGTCTTCACACCGCTGCGCGAAGCCGGGATGCTCGGCACCTGGTTTGGTCCGCTGCTGCTCTTCATCGGCGTATTCGTCCTCAAGCTCATCATCGACTGGTTCCTCGCGACCGACCGCGGCCTCGCGCTGCAGGCCACGGGTAACAACGAGCAGATGATTCGCTCTCTCGGCGCGAACACCGATAACCAGAAGATCCTCGGCCTCGCGCTCTCGAACGGTCTCGTCGCCGCGGGCGGCTCGCTCGTGGCCCAGTACCAGGGCTTTGCGGACATCTCGATGGGTGTTGGTTTGATCCTCATCGGCCTCGCATCCGTCATCATCGGTCAGGCGTTCTTCGGCAACAACCGCGTCTGGCTCGCAACGCTCGGCGTCATCGTTGGCGCGCTGCTCTACCGTCTCATCATCTTCGTTGCCCTGACCTACGGTGGCCTCAACCCGAACGACATGAAGCTCATCACCGCGATCATCGTGATCGTCGCGCTCTTGCTGCCGCGATTCGGGCTCGGCGGGCGCCTTTCCGGGTTATTCCGCACCGCGAGCGGCTCGGGTACGAAGCCGCCGACCCCGGATGCCGAGTTGGTAGCACCAGCTGCCGCCGCATCCACCGCCCCTGCCAGTGAGGGAGGCCAGCGCTAATGCTTGAGCTCAAAGACGTTTCAAAGACCTTCTTCCCGGGCACGGTGAACGAGCGCAAGGCACTCGTTGACCTCAGTCTCCGGCTCGAACAGGGCGACTTCGTCACCGTGATCGGGTCGAACGGCGCGGGCAAGTCGACCATGCTGAACGCCATCACCGGTCGGATGAAGATTGATTCCGGCGAGATCTGGATCGACAACACCGACGTCAAGCGGATGCCCGACTACAAGCGGGCTCGCTACTACGGCCGCGTGTTCCAGGACCCGATGGCAGGCACGGCCCCCGACCTGACGATCGAGCAGAACCTGGCACTTGCCCTGCAGCGGGGCAAGTCGCGTGGGCTCAACCTCGGCCTCAATGCCAAGCGTCGCGCGTTCTTCAAGGAGCAGCTCGAGCAGCTCGGGCTCGGACTCGAGAACCGCCTGCCGGCGCGCGTCGGCCTGCTTTCCGGCGGTCAGCGGCAGGCACTGTCGCTGCTGATGGCCGCGTTCACGAAGCCCAGCATCCTGCTACTCGACGAGCACACCGCCGCGCTTGACCCGCAGCGTGCGGCGCACGTCACGCAGCTGACCGAGCGGATCGTCAGCGAGTCTGGCCTCACCACGCTGATGGTGACACACAACATGGAGCAGGCGATTGCGCTCGGTAACCGCCTGATCATGATGCACGAGGGCCAGATCATCCATCAGCTCGAGGCAGAGGAGAAGCAGAAGGCGACGGTCAAGGACCTCCTGGGCCGCTTCGCCGATATCAAGGGGGCGGTGCTCTCAGATAAGCAGATGCTGGGCTAACGTCGAGGCTGCAAAAATCAGTTCGGGCCGGTGACTCCGTTGCGGAGTCACCGGCCCGAATTGTGGGTGCTGGTCGTGGGTATTTGCCGTGGTTATTTGCGGAGAGCCAGTGACCGCACCCGGGAGTCAGCTACTTGTTGTTCTCGTCGTATTCGTCGGCGTCGTCGTCGGGGTCGAGGTCCTCTTCCGAGTGGCGGTCCTCACGGCCGTCAGCCTCCGACTCCTCCTCGTCCTCGTCCTCGTCCTCGTCGTAATCCTCGAAGTCGTCTTCGTCGCTTTCGAGCTCGTCGATCCACTCATCGATGAGGTCTTCTGCGTCGTCCTCGTCGACGGCCACTTCTACGTCCGCGGAACCGCCGCCCCAGATTCGTGCCGAAACCTTGATGCCATCGGCATCGACGGCACCATCGTGGACCCGCTCTTCAAACTGTTGAGCGATCTCAATTGCCTCGTCTTCATTGTTTGCCTCAACGACCAAACCACTCGTGACTTCATAGCGCATGAGTACGGCATATTTCGCCATGACAGCATCCTCTCGATTGCGACGCCCCGTGCACCGCTCGACACTGACGCTAGCGCGCAAAACCACTGGTCACAAGCACCCGGGCGTGGCCAGTCTTCTTGCGTATCCTTGCCGCATGTCAGATGCCTTCGCTTGCGCCATTATTCAGTTCGCACCGAGCCTCGAGCGGGCCGAGAATCTCGCGACCTTGCGTGGCCACGTGGCCACCGCATCCGCCCGTGGAGCGCGCCTTGCCGTCGCGCCCGAGTACGCCGCCGCGTTCGCGAAAGACCAGGGCGAATGGATGCACGAGTACGCCGAGCCGCTCGACGGGCCGTTTCTGCAAGGTGTCAAAGAAATCGCCCAGGAATTCGACATCGCGATCATCGCGAGCCTGCTCGAGCGAGGGGAATCGGGGAAGCCGTACAACACGGTAGTTGCGGTTTCCGCGACGGGGGAGTTGCTTGGCAGCTACCGCAAGGTACACCTTTATGACGCCTTCGGCGGGGGAGAGAGCGACTGGTTACATGCAGGGGACCCGTCGGCCGCGCCCGTCGTGGTCGAGGTCGAAGGGTTCCGAGTCGGCCTCCAGACGTGCTACGACCTGCGATTCCCGGAGTCGAGTCGCCGCCTGGTCGACGCCGGAGCGGAGATCCTCGCGATTCCCGCCGAGTGGGTCCGCGGGCCGCTCAAGGAGTTCCACTGGACCACGCTGCTGCAGGCGCGCGCGATCGAAAACACGGCCTATGTCATCGGCGCGGACCAGGCGCCGCCCGTGGCAGTGGGGCGATCTGCGATCCTCGACCCGCGGGGCATCGCGGTTGCCGGACTCGGCAGTGAGGAGGGCGTGGCCGTGGCGTGGATCGAACGGCAGACGTTGGAATCGGTGCGCGCTCAAAACCCCGCGCTGAAGCTTCGCCGGTATGGTGACGCGCAAGTCATCCCTCGGGTGGACTGAGTTCATCGGCTTGGCAGCGAGCAAAGCTGCCAGAGCTTGCTAGCGTTTACGGAATGAGTACTGAGGCTGAATCGCAGCAAGTGGATGCGGCTGACCCCGCAGCCACTGAAGTCGCGGCGAAGGACGACATCGAGGCGACGACGGATGACGTCGCGCTGCGGCTTGACGGCCTCACGAAGAGGTTCGGGCGAACCACCGCGGTGAAGGACATCACGTACACCGTCGAACGCGGCTCGTTTTCGGGCATTGTCGGCCCGAACGGTGCGGGCAAGACCACGACACTCTCGATGATCTCCGGTCTGCTGCCGCCATCGTCAGGCAGCGTCGAGGTGCTCGGTGATGACGTGTGGCGCGACCGCCAGGGCGCGCAAAAGCGGATCGGCACGCTACCCGACCGACTGCGGATGTTCGAGCAGCTCACGGGCGCGCAGTACCTCTCGTACGTGGGTTCGATTCGCGGGCTCTCGAAGTCCGAGGTGCTGGAGCGTACCGAGAACCTGGTCGACGCCTTCGACCTTCGCGACAACGTCAACCGTCTCGTCGTGGACTACTCGTCTGGCCTGCGTAAGAAGCTCGGCCTGGCCGCGACGCTCATCCACAACCCTGAGCTGCTCGTGCTCGACGAGCCGCTCGATGCCATCGACCCGGTCTCGGCGGGCACGATCGTCGAGGTGCTCGAGACCTTCACGAGTCGCGGCGGCACCGTGCTGCTGTCGAGCCACTCGATGGATTTCGTGCAGCGAGTCTGCGATCACATTGCGGTCATCGTCGACGGGGAACTCATCGCCGAGGGCGACCTCGATGAGGTTCGTGGCGAGCTGACGCTTGAGGAACGCTTCCGTCGCATCGTGCGCGGCCCGGAGGAATCGGAGGGGTTGGATTGGCTGGACATCTCGTTTCGCTGAGCTGGCGGAGCGTCGCGCAGTCGTTCACCCCGCGGGGTCAGGTTCGCGGTAGCGCCTGGTTTGGCGTCTACGCCATCGCGTTCGGGCTCCTAGTGGTGGCGATCACGACCCAGCTGGCATCGGGATCCGCGGATGCGGGTGGACAGCTAATTCGTGGCGCGCTCGTCACTGCCATTGGCATCGGCTGCTTCGCGGTTGGAGCGATTACGCACGCGGCCGACCCGCTCGATGAACGGGCAGTGGTATTCGCGGGGAAGTCGCCGACCGCGGCCGCGTTGGGCACGCTGTTTTCGAGCTTCTTGACGCCTGCGCCGCTGGCACTGCTTGGGCTCGCCGCGCTCGTCGTATTGCTCGCCATGCCCGGCAGCGCGCCGTGGGAGATGGTGGTCGCCGCGCTGCTCATCGCACTGACGTGGGTGCTTCTCGCCCGGCTCGGCGTTCGTTCGGGGCGTGGTTTGAGCGGTCGACGCTGGGGGCGCGAGGTTGGCCGGCTCGCGGGTTACTTGGTGCTGCTGGTCGCGGCGCCGCTTACGTACGCCGTACTCTTTCTCCCGTGGCGCGAAGCCGTGGAAGTCGGCGGCGACGCCGCGACCAAGGCTATGGAATGGTTTCCGCCCGCCAGCATGCTTCTGCTCGGTAATGGCGGCGGATCGGTCCTCCCGATTCTCGGGACCGTCGGGCTCATCCTCGCGCTGCTCATCCTGGAGCTCGGCCTGGGGAGGTATTCCGCGCGACGCGCGATGCGCGATGTCACGCCCGGCGGCAGCACCCGCCTTGGCTTGTTCAAGAACTCGGCCGGTAACGCGACACGCGCCGTCGGCACCCGCATCGGGCTCGCGTGGTTGCGCGATGGCCGCTATGGCGTGCTGCTGTCAACCGTAATCTTGCTTCCCGTGCTGATGGTGATCCCGATCGCGCTCGGCGGACTCTCGCTCACGTGGCTGACCGTTTTGCCGCTGCCTATCTTCGCGTTCCTACTGGGCTGGGCGATGCACAATGACACGGCTTACGACTCGACGGCACTCTGGCTACACGTCACGAGCGGGATGCGCGGGATCGTCGACCGGTTCGGGCGGGCGCTCCCCACACTCACCCTCGGCATCATCGTGGTGCTGCTCGGCGGTCTGGTCACGATGTGGTTCGCCGACAGCGGCATCGCCGGAGTGGCAACGGCCGGCGTCGCCCTCGGGCTCCTCGGTGCGGCGGTTGGCGGCTCGGCGATCATGTCGGCGTGGCGTCCATACCCCGTGGCGCGTCCGGGCGATTCACCCTTCTCGCAGCCGATCCGCAGCTGGGGCGACGCCCTCGTGATGCATCCCCTCGCCGGTGTCATCGAGATCGCGCTCTGTTCGCACGTCATCTGGTTGGCGATCGTCGCGATTCGGGATGCGCACTGGGGTTTCGCGTGGGCGACGCTGAGTATCGGCGTGGCCACAGGACTGCTGCTGTGCCTGATCGGAATGCAGATCGGCGGTCGTGTGTTCGGCAAGCGCAGCTGGAAGCTGCTGGAGTTCGCCCAGAGCTACTAGCGCGGGCTACTGACGTTCGGCTTGGTCTCGTAGAATTGGCGGTATGGCTCCTCAGAACCCCGACTTTTCTCCTGGCAGTGACAACCCCGCAGGTGGCACCGACGTACTCGATCGCGAGCTCGAAAAGCTGCTGGAAGACGAACAAATCGATGAGGGCGATCACGATAAGTTCGCCCACTACGTTCGCAAAGAGAAGATCACGGAGTCGGCGATCACCGGTAAGCCCGTTCGCGCGCTTTGCGGCAAGAAGTGGCTGCCGAACTCGAACCCGGATCGCTTCCCGATCTGCCCCGACTGCAAGCGAATCTACGATCGGATGCGCGGTTAGGTCGTGAGCGACCGGCCAGCGGGGGAGAACCAGCAACAAGAAATTATCCGCGCCGCTGACTTCACGCGAGCATCGAATGAGTATCTCCGCAAGGAGTTCCCCGACGCCGATGAATCGCTCATGCAATCGGGGCTGCTGGTCCTTCGTTTGGCAACAGCATTTCAGCAGGATTCTGAGCGCACGGTTCATCGGCCATTGGACCTGCGCTGGACCGGTTTTTCGACGGTGTTCGCGTTGTCGATCTTCGGGCAGCTCGAGGCGCGCTCACTTGCCCGCATTATTGGCGTCAGTAGACAGGCAGTGTCGCTCGTCATCACGACGCTTGAGCGTGACGGTTTCATCACTCGTGAACAGGGTGATGACCGCCGCACCTTCGTGATCCAGCTGACGGAGCGAGGCCGCGAAGTCGCGAGGGAAGCGCTCGAGGGCCAGATTGGCATTGCAAAGGACTGGTTCGGTGGGCTGGAGCCAGAGGAATTGGCCCAGCTCACGCATCTTCTCGAGAGAGTACTGACGACTCGTTCGTCGTCGAATTAGCTCGCCCCGTGGTCGCGGACGCGTGAGGTGTAACGGCACCGTCTGCACGACTGCCACCCCTTGCGGTCAGAGTCCGTGCTGTGTGGTGGGCGAATGCTCGGGCGAAGAATGTGCTTGCCGCGCGCCCGTCCTCCTGTTAGTTTTGTCGTGTTAGCTAGAGATCTAGCTAGATTTCTTGAGAAAGAACAAGGAAGTTCAAGTGGGGGACTGGGCTGGTCTCGCATCCCCTCCATCCTTATCCAGGCAGCGTTGCTTCGACCGGAGGTACCAACCAAAATGTCCGCCCAATTGCAGGTAGAGGACGTGCGCGCGACAACCGAGCGTGCATCCACCGAAACTAAGCGCGACCGTCGCCGCGCCTTTCTCGCGAGTTATCTTGGCACCGTCGTGGAGTACTACGACTTCATCCTTTACGGCGCAGCAGCCGGTCTCGTATTTCCCTATCTATTCTTTGCGGACCTCGACCCCGTTATTGGCACCGTGCTCTCTTACACGATTCTGTTGAGCGGATACATCGCCAGGCCTATTGGTGGGCTGGTCTGCGGTCACCTCGGGGATAAATTCGGGCGCAAGAACATCCTCGTCGTCACGATGTTCGTGATGGGCGCAGCCTCGGTGCTGATGGGCCTATTGCCGACGTACGCGATGATCGGTGCAGCTGCGCCAGTCGTGCTGACGCTCCTGCGCATCATCCAGGGACTCGCCGTTGGAGGCGAGTGGGCGGGTGCAACGCTGATGGCAGCGGAGCATGCGGGCGAAAAGAATCGCGGCTTTGGTGCCGCTATCACGTTGTCGGGTTCCCCGACGGGAAGCCTGCTCAGTACGATCGTGTTCGCGCTCGTTTCGGGTCTGCCCGAGGACGCATTCATGAGTTGGGGATGGCGTCTGCCGTTCATCCTGTCGGCTGCACTCGTGATCATCGGCATCTACCTGCGGTCGCGCGTGAGCGAATCGCCTGAGTTCGAGGCTGCTCGCGCTTTCGGTCGCGTGCACTCCGGAGTGCCGCTGATGCGCATCCTTCGTCGCTACTCTGGCACGTCCGTACTGCTGATCCTTTCGGGACTCGCGCCGCTGTTCCTGAACGGTGTGATGGTCGTCTTCATGGTTCCCTACCTCGTTGGCCAGGGGTACTTCTCGCAACAGACCGCGCTCCTGCTCCTTTCGGTCTCGACGTTCCTGCAGATCTTCACGACGCTAGGGTTCGGTGCCCTCTCCGATAAGCTCGGCCGTTCTCGCGCGATGATGCTCGGAGCGCTTGCGTATGTTGTGCTCGCATTCCCCGCCTTCATGCTCCTGTCCAGTGGTTCCGTTCCTGTTACGATCCTCGGGTTCATCCTCGCGAACGGCGTGCTCCAGGCGGCACTGCTGTCACCCCTCGGGGCGTTCCTTGCCGACCACTTTGCCACTGAGGATCGCTACACCGGAATGTCGCTCACGTTCCAGATCTCGTCAATCCTGGGCGCGGGGGTCGCGCCGCTTCTCGCCACGTGGCTCGTCGGCCTGGACAACGGCTGGGGTATCTACAACGTCGCCGCCTACGTCGTGGTGCTCGCCGTCGTGAGCCTCGGCGCCGTCCTCCTGCTGCGATTGACTGGCAAGAAGCGCGCCGTGCAGGAGGTCACTAGGTAGTTCCTCCGCGGCGGACTAAATAGCCGAGTGCGACCCGTTCGGGTCGCACTCGGCTATTCGCGATCATTCCGGGATGCGGTGCGGTCGTGGACGGTGCAGCAGCATCTTTTGTAGGAGCGTCACCATTTGCTCGGCCTCATCCCGGGTGAGCGCCTCTCCCCAGGCCTCCTCGCGGTCGCGATTTTCCTGGTACATCACCTGCAGGATCGATTCGCCCTCTTCGGTCAGCGTCACGATCTGGCGGCGACCATCATCAGGGTCTGGAGTCCTCGTGACGAGATTCTTCTTCGTCATCGTGTTCAAGAGACTCGACATGGATGCGGTTGAGACTCCGGCAATCCGAGCGAGAGATTTAGGATGCATTGGCCCGACCGACTTGAGCGTGTAGAGCAGCTGATACGCCGCCCAGCTCAGCTCCGCCGTGTTGTAAACGGCGACTTCAAAGTCGCGAACGATCCGGTTTGACGTGCGCATCAGATTGAAAATCAGACTCGTCAACACGAGGTCGGCCTGACCGTCAGACATTTCCAGGGCGGCGGACTTCGCTAGCTCTTCGTACTCGCCCGGTGTGATGCGTCGGGTATTGAGTACTTTCGGTTGGTTACTGGGCATGGCCTAATTCTCTCTCTGAGTGACTCCGAGTTCGCCATTGAGTGCTTTGCCGGGCACGCGTCGGTGCGTGGCTCGGCGGAGTCGTGGGTTGATGAGCATCCGTCTCAATGCTATGTTGTAAGAACTCTAGCTAGAAATCTAGATAGATTTGATCCGCCCTGGGAACAACGCAGTTTTGAAAGGGAAAAAGATGCTCGAAATTTCGAATCTCGCCGTGACATACGGCGGGACTCTGCCGGCACTGAAGGATGTGAGCATCCGCGTGCCGGAAAAGGGAGCAGTGTCGCTACTGGGGAGTAACGGCGCGGGGAAGACGACGTTGCTGCGTTCAGTGTCGAACAATCTCAAGCGACACAGCGGCAAGATCGTTGGCGGTGAGATCAAGTTCGACGGCGACATCCTGAACAAGCGCGACACACCCTCCATCGTGGGGATGGGCGTGGTGCAGGTGCCCGAAGGGCGTCGCATCTTTGGTCGTCTTACCGTGGAGGAAAACCTTCGCCTCGGCGGCCTGCGGCAGAGCCGCAAATCGATCGAACAGACTCGTGAACACGTCTACGATCTATTCCCGCGACTGAAAGAGCGCGCGAATCAGCGCGGCCTCCTCATGTCCGGCGGCGAGCAGCAGATGCTCGCGATTGGTCGCGCACTGATGGCGAAGCCCAAGCTCCTCATGCTTGACGAACCGTCGCTCGGCCTCGCGCCGATCATCGTCGAGCAGGTCGGCGACGTGATCAAGAAGATCAATGCCGAAGGCACCGCGATTTTGCTCATCGAGCAGAACGCGAACATGGCGCTCGGCGTTACCGATTACGCCTACGTCTTGGAAGGTGGACGCGTCTCGCTCGAGGGTGAGACAGAAGATCTTCGTCAGACCGATGAGATCAAGCACCTCTACCTCGGCCACGGCGGGGGAGATGCGGCCGTCGACACGACCGCGATCAACGCCGTTGCCGATAAGAAGCTTTCGCCGTGGAAGGGAGCACGATGAGTGCACTACTCGAACTCGAAGGAGTCGAAGTTCGCTTTGGCGCGGTCAAGGCACTCGATGGAGTTACCTTCTCGGTACAGCCCGGCACGATCCACTCGGTGATTGGGCCGAACGGCGCGGGAAAGTCCACGCTGCTCAACGTCCTCTCCGGCGTATACCGCACCAAAGCGGGGCGCGTGGAGTTTGAGGGCAAAGACATTACGCGCATGCGTGCAGATCGGATTACCCGACTCGGCGTCGGCCGTGCGTTCCAGAACATCGCGCTCTCGGGTGACCAAACGGTCCAAGAGAACTTGATGCTCGGACGCCATGCGCTGATGAAGTCCGGATTCGTGGCCAACGGCCTTCGCCTCCCATCGGCGGTTCGCGAGGAACGCGTGCACCTCGAGCGCGTGCACGAGATTGCGGATTTCTTGGACCTCGAGCCGTTTCTGGAGAGCCCGGTCGGCGAGCTGTCCTATGGCGGACAGAAGCGAGTCGAGATCGCCCGAGCACTCGCGATGGAGCCGAAGCTCTTACTTCTCGACGAGCCAGTCGCGGGTATGAACGCCAACGAGAAGCGTTATGTTTCGTCGCTTCTCAAGGTCGTGCTCGAATCCCTCGATGTCACGATCCTCCTCGTGGAGCACGACATGGAGATGGTGATGTCGATCTCGGACCAGATCACGGTTCTCGACTTTGGTCGAAGCATCGCCGACGGTGTCCCGAAGGACATCCAGGAAGACCCCGCAGTCATTGGTGCGTACCTCGGCACCCCGGCCACAAAGGAGACGCCGTGATTGACGTTCTCATCGCAGGATTGTCGCTAGGCGCGGTGTACTCACTTGTCGCGCTCGGCTTCGTGATCATCTACAAGACGTCGGAAGTGCTCAACTTCGCGCATGGCTCATTCGTCGTCGCCGGTGCCTACGTGACGGCGCGAACGTCGGAGGTGCTCGGCTTTTTCGGCGCCGTCGTGGCCGGCATTCTGGCCGCGGCGCTGCTCGCAGTGATCGTCGAGCGCGTGCTCGTCCGCCCGATCCGCGACGCTTCGGTGATCTCTCTGACGATCATGACGATCGGACTTGAGGTGATCCTCAACACCGAGCTCGTACGCCAAATCGGCGTGGATATCTTGCCACTCGGCCAGCCGTGGGGCTCCGCATCCGTTGAGATTCTCGGCTCGCCCATCCCGATCAACCGCCTGATCGCAATCGTCACCGCGGTTGTCATCGTCGTCGTGTTCCTCCTCGCGTTCCGGTACTCCGCGTGGGGCGTCTCGATGCGCGCGGCCGCGGAAGACCGCGAGACCGCCGAGCTGCTCGGCATGAAGCTCGGCAAGATTTCCATCACCTCGTGGGCGATCGCGGGTGCTCTTGCCGCGATCGCGGGAATCTTCCTCACCGGAGCTCCAACGCCGGGGCTCGCGCCAACGCTCGCCGCAGTGGCGATGCGTGCGTTCCCGGCCGCAATCGTCGGCGGCCTTGACTCGGTGGCAGGTGCCCTTGTCGGCGGAATGATCATCGGCGTGACGGAGGCGTTCGCCACTGGCTACCAAGCCCAGCTCGAGTTCCTCGGACGAGGCATCGGCGACGTCATCCCGTTCATCGTGCTGATCATCGTCCTCATCATCCGTCCGCAAGGACTCTTCGGGCGTAAGGAGATTTCTCGTGCCTGACATTCTGCGAAAGAAGCGCACTCGTTCGGACTATCTCAAGGCCGGCGCACTCATCGTCGGCGCGATCATCCTGCTCATCCTGCCGCTCTATATCAGCGCGTATTGGTTGCAGCTTGGCTTCCTCGTCAGCTCACTCGCGATTGGCGCGATCGGGCTCAACATCCTTACCGGCACGGCGGGCCAGCTGTCGATGGCGCACCCGTTCTTCATGGGACTCGGCGCGCTGTCCTATGTCGTGCTCGCCGGTGAATCTGGCGAGACCTCGCTTGGGCCAATAATCGGACTGGGCTGGCCGCCGCTGCTCGCAATGATCGGAGCGGTGATTATCGCCGGAATCGCCGGCCTCGCGTTCTCGCCGCTATCTGCTCGACTCAGCGGAATCTACCTGGCTGTGGCAAGCCTCGCACTCGTGTTCATCGGTGTGCACGTGCTGAACACCGCGAGCGCGTTATCCGGTGGCTTCAATGGTCGCGCGGCCCCAACCTTTGAACTATTCGGAATCGTGTTCGGCGCCAGTGAGAATCCGATCGTGGTCGCCGGTGTGCCGTTCGGTAAGGCCGAACTCCAGTGGTATCTCGGTCTCGTAGTCCTGGCGATCGGTATCTGGTTCGCCAAGAACCTGCTGAACTCGCGAACCGGTCGTGCGCTGAAACTCATTAACGGGTCGCCGCTGACCGCATCCGTCGTCGGTGTCGAGGTCATGGATCACAAGGGGAAGGTGTTCTTCCTGTCCTCGATCTATGCCGGTATGGGCGGTGTCCTGTACGCGCTCGCCATCGGGAGCATCGCACCACAGTCGTTCGACATGTCGCTGTCGCTGGAGTTCTTCGCGATGATCGTCATCGGCGGTCTCGGCTCAGTTGGCGGTGCCGTCGTCGGTGCGGCATTCGTCGTGGCGCTCCCGCAAGTGCTCCAGGCGAACTCTTCCTCGCTTGAGTTCGTGACGCAGTTCGGGATCACGACCGCGCACCTGTCCAACTACATCTATGGTGCCGCGATCATCCTCGTGCTCATCTTCAAACCCACTGGGCTCGCCGGACTCTGGCACGACCTGGGCAGATGGCTCAAACGACGATTCCGCCCGGACGATGACGACAGCCCCGATCTCACGACCAAGAGCGTGGTAGCCGTCGCCAAATAGCGGCGAAATCCGCGCATTCGAAATTGATCCCTACTAATCCCAATACCGTTCAGTTAGGGTTACAGCGGTGTAGTTTGGTGGTATGCCAAGAGCTGGGTGGAAGAAGTCGGAGTCCGAACGTCGGTTGTCGGATTTGGTGTCGGTCGGTGTGCTGACGCGGGTGTTCCCGCCCGGCGTGGTCGATGACGTGATCGCCGAGACAGGTCGTACCGAGCAACGTCATCGCTCGCTACCGGCGCGGGTGATGGCGTATTTCTCCATCGGAATGGCGCTGTACTCGGAGGGGTCGTACGAGGACATCTGGTCGCAATTGACCGATGGCCTGTCCTGGGCCTCTGGCTGGACCGAAACCTACACACCACCGAGCAAGTCTGCGATCTTCCAAGCTCGGGCCCGGTTGGGGTTCGAACCGTTGGCTGCGCTGTTCGAGCGAGTCGCGAACCCGATCGGTGACGCGAGCACGCCGGGTGTCTGGTTGGCGGGCCGTCGGCTGGTCGCGATCGATGGAATGTGCCTCGATGTTGCCGACACTGCGGTGAACCACGCGCACTTCGGTCGACCTGCGACCAGCAAGGGCGAGCAGTCCGCGTTCCCCCAAGCCCGGGTCGTGGCGTTGGCGGAGTGTGGCACCCACGCCATCTTCGCTGCTGAGATCGGCCCCTACCGCGAATCCGAAGCGACCCTCGCTGCGCGGCTTGTGCCGAAGCTGCAACGGGGGATGGTGCTCACCGCCGACCGCGGGTTCTTCTCCTACGCCCTGTGGCGGAAGGCTACCGCGACCGGCGCGGACTTGTTGTGGCGGATCCGCACCGACAAGAGCGCACCGAAGCCGGTCCACGTCGCGGATCTACCCGACGGGTCGTGGCTGGCTGACCTGCGCCAGACGCACTCGGCCGCAGCCCGGCGGGCCGAGCCGATGCGCGTGCGCGTGATCGACTACACGATCGATGACGGCCGCGAACATCCCGAGCGATACCGTCTGTTCACAACCCTGCTTGATCCGGATGAGGTGTCTGCCACGCAGCTGGCCGCCGGTTATTCCCAGCGGTGGGAGATCGAGCTGGCCTTCGACGAGCTCAAGACCCACCAACGAGGGCCGCGTACGGTGCTGCGTTCCAAGTCTCCGGATCTGGTGTTGCAGGAGATCTGGGGACACTTGTGCTGCCACTTCGCGATCCGGTCCTTGATGGGCGAGGCTGCCGCCCATCAAGGGCATGATCCGGACCGGGTGAGTTTTGTTGCTGCGTTGCGGATCACTCGTCAAACCCTCGCCCATCCGGGCGCTTTTTTCCCCTGACCAGCATGACCGCGACGGTCCCGGCTGGCTCGGGTTCCTTCGCCGGCTCCTTGCGCGGCTCAATCCCGTGCGTCGACGCCGTTCTGCTCCCCGGGTGGTGAAACGGAAGTACGTGAAGTGGCACGTCAAACGTGCCGAGCACGCCGACTGGCCCCAGCCTGCTAAGCAGACGACGATCAGCGTCAGTCGCTGCTAACTGAACGGTATTGCTACTAATCCCAAACACAATTCCCTTCACGATGGAGTGACAATGAACAAGAAACTAATTCGCCGGGCCGGTGCAGTCCTCGGGGCTGCCGCACTCGTAGCGACTATGTCGGCATGCAGCACCAAGGCTGACGGCGGCAGCGCAGAAGCCGGTGACGTTCTCACCGGGGCCGGAATCTCGGGTGACACGATCACCCTTGGTCTCCTCGGTGACCTGACGGGACCCTTCGCGGCGCTGACCACGGAAATGAACAACGGCAGCATTCTTTACTGGAACGAAGCCAACGCCGCGGGCGGTGTCTGCGGCACCTACCAGGTGGCCTTCGACACGAAGGACCACGGGTACAACGTCCAGAATTCGGTATCCATGTACAACCAAATGACTCCGAACGTGCTCGCCTACCAGGCACTCGTCGGTGGCTCGCAGACCGCCGCCGTGCTCGACCAGGCAGAGGCCGACCACCGACTCATCGTGCCGAGCTCGGCAACCGAGCACCTTGCGCAGTCCGACGTCATCCTGACTCCGGCAATGCTGTACAACCTCGACGCGGAGCTGGTGCTTGAGTACATGCTGGAGCAGGGCACCATCGCTGAAGGCGACACGATCGGCATGGTCTACCTCGAGGGTGACTACGGCGAATCCGCGCACGTCGGCGTCCAGGCATTTGCCGAACGTCACGACATTACGCTCGTCGATTCTCTGGTTAAGCCCACCGACTCGGACATGACTTCCGCCGTGAACAACGCGGTCTCGCAGGGCGCCACTGCGTTCTTTATCGCTTCGGTTCCGGCGCACACTAGCTCGGTCGCGACTGTGCTCGAGGCTGCGGGTGAGGACGTTGCAATGGCTGGCTCGTGGCCCTCGTACACCGCCTCGCTCATGAACAACACCGGCGGCCAGTACCTGCAGGATCACTTCACCGCCGGCTCGATGGCGACCACGTTCGACCTTCCTGCCGGTGAGCCAATTATCACGGCGTACGAGGCGGAATTCGGGTCGACGCCTGAGACGAACCAGGTACCGATGGGCTACGGCACCGCGGCCATGATGCACCAGATTCTCGATCGCGCCTGCGAGCTGGGTGACCTGACGCCCGAGGGTGTCGTGGCAGCCAAGAACGACCTCGGCACGCTGACCTCGGACGGCGTCATGCCCGACATGGACTACACCGAGCTCGGCAAGTCGCCCACGGTGGAGGAATTCATCATCAAGCTCGATTCGGAGGCCCCGGGCGGTATTGCCTCGCGTGAGGACGGCCCGTATTCGAACCCGGCCGTAACGAACGACTAAGTAATAACTATTCACCTGCGATCAGCGCCGTGATTCCATACTCGACAGTGTGGAATCATGGCGCTGATCTGCACGTGACACTCGAAGGGGAGGGTTTATGAGGTTTGACCAGAAGGTCGCGGTTGTAACTGGCGGAAGCAGGGGGATTGGATTCGCGATCGCGAAGGAGCTGATCGCTGGCGGCGCCACGGTGATCATTACCGGTCGTAAGCAGGATTCGCTGGATGCGGCGCTCGAGCAGCTCGGTGATCGGGCTCGAGGCGTGGCGGGAAAGCTTGGCCAGCCAGAACATGACGATGCCCTACGCCGTGCGATTACGGATGAGTTCGGCGGGATCGACTATCTCGTGAACAACGTCGGCATGAACCCGGTGTTTGGCCCGCTAGTTCAGCTCGATCTCGATGTCGCGCGGAAGATCCTCGACACGAACGTACTTGGCGCACTCAAGATGAGTCGGCTCGGGTACGAGCTCGGTCTTCGGGAGCGGCGCGGGGCGATCGTCAACGTCGGATCGATTTCGGGGCTTCGACCAAGCACCGGAATCGGGATGTACGGGGTGTCGAAATCGGCGCTCTTTGCGCTCACCCGACAGCTCGCAGTCGAATTCGCACCGAACATCCGGGTGAACGCGGTCGCACCGGCAGCGATCAAGACCGACTTCTCGAAGGCCATGTACGAGGGCCGTGAGGCCGAGCTCGCCGCGGCCTACCCGGCCGAACGTATCGGAGTTCCCGAAGATGTCGCCGGCCCAGTGTGCTTCTTCCTGTCGGATGCGGCGGGGTGGGTGACCGGGCAGACGCTCGCCATCGATGGGGGACTGTCGCTCGTGACTCCCTAGCGGCGCGGCTGATCAGAGCGCGCAAGTGAGTGGCCTCGCGATTCTCGCGAGGCCACTCACCTGCGGTTAACGTGAGGATCCGTCCGGTGGCTAGACAGCCTCGGAGGGCTCGAAGCGTCGCAGTTCATTGCGGCCAAGCGACGCAATGTGCGCGGCATCCGGCCCGTCCGCAAGACGAAGCCCGCGCGCGGCGGCGAAGAGTTCGGCCAGCGGAGTGTCCTGGCTCAGGCCTGCGCCACCGAAGAGCTGAATGGCGTCGTCGATGATGGCTTGCACCTCGCGCGGGACGGCGATTTTGATGGCCTGAATCTCGGTGTGGGCGGCGCGGTTACCGACGGTGTCCATCAACCACGCGGTCTTCAGCGTCAGCAAGCGCAGACTCTCAATCGTGATCCGCGCGTTCGCGACGAACTCCCGCACCGTTCCTTGTTTTGCGAGCGGCTTGCCGAAGGCACTCCGCTCCCAGGCCCGGTGCCCGACGAGGTCGAGTGCCCGTTCCGCCATTCCGAGCAGCCGCATGCAGTGGTGGATTCGCCCGGGGCCAAGCCGTGCTTGGGAGATGGCGAAGCCTTCGCCTTCGCCCTTCAGAATGTTCGTGACTGGCACGCGAACGTCAACGAAATCGACCTCGGCATGTCCACCGTGGTCGTGGTCGAGGTATCCGAATACCGTGAGCGGCCGCAGGATGGTGACGCCCGGTGTGTCGCGCGGCACGAGAATCATGCTCTGCTGGCGGTGCGGCTCGCCAGTCGGGTCCGACTTACCCATCACGATGAAGATCTCGGACTCGGGGTTCATCGCGCCACTCGTGAACCATTTGCGTCCATTGATCAGATACTCGTCACCGTCGCGGATCATCGACGCCTGGATGTTTCGCGCGTCCGAGGATGCGACGGCTGGCTCCGTCATGCAGAACGCGGAACGGATTTCCCCGTCGAGAAGAGGTTTGAGCCATCGATCTTTGGCCTCGGGGCTCGCGAAATCGCGCAACATTTCCATGTTGCCGGAATCCGGCGCGGCACAATTCATCGCCTGCGGCATGAGATTCGGGCTCCAGCCGGAGATCTCCGCAATGGTTGCGTACTGCAGCTGCGTGAGCCCCGCACCGTCTTCACCCGGCAGGAAAAGATTCCACAGTCCGAGTTCGCGTGCACGCGCTGCCAACCGTCGCGCCGTCGGGGTTCGTCGCCACGGATTCTCCGCATCACGAAGGTCAGCGGCATGCTGGGGTTCGGCAGGAATCACCTCCTCGTGCAGGAAGCGTTTCGCGACCTCGGCAAGGGCCTTCGTTTTATCGTCGAGTGCAAAATCCACGGTTATGCTCCAAAACTGCTGTTGGGGTATGGTTGGGAGGAGGCACCACTATCGAGGGCATCACTATCGAGGGCACTGAACGCGCGGAGCCCTTCGGCCGCGATCGGCTCGGTCATCTCGCCCATCCGCGCGAAGTCGTCGCCGACGGTCTGGCCAGTCACGAAGCGATAGTGCAGGCTCTCGGTAATGACCGCGATCTTGAAGGCGGCAAGCGCGTGATACCAGGGCATGTGAGGCGGCTCGGGGATGCTTCGTGCCGCGAAATACGCCGCCGAGACTTCGCCGAAGGATGCGTAGCCCGCGGAAAAATCGACCGGCGAGGCAAAGGCCTCAGCCGTGGTCGGGTGAATCTCGGACATTCGCCAATAGATGCCCAGCACCGCCAAGTCGGTGAGTGGGTCGCCGAGTGTGGACATTTCCCAGTCGAGCAACGCCGCAATCCTTGGCATTGCCCCGGTCAGATCAACGAGCGTGTTGTTCAATTTGTAGTCGCCATGCAGGATCGCCGATCCGCTATCTTCGGGTGCGCTCGCCGCGAGAAGCTCACCGAGCCGTCGCGTGTCGGGAACTTCCCGGCTCTCTGACGCAACGAGCTGTTTGTTCCAGCGATTGGCCTGTCGGACGAGGAATCCTCCCGGTTTGCCAAAGTCTGCGAGCCCGACCTCTGCGGGGCCAACCTCGTGCAGGTGCGCGAGCACGCGGCCAGTTTCCAGGCTGAGCTCGTGCGCCGTGGCGGGGGAGAGGTCAGCATTGACCGAGGCGTCACCAAAGGGCGTGCCCTCGACGAAGTCCATCACGTAGAACTCGGTGTCCACCCCGGTGTTTCTGGTGTCTGCGGCGGCATAAAACCTCGTCTGCGGGACGGGTACCGGTGTGCCGCCAAGAGCCGCTTGGACTCGAAACTCGCGACGCATGTCGTGGGCCGTCTCCATGACGTGGCCGAGCGGAGGGCGTCGGAGGACGTATCTGCCGTTGTCTGTCTCCACGATGTACGAGAGGTTGCTGTGCCCGCCGACAAGCCGTCGCGCGCCCGTGACGCGACCGAGTTCGGGATGCGCATCCGCTACCCACTCGGCGAATTCCTCGAGACGTAACCCTGGTAACTCTGACGGCAGGTTGGATGTTGTCGGACGGTATTGCGTCATTGCATTCCTTTCAGCGACATCGATGTCACTCAACCCAAAATAGATAGGTATCTAGCTAGAACACTAGTAGATTGAAGCTGTGCGATGGTGCACAGCTCGTGCGGAGGGTGTCGCGTAGGGGGCGGCGCCGTAGCCACGACGAGACAGTTCAGATCAAAGGAGATCCAAGGTGTCCCAGGAAGTTGCGAACGACGAATCCACAGTGAGTCCAGTCACGACTGGGGTTACCGAGAGCTCCACGCCGCTCGCGGCGTTTCGGCATTCCGTTCGTCGCAGGCCCGACGCGACCGCGATGGCGTGTTTCGGTCGGGAATGGTCATACGCACAACTCGGGCGGGATGTAGCCGCGGCGGCTTCGGTCCTCGAACGCGCCGGAATGAGGCGTGGCGACCGGATGATCGTGCAACAGCAGAACGGCCCACAATTCGTGATCGCCACGCTTGCGGCGTGGAGCATCGGGGCCTCGATCGTGCCCGTCAGCCCGATGTACACGTCTGCCGAGGTCAAGGCAATTGCCATCGATAGCGGGGCCCGTGCATGGCTCATGACGCCGAGGCAATGGGATGCGCACGGCGAAGCCGCGGTGTCGGGCACGAACCTCAGGGTGCTCTTGACGGCGCGCACGAGCGAGTTCAGCGAATCAGTCGAGCCGAGGATCGCCGAGGCGGAGGACGGAGACGGCCCCGTCGAGGGCATTCGCTTCGCCAAGGAAATCGCAGCGAACCTGGGTAGTCCACCTCGGATAGGGGGCCTTGCGGGTGAACAGGATGCGCCGGGCCCAAGCGAGGAGGCGATCCTCGCATATACCTCGGGTTCGACGGGGCGTCCCAGGGGTGTTCGGGTTTCCCACGGGAACCTCATCTCGATCGGTCGAGCATACGTGCAGGCCAGCGGCGTGGACAGTGAAGCCGAAGTGCTGCTCGCGATGGCGCCACTTGTGCACATCACTGGCCTCTCGCTTCACATCGGGGCCTGGTTGGCCACCGGGTGCCAGCTCGTGCTCGCCGACCGCTTCGAGCCTGCGACATTTCTCAAAGCGATCGAAGAGCATCACGTGACCTGGACAACGGGAGCAGCGACCGCCTACCTGGCGATGATGAAAGCTGGTGCCGAGAACGTTGACCTTTCGTCGTGGCGCTACGCGGGCTGCGGGGGTGCACCGATTCCACCACAGCTGGCACGCGAAGTCGCTGCCTCGCTCGGCGTCGAACTTGGCCCCGGCTACGGTCTCACGGAGTCGACCGCGGCAGTGACGACCACCCCTGTGGGCGAGGTGACGAGGGTAGATGAAGAAACCGGCATCGTTTCGGTCGGCAAACCGCTCCCGGGCGTTTCGGTCCGAATCGTCGATGAACACGGGGCGACTCTGAAGCCTCATCAGGAGGGCCTCATCCAAGTCGCCGGTCCTGGGCGCACGCTTGGCTATTGGCAAGATGAAGTAGCGACGAGAGCCGCGTATCTCCCGGACGGCTGGCTGCAGACGAACGATATGGGCTTTCGCGACGATCGCGGTTGGCTCTATATCGCGGGCCGACAGAGCCAGGTGATCATTGCATCCGGCTACAAGGTCTGGCCGCGTCAGGTCGAAGACGTGCTCTACGCGCATCCGCTCGTCCGCGAGGCCGCGGTCGTGGGTGCCGCGGATGAGTATCGGGGCGAGACTGTGGTCGCCTACGTGTCCCTGAAAGCGCCAGTGTCGGAGGAAGAACTCCGCGAGTATTGCCAAGAAGCCCTCGCTGCGTACAAGGTGCCGCGGGCAGTGCGGTTCCTTCCCGAGTTGCCGAAAAACCCGAACGGGAAGATCGACTCGCTGCGCCTCAAGGAGATGGCGAACGCGGGGGACTGAGACGGCGTCCTCCGGTGGTGATGCGGCTGTGGGTGAGGACCGATTTGGTACTCACCCACAGTCGCATCCTTGTCCTACCTACTTTGCTTGGGCCTGCGCATCCGCGTGACGCTTGCGCAATTCGAGGTGTTGAATCTTGCCGTTGGGGTTCTTCGGCAGTTCGTCGACGACCTCGATAATGCGAGGTGCCTTATAGGCCGCAAGTAGCTCGCGGCAGTGTGCCTCCACAGCCTTTACATCGAGCTCAACGCTCGCATCGCGGAGGGAGACGTATGCCTTCACCGTCTCGCCCCGGTAGGCGTCGGGAACGCCGATTACCGCAGCCTCACGGATGTTCGGGAACTTGTAGAGCGCCTCTTCGACCTCGCGGGGCCAGACTTTGTATCCGGATGCGATGATCATGTTCTTCGTTCGGTCGACCAAGTACAGCCAGCCATCCTCGTCGAGGAACCCGACGTCTCCCGTGTGCAGCCAGCCGTCCACGACCGACTCTGCGCTTGCCTCGGGCTGCTCCCAGTACCCATCGATGACGTTCGGGCCGTGCACCAGGACCTCGCCGGTCTCGCCGGGGCCGTGGAGTTCGCCATCATCGCCCAGGATGCGGATCGAGACGCCGGTGGCGGGTTGCCCGACCGAAATCACACCCGACTCCTCGTGGAGTCGCGTGCGTTGCCCGGCGAATGTCAGCGTTGCCGAGGTCGTCGTTTCGGTCATGCCATAGCCGGGCCGCAGTTCGGCCCCGAAAGCATCCTGCAGGCGCTGCTCGAGGGTCGCGGGGATTGGTGCGCCACCCGAAATCAGCAGGACAAGCGATGTCGTGTCGAAGGACTGCTCGGTGCTGCCGTGCAGGAGCGCCGTGTACACGGTCGCGGCACCCACGATCCAGGTAACTCGCTGTTCCTCAACGAGTCGCAGGGCCTCGAGGGGAGCGAATCGGGGCTGCGAGACCATCTTGCAGCCCGACCAGATCCAGGCGCCGATATTGCCCACGACGCCCGTGATGTGAACGAATGGGGCGAGCGAGAGCATGACGTGCGAGGGGTGGTCGATGCCGTAGCAGCTCGTCCAGGACGCGACACCGTGAACCAGGTTTCGGTGACGCGTGATCGTGCCCTTGGCAGGCCCGGTTGTTCCAGACGTGAACGCGATGATCGCGAGATCCTCAGGTTGCGCGCCGTCGGAATCTGGCGGCGTGGCACCGCGATGTGCCTCGAGAAGCTCCAGGAAGTCAGGTGCATCCGTCGGGTTCGTGAGTCGCGCGGGCGACTGCAGGTATTCGGGCACGGCCGTGGCCAAGTCGCGGAAGTCGCTCGTGATCACCTGACGCACCTGGGTGTCCCTGATCGCCACGTGGCCGTCGGCGGCCCAGTTGTCGATCTGCGTCAAGAAAACGGTGGCGCCCGAGATCTTGAGCAGATTGTTCGTCTCGGCGACGCGATACATTGGGCCGACGAGTGCGATCGCAGCCCGAAGCTTCCAAGCGGCCAAGGTCGCAATCAGGAACTGCGGTGAGTTCTGTAGCTGGACGGCGATGCGGTCGCCTGGCTGGACGCCGACCTCGCGTAGATACGCGGCAAACGCGTTGCTCGAGTCATCGAGTTCTCGCCACGAAAAGTCGCGACCAAGGAAGTGCAGCGCCGTGACGTCGCCTCGATTGGCGACGTGGCCCCGGAACATGTCGAGGAGCGTCTGGTCGGTCGGGATGACCCGGCCGTCGAGCAGAAGCGTGGGGCCGGTTGAAGTGAACGGGTGGTCTGATGTGTGTTGAGTCAATGGATAATCCTTAGACGAACGCCGCGATGCCGGTGAAGTCACGGCCGACGATGAGTGTGTTCATCTCTCGGGTGCCCTCGTAGGTGTGGACAGCCTCTGCATCGCAGAAGAACCGGGAAATGCTGTAGTTGAGGTCGATGCCATTGCCGCCAAAGAGTTCGCGGCACCATGACACGGTCTCGCGGGCGCGGACCGAAGTGTAGGCCTTGGAGAGCGAGGCCATCTCGTCGATGTGCTCACCTCGGTCGGTGACCGTCGCGAGGCGCTCGAGTAGCGCGAGGGACGACGTGACGTTCGAGAGGCTCTTCACGAGCAGATCCTGCACGAGCTGGAAGCTGGCGATAGGACGACCGAACTGCTCCCGTTCGAGCGCGTACTCGCGGGCGAGCTCGACTGCGCCCATCTGCAGGCCGGTGGCGATCCAGCCGTTCTCGCTGCGCGTGTGGCGGAGCACCCGGGACACATCGCGGAAGCTATTGCAGTTGGCGAGCCGGAGCGACTCGGGGACGACGACGTCGGTAAGGGTGATGTCAGCGTTCTGCACGATGCGCAGCGACTGCTTGTTGACGATCTTCTCGGCCTTGTAGCCTTCGGTGTCGGTGGGCACGATGAAGCCCTTGACCTGGCCGTCTTCGACGTCGCGCGCGTAAATGATCGTGATGTCCGACCACGTGGCGTTACCAATCCAGCGCTTCTGACCGTTCAGGATCCAGTCGTCGCCATCGCGGCGGGCGGTCGCCTGGATGCCCTTCGCGGTGTCGGAGCCCGAAAGTGGTTCGGTAATACCGCACGCGCCGATGACTTCGCCGCGGGCCATTTTCGGCAACCACTCGGCCCGCTGCTCGGGCGAGCCGAGGATGCCGATCGAGTTCATCCCGAGGCCGACGTGTACGCCGAAGAAGGTCGCGAGGGATGCATCCACCCGGGCCAGCTCGAGGGTCACCCAGCCGCGGAAGCGGGCGGACGACTCGAAGCGCTTGCTCTCGTCGAAGAGCATCCCGAAGATCCCTAGCTCGGCGAGCGGCGTGACCAGGTCGAAGGGGAACTCTTCCTTCGCCCACAGGTCGTTCACGCGAGGCTTGGCTTCGCGCTCGAGTAGGGAGCGCAGCTCGGTGAGGCGCTCCTGCTCCTCGACGCTGAAGTCGTCCCAGTAGTTGTAGTAGTCGGTGTCTAGGCCTGCAAGCATCTCGGTATTCTCCAAATTCTGATTGATCACGGTCTTAGTTCCCGACTCGTTCAAGCACGACTGCCATGCCCTGGCCGCCACCGACGCACAGCGTCGCGAGACCGAGCTCGCGATCGAGTAACGTGAGCTCGTGAGCGAGGGTGCCGAGCATCCGCGCTCCGGTGGCACCGAAGGGGTGGCCGAGCGCGATCGCTCCGCCGTGAGGGTTGACGATCGCCGGGTCGAGTCCGAGTTCGCGAATCGAGGGGACCACCTGGGCGGCGAAAGCTTCGTTGAGTTCGACGGCACCGAGGTCGGAGGCGGAGATGCCCGCCCGCTCGAGCGCGATCTTCGAGGATGCGACTGGCCCGAGCCCCATAATTTCGGGGGAGAGGGCGCTCACGGCCGTTGAGCGAATCTTTGCGAGAGGAGTGAGCCCGCGTTCACGCGCGAACGCGCCTGAGGTCACCACGAGCGCGGACGCGCCATCGTTGAGCGGGCAGGCGTTCCCCGCGGTCACAGTGCCGTTCGGGATAAACACCGGTGCCAGCCCCGCGAGGGCCTCGGCCGTGGTGCCGGGGCGGGGCGAGTCGTCAGTCTCGACGACCGTGCCGTCCGCGAGGGTGACCGACACGATCTCCTCCGCGAAGTACCCGCTTGTGATTGCGGCGCCGGCGCGGGTCTGCGACTGCAGCGCCCAGGCATCCTGGTCAGCGCGCGAGGTGCCGGTCTTTCGGGCCACGAACTCGGCGGTGTGGCCCATTGCGATGTAGTAGTCCGGCAGCAGGCCTGATTCGCGGGGATCAACCCAGGTATCGCCACCGAGCTGCGTCTCAACTCGCGCTGGCGCATCCGCGAATGTGGGGTGCTTGGTCGCCTGGTTGGGTGTGCTTCGCGAGACCTGCTCAACCCCGCCGATGAGGTACGCGTTGCCCTCGCCCGCGCGGATGGCGTGGAATGCCATCCGCGTCGCTTGAATGCTGGAGGCACAAAAGCGGGTGATCGTCGTGCCAGGGAGCGTGTCATCCCCTAACAGGATGGCGACACGGCGGGCGATGTTGTCGCCCGATTCGCCATCCGGCTCGGCGCAGCCGACGTGGAAATCGTCGAAGTCGGCGGTGGTGACGTTCCCGGCACGTTCGATCGCGCCGCGCGCGGCGGTGACCAGGAGGTCTTCGGGTCGTACATCGATGAGGCTGCCTTTTCGCGCACGACCGATGGGTGTGCGCGCGCTGCTCACGATGACGACGTCATTGTCTTGAAAATCCGACACGGTGGTCCTTTCAGGATGAGGTCGGTAACGGACGGACCGTTCCATGCCTCGCTGCACGGTCAAGCCCAAGTTAGTCGCGCTGAAATCAAAATGTCAATGTATTGACGAATCTTTCGTAAAATGTCTAGAGTCGAACTATCCAACGAGGGACCAACACCAGGAGCGTGAAAATGGCAACGGAGCTAGAAGGCTCAACACCAGCGGGGATAACGCCCGTAGGCGAACTTGGAATTGTCGGTGCGGGCCTGATGGGCTCGGGAATCGCGCAGGTCGCTGCGATTGCTGGCATTTCGGTAAAAATCTTCGACACGCAGGATGGCGCCGCGGAACGGGGGATCGAAGGCATCTCCCGGCAGCTCGACAAGCGGGTCGCGCGCGAACGGATGGCGCGCCAGGAAGCGGACGACGCGATTGCACGCATCACGCCGGTGACCGAGCTCGGTCACGCGGCAGCGGGAGACGCAGTCATCGAGGCCGTCATCGAGCTAATCGACGTGAAGCAGCGAGTCTTCGCGGAACTTGCGGAGGCCGCCCGGCCGGACGCGGTGCTCGCGACCAACACCTCCGCTCTGCCGATCACCGAGATCGCGGCGACCTCGAGCGGTGCCAAGCGCATCATCGGGATGCATTTCTTCTCGCCAGTTCCCGCGATGGGGCTGTGCGAAGTTGTACGCGGATACCGGACTTCTGACAGTACGGTCGCTCGCGCCCTCGGGCTCGCGCAGCAGCTCGGCAAAGAGACCATCCTCGTGAATCGGGACGATGCAGGCTTCGTGACCTCGCGACTGATGACTGTCCTCGTCCAAGAGGCGACCCGCCTCGTCGAAGCGGGGCTCTCGACGCCCGAGGAAATCGACCGGGCATGCCAGCTGGCGTTCGGACACAAGATGGGCCCCTTCGCGACGATGGACCTGACTGGTGTCGACGTGACGCTGCGGGCGGGCAACAGCATCTTCGAGCAGTCGAACGATCCACGATTTGCCCCGCCGCAGCTCTTGAAGCGAATGGTGGCCGCGGGCGACCTCGGCCGCAAGACCGGCAAGGGCTTCTACGGCTACCGAAACGAGGCAACTTCATGAGCGATGCTGTACTGACCGATGCAGTCCTGACCGAGCTGAAGGACCACATCCTCCACGTCACGATCAACCGGCCCGACGCGCTGAATGCCGTCAACGTGGAAGTCGCCCGCGGCATCGCCGCAGCGCTCATCCGCGCGGAAGAAGATCCAGTGGTGCGCTGCGTGCTGCTCAGCGGTGCTGGAGACCGAGTCTTTAGCGCAGGCGCCGACCTCAAATCGATGGCTGCTGGCGGAAACGTTGTTCCACAAGACGCGCCGTATGCCGAGTATGGGTTTGGCGGTAGTACCGACAAGACCACCTCGAAACCAATCGTCGCCGCGGCCAACGGCTCGGCCTACGGCGGCGGCGTAGAAATGCTGCTCCAATCCGACGTCGTGATCGTCGAACGCGGCCGCGAGTTTGCGCTGCCGGAAGTGAAGGTCGGTATTTTCGCCGGCGCCGGCGGGGTATACCGCCTGCCCGCGATGCTGCCGCGCGCCGTCGCACTCGACATGCTGCTGACCGGCGAGGCGATCTCGGCCGAGCGGATGTACGAGCTTGGTTTCGCGAGTCGCATCGTCGAACACGGTGAAGCGCTGGCCGAGGGCGAGCGAGTCGCGAAGCTGATTGCCGGAAATGCGCCCCTGCCGGTCGTCGCGTCGAAGCGCATTGCGCGTCACCTCGAGGACGGCAAGAGCGTCACAGAGGCCGATCAGGTTGCCCTGAGCCATAGACTTTTTGCAGAGGTTCTCGCGAGCGAAGACGCCGTCGAGGGCCCCCGCGCATTCTCGGAGAAGCGGGCTCCAGTTTGGAAAGGGAAATAGCCATGACTGACTCGGTTCAACAGGACGAAAGCGGCGAACAGAACGAAAGCGCGACGCAGACTCCTCGGGAGCGCGTGCAGCACCAGATTGATCACGACGCCGCAGTGCAGTGGCTCGGGATCGAGTTTCTTGAGGTGGAAGAGACCGGCGTTACGCTGCGTCTCCCGGTGCGCGACGAGATGCGCAACGGGTTCGGGATCGTGCACGGCGGATTCCCGTACCTACTCGCGGACACTGCGTTCGCGTTCAGCGGGACGGCCGCGGGCACGCCGATGGTCACACACCAGTCGAACACGACCTACACGGCACCGGCGAAGGGGAGCGTCCTCAGCGCTACCGCCAAGATTCTCCATCGCTATGGTCGCAACGTGATTTGCGATGTCTCTGTTCGCGACGATGACGGCACAGTGGTCGCATACCTGTCGATGCACGGAGTCGTGTCGAAGAAGGTCGCGTCGACGGGTAACTCGAAACTTGCGGGGAACTAACGCCCAGAACCTCGCCGAATCCGAGTCGGGCGCGGTACCGCGTCTCGATCGTCCGCCGACGCACCGCGAGTTTGAACGCGCTGCCCAATCGACGATGGCGCAGGGTGGGCAAACGGATGCGGCATCGCTGCTCGCGCTAACGCTCTCGCTGTCACGGGCAACGACTCGGTTCGAGCGAGATCTCGACCTCAACGCGTATCGTCCGGTTGGGCTCAGCCTTTCGGCGTACCGCATCCTCTTTTCGCTGTGCGCGATGGGCCCGCTTCGGCCGGGCGATCTGAGTGATCTGACTGGGCTCGCGCCCGGGTCAGTGACGAGCATCCTGACTCGGCTCGAGGCTGACGGACACATCGACCGGCGGCGGAACGAGACCAATCGTCGCGAATCGATCGTGACCGTGACGCCGTCGGGGCGTGCGTTGACGAATCGGGCGATGAAAGCATCGGCGGCGCGTCAGGAGCGCTGGCTTTCGGCCTTCACCCGCGGCGAGGTCATTGAGCTAACTCGACTTTTGCATCGGCTGATCGACCACGATCCCGATAGCCCTACTTTTGGAGACAACTAATGCAGGTAGATATCGAGATCGCAGATTCCATCGCGACGATCACCCTGAACGAACCGGCCACTCGAAACGCCCTTCACGACGAGGCGCTGGTGGAAATTCACGAGCACCTCGACTCGGCAGCGGCCGCCGAAGACGTGACCACGGTCGTGATTCGAGGCGCTAGTAGGGCCTTCACGTCAGGCGGTTCGATGACCTCGCTGCTTGAGCTTGCTGAGCTGCGTCGAGGACCCGATGGGGCGGAAATCGTCGCGCAGCGAACGCGTCAAAACTCCTCGCTGGTCGAGCGGATTCTCGCGCAACCGCAGCTCACGGTTGCGCTCATTAGCGGACCGGTGGCGGGCGCTGGCCTGGGAATCGCGGGCGCCTGTGACCTGCGATTCGCGGTCCCGGAGGCCAAATTCGTGCCGGGCTTCGGTTCGCTTGGCCTCACGACTGATCTAGGGGCGTTGGCGATGGTCCGTCGCGCGATCGGCGACGCTGCGGCAAACTCGTGGTTTATCAGCGGGGAAATTTGGAGTGCCGATGTGGCGCGCGAACGCGGTTACCTCGATGGTGTGCTGACCGAAGCGGACGCCCTGGCGCGAATTACCAAGCTGAGCGGTCGGCTGACGCCGGATGATCGGCACCGAATTGCGCGGCAGCGCTCGTTGAGCTTCGCCGCCGCCGCCCTCGCCGCGGAGCTCGACCGGGAAGCGGACGCCTTCACTGAGTCGATCGACGCCGAATTCGCGCAGCTACGGATACGGGCAGCGCAGCGGTAATTGGCGCAGCCCAACCTACGCGAGCGAGGTATTCCCGTGCTCGTCGATGTAGTAGGTCGCGAGGGCGGGCTCGCCGCGGCCGAGTCGTCGCGCGGTGCGGGGGAGCTCCGCGATGGCCATCGCGTGGTGCTCCCGCGCCCGGGTGACGCCCGCGGGGCCGATCCACTGGCGGTCGATCTCGCCGTCCACGACGAAATCGACGTAGAGCGGACGGTCGTCATCGTCGCCAACCGGCAGGCCTCCGACTGAGATCAGCTCGCCCGAGGCGACGCCTTCATCGCGGCGACGCACCGGGAATTTGAGGCCGCCGACCGAGTGCTTGCCGGGGGATGCCTTGGCGACGGGCACCCAGTTGTCCCTAGCATCCTTGCGGGCGACGAGCTTGTAGACCATGCCTGAGGCGACCGAACCGGAGCCCGTCACGACGCTCGTGCCGACGCCGAAGGAATCGACGGGGGAGGCTGCGAGGGCGGCGATCGCAAACTCGTCGAGGTCGTTCGTGACGGTGATCTTCGTGTTCACAGCGCCGAGGTCGTCGAGCTGGTCGCGCACCTCGCGCACCTGCACCGGAAGGTCGCCAGAGTCGATGCGCACGCCGCCGAGGTCGGTGCCGGCGGCGGCGACGGCGTTGCGCACGCCCTGCTCGACGTCGTAGGTGTCGACGAGCAGCGTCGTGTCGACGCCGAGCGACTCGACCTGCGAGCGGAATGCTTCTTCTTCCGACTCGTGCAGCAGCGTCCACGAGTGCGCCGCGGTGCCCATCGTCGGCACACCCCACGCGCGACCGGCCTCGAGGTTGGAGGTGGCGGCAAAGCCCGCGATGTACGCGGCGCGCGCCGCGGCGACCGCGCTGCGCTCGCCCGTGCGGCGCGATCCCATTTCAGCGAGCGGGCGGCCATCCGCGGCGGAGACCATGCGGGCGGCGGCGGATGCGACGGCCGAGTCGTAGTTGTAGACGCTCAGCAGCAGCGTCTCGAGCACAACCCCCTCGGCAAACGAGGAACGGACCTCAAGCAGCGGCGACTGCGGGAAGTAGACCTCGCCCTCGCGGTAGCCGCGGATCGAACCCGAGAAGCGGTAGTTCGCAAGCCAGTCGACCGTCTCGGGGCTGACGACCTTCGTGTCGCTCAGGAACTGGAGCTCCGCATCCGAGAACCGGAAGTGCTCGAGGAGCTCGAGGGCGCGACCGATGCCGACGCTGACGCCGTAGCGGCGGTCGTTCGGCAGTTTTCGGGCGAAGAGTTCGAAGACGCATTCGCGCTGCGCGGTGCCGTCTTTCAGTGCGGCGTCGACCATCGTGAGTTCGTAGTGGTCCGTCAACAGCGCCGTCGAGGGGGCAGTGGCTGGGCGGATGCCGAGGGTGCGGTTCACTGAATCCTGCGTCATGGGGCTAAGCATAACCACGCGCGCCGCGTAGGATCCTTTGCGTGAGTAGTGCACCAATCGGAATATTTGACTCGGGCGTTGGCGGCCTGACGGTGGCCCGCGAGATCCGGGCCCAGCTGCCACGCGAATCCATTTCCTATGTGGGCGACACGGCGCACTCGCCCTACGGCTCGAAGACCATCGCGCAGGTACGAGAGTATTCGCTCGAGATCCTCGATGAGCTCGTCGCCGAGGGCGTCAAGATGCTCGTGATCGCGTGCAACACCGCGTCGGCCGCGATGCTGCGAGATGCGCGCGAACGGTATGACGTTCCGGTTGTGGAGGTCATCGTGCCCGCGGTTCGTGCCGCCATGCATTCGACACACACCGGCCGCGTCGGCGTGATCGCGACCGAGGCGACGATCGGTTCGCAGGCCTATCAGGATGCGTTTGCCGCGGCCGTGAATCTCGAGCTCACGGCGCAGGCCTGCCCGCGATTCGTGGAGTTTGTCGAACGCGGCGACACAACGAGTCCCGAGCTCGTCGCGCTCGCCGGGGAGTATCTCGAGCCGCTCAAGCAGGCCGAAGTCGACACGGTTGTGCTCGGTTGCACGCACTATCCCTTCCTCAAGGGTGTCATCGGCTACGTCATGGGGCCGGATGTGACCCTCGTTTCGAGCGATGTCGAGACGGCGCAGGACGTCTACCGCACACTCGCGACTGAGGGATTGCTCAACCCCGGCGACACTCCGCCCACCTATAGTTATCGAGCCACGGGCGAAAACACCGAGGCGTTCGTGACCCTCGCGAACCGGTTCCTGGGCTCCGATATCCGTCACGTCGAACGACTCAAGACGGGCCGCATCCCCACGATCCGCAGCTGACCGCACCGGTCGTACTTGCACCGTTCTGCCAATATCCCCCTCAATTCCTAGAAGGAGCCTTCATGACTAACCGTGCCGACGGCCGTGCACTCGACGAACTTCGCCCCGTGACGATCGAGCGAGGCTGGAGCGCGCAGGCCGAGGGTTCGGCGCTGATCTCGTTCGGCGACACGAAGGTGCTGTGCACCGCATCCTTCACGCCCGGCGTGCCGCGCTGGCTCACGGGCAAGGGCACCGGCTGGGTGACCGCGGAGTATGCGATGCTCCCGCGTGCGACCAACGAGCGCTCCCAGCGCGAGGCGGTCAAGGGCAAGATCGGCGGGCGGACGCACGAAATCTCGCGACTGATCGGTCGCTCGCTACGCGCCGCGATCGACATGAAAGCACTCGGTGAGAACACGATCGTGCTCGACTGCGACGTGCTGCAGGCGGACGGCGGGACGCGCACCGCAGCCATCACGGGGGCCTTCGTGGCGCTGGCCGATTCGATCGAGTGGGCGCGCGCCAGGAAGCACATCACCCGCAAGGCAGAGGTGCTCAAGCACTCGGTGTCGGCAGTCTCGGTTGGCATCATCGACGGCGTGCCGATGCTCGACCTGCCCTATGAGGAGGATGTGCGGGCCGACACCGACATGAACGTCGTGATGACCGGCTCGGGCAAGTTCGTCGAGGTGCAGGGCACGGCGGAGCAGGAGCCGTTCGACGGCACCGAGCTGAACGAGCTGCTCGCGCTCGCCATCAAGGGCAACGCGGACCTTGCGCGCATCCAGTCGGGGGTCTTGTCGCAATGAATTCCGCCGATGGCGTGGCGCCCGCCACGCGCGTAGTGCTCGCGACGAAGAACGAGCACAAGATCGACGAGCTTCGGCGCATCCTGACTCCGGCGCTGCCGACGCTCGAGCTCGTGGGATATGACGGGCCGTCCCCGGTCGAGTCGGGCCTGAGTTTTCAAGAGAACGCGCTGATTAAGGCCCGCGCCGCGGCCGCCCACACGGGTCTGCCCGCGATCGCCGACGACTCGGGCATCGCGGTCGACATTCTCGGCGGCATGCCGGGCATCTTTTCGGCCCGCTGGTCGGGGCCCGATCGCAGCGACGAAGACAACTGGCAGCTGCTGCTCTGGCAGCTCAACGACGTACCCGACTTCGCGCGCACCGCGCAGTTTGTGGCCTCGGCCGCTATCGTCGTGCCCGGGCGCTTCGCCGACTCGGTGCTCGGGAAGTGGCACGGCTCCATCCTCCGCAGCGCGCGTGGCGATGGCGGGTTCGGCTACGACCCTGTCTTCAGCCCCGATGGATCGACGCGCTCGGCTGCCGAGATGCTTCCCGAGCAGAAGGATGCGGTGAGTCACCGCCGGCGGGCCTTCGACGCGCTGATCCCGGTGCTCAAGTCGTCGCTGGGGCTGTAGCGCGCATCCTGGTGGCACGTTGGAGCGCATCCTGGGGGCGCATCCCGCGCGCCCGGCTAGTGCGACAGTTGCTGCTTGACGAAGATAATGACGAGCGCGAGGGCGAGCACGATTGCCGTGATGATCACCGTCCGCCACCAGCTGGCCTTGCGGCTGCGAGCGACGACGACTGCGGCCAGCGAGAGGTAGACAATCAACACGATCGAGATCGCCGCGGTTTCCCAGTGTGTAGGCAGGATGAGGGACACGATCGTGATGGCGACCCCGACGCTGAGACCGCCCGCGACCCCGGAGGCCGAGTGCAGCAGGTCTTCGCGGCGGTTGTCCCTCGTGTCCGTCGCGATTGACGCGAGGCTGAACGCGAAGGTGTGCGCAATCAGCAGGCCGATGATGATGCCCCAGAGCGCGGGCAGCGGGCTCTGGCCCGGGTTTCCCGTTTCGACGATCGTGCCGATCGATGCTAGCAGGCTGATCGCGATGTAGATGCCCATCTCCATCCACTCGCGCAAGAGGTGGCGGTCTTTCGGGACCCCCGGAGGGGCATCGGGCAGGGAATCGTCGTCCATGGACAAATTCTGCCGGAAACCTTGCGCATCCCTGTGGAGTCAGCCGACGTGTTGCGGCACTCGCCGCAGCGTATGCAGCGAAATGACCGTGTTGCTCGCGACGATGAGCCCGATGCCGAGCCATTCCCTGACCTCGAGGGCCTGGTGGAGGATGACCCAGCCCGCGATCGCCGCCCACACGGGGTGGCTGCTCGTGAACGTGGCGAAGACAGATGGCGTGACGCGGCGCAGGGCCTGCAGGTCCGCCGTGTAGGGAACGAGCGAGGACAGCACGGCAGTGGTCAGGAGCTGGCGGATCGCCACCACGCCGACCGGACCGAGGACGGGGAAAGCCATTGCGCCGAAGGCCGCGCCGGTCTGGCTTGCGGCCGGGCTCGCCATCATGAGCGCGAGCCCCTCGGCCTGTCGGCGGGGTCCGGCGCTGTGCCGTGTTGCGGCTTCCGTCACCGTGGTCTGACGCTTCCTCATAACGCCACCATAAGAACTTCGCGGCCTCCGACCTAGTTGTTCTTCCCACGGAGGTTGTGTGCAGCGTGGCAAAGGGAATTAGGTGAGGACCTTCGGTATCGATGTGGGTAACCACACTCACTCGAATACACGAAGGTCCTCATGTCATACGTTACTCATGCCCGCGCCGCGCTCACAGTAGAAGGCCGCATCAAAATCGCTCGACTGGTGATCGAGGAAGGCTGGACCCAAGCGCGGGTCGCCGAACGCTTCCAAGTAGCCCGCAGCACGGTCTCCAAGTGGGTCGCCCGCTACCGTGCCGGTGGCCGCGCGGGAATGCAGGACCGCTCTTCCCGGCCAGTAACCTCCCCGACACGGACCCCGCAACGCACTGAGCGACGCATCATCGGGCTGCGCGTCACCCACCGGTGGGGACCCCACCGCATCGCCTATCACCTGCACTTGGCGCAGTCCACGGTGTCCAAAGTCTTGCGCCGGTACCGCGTGCCGCTGCTGGGGCAGGTCGATAAGAACACCGGGGTCCGGGTCCGGCGGGCAGAACCGGTGCGATACGAACGTGAGACGCCGGGCGAGTTGGTGCATGTGGATGTGAAGAAACTCGGCCGTATCCCGGACGGTGGCGGCTGGCGTACCCTCGGGCGACCCGCCGGGCGCAAACACCGTTCCGGTGTCGGCTATACGTATCTGCATTCCGCGATCGATGACAATTCGCGGCTGGTGTACTCGGAAATCCTTGACGACGAACGCAAAGACACCGCGGCCGGATTCTGGGAGCGGGCGAACGCGTTCTACGCCAGCGAAGGGATTACCGTGCAGCGGGTGATGACCGACAACGGCTCCTGCTACCGGTCGAACGCGTTCAATACTGCGCTTGGTGAGGACGTGAAACACCTGTACACCTGCCCGTATCGGCCACAGACCAACGGCAAGATCGAACGGTTCCACCGCACCCTCGCCGATGAATGGGCCTATGCCACTCATTACGCCTCAGACCAGCAGCGTGCCGAGAGCTATCCGGCCTGGCTCCATCATTACAATCATCACCGACCCCATACCGGTATCCGAGGAAAATCACCCATCGACCGCGTCCACAACGTCAATGGGAAGAACATTCGTCGATTCCACGGACGTCGACAGCTGGCTTGACGCGATCGCGGCCGGTCAGGGGATCGGGATCACCGCCAGCGCGACGGCCTACCACCATCCGCGACCGGGGATCTTCTACCGGCCGCTCAGGGACTGCCCGCCCCTGCAGGTGCGACTCGCGTGGTGGCGTGACTCACGACCTGTCGGGGTCAGTGATCTCGTTGCCGAGGTGACCGCGCTCTACGCGGGTGGCTGACCCGGAACCGGTCCTGAATAGGGGATGCACGCGCTGACGCTCGCGTGCATCCCCGCACGGTGGCGCCGGTCGCGAGGTGATGCAGTGGCGCCTGCGACTACGATAGCCGATTGAGAATTATTCTCAAATAACGTGTATCGCTTAGAAAGTGCTTCCATGGCATCCTCACCTCAGGCTCTCGATGCGCTCGTCATCGGAGCCGGCCCCGCCGGAATCGGCACGGCACTCGCACTCGCCGCGGTCGACGACCTCCACTTTGGTGTGTTGGATCGCGGGCAGATCGGCCAGACGTTCCTCGATTGGCCGGAGCAGCAGACCTTTCTCACGCCATCGTTCACCGGGAATGGCTTCGGCGCGACCGACCTCAACTCGGTGCATCCCGAGACCTCCCCGGCGTTCAGCATCGGCGTCGACTACCTGAACGGCGCTCAGTATGCGAAGTATCTCCGTAGCGTCGCCGGACACTTCCAGCTTCCCATCATGGAGGAAGTCGAGGTAGCCGGTGTTGCCGTGCGCAGCGACGGCTTCGAAGTGTTTAGCAATCGTGGGTCGGTCCGCGCACGCTCACTCGTGTGGGCTGGCGGCGAGTTCGGGCAGCCGCTCGTCCCACGAATCTCGGGCAGCACGCTGACCGATCACACCAGCGGTGCTGCGGCATGGGCAATTCGCTCGGGCGACGTCGTCGTGATCGGCGGCTATGAGTCCGGTATCGATATCGCGTGTCTTCACGTCGAGAACGGCGCGCACGTCACCGTCGTCGACGAGAACACACCCTGGGATGCGGGGAGCGGCTCGGATCCTTCGTTCCGGCTCGCGCCACGGTCGCGCGTCCGGCTCCAGCGGGCGCTCGCGACGGGGCGGCTTTCCCTCGTGAGCGCGCGGGCCGTGAGCGTGCATGCCGTCGGCGATGGCTTCGCCACGAAGTTGAGTGACGGCGAGAACATCCGCAGCGATTCGAAGCCCATCGCCGCGACCGGTTTTGGTTCGGGGCTCGGTCCGGTGCAACAGCTCTTCACTGCACGACCTGATGGTTGGCCGGAACTCGACGAGGATGACCAATCGACGATCACGCCCGGGCTCTTCCTCTCTGGGCCCTCGATTCGCCACGGCGGCCTGAAATTCTGCTTTATCTACAAGTTCCGCCAGCGATTCGCGCACATCGCGCGAGTTATCGGTGAGCGATCCGGGAAGGACACGAGCGCGCTCGAGGCCTGGCGTGAGGCCGGGATGCTCACGGACGACCTCTCCTGCTGCGGCGCGGAATGCGCGTGCTGAGGCGAGTCGTTGGCGTGTTGTCGGCGCCACGCCCGGCACTCGTCACCGGGCTATTCCTCGTGGCCATTGCTGTCGGGACGCTCACCGGCTGGGCGTCGCCGGCGGCGGGGGAAGCGCTCGGCGACCTCGTGGATCCGCTGATCCTCGTCCTGGTTGGCGCGATATTCTTCACGCTGCGCTTCGACGGTTGGCGGGCCCTGCGCTCGGCCCCGCGAACGGTCGCGGTCGTGCTTCGGCTCCTGCTGCGGAGCCTGCCGCAGGAACTCCGGTCCCGGGTGCTGGATGCGGTGGATGCGGCCGTGCCGTACCTGATCGCAGCGTTGATCGTGTACCTGTTTGCCGCGAACTCACGAGCGATCTGGTCGCATCCTGGCGACTTCGGTTGGGTGCTGCTCGCGGTATTCGTGTTCTTCGTCGCGACCTACGCACTCGGCGAAGCGGTGGCGCGGCTATTCCGGCTTGAACACGGTGCCCATGCGCTCCTCACCATGACGACGTCGGCACGGAACGCACCGCTGATGCTCGCGCTCACTACGGCCGCATTCCCCGAACAGCCGCTTGTCGCTGCGGCGATCGTGCTCGGGATGCTGATCGAGTTCCCGCACCTCACGGTGCTGACCCAGGTCTTCCGGCGGCGAGATCGGGCGGCGACGAGCGAAAAGCCCGCTCCGGTCTTGCTGAAGACGTGACGCTATTGCATGAACATTTGCATGAGCGTTACCTGCGTGCGGTCACAACACGAGAGATCGTGATTGGTGCGGGCGGGGGGACTTGAACCCCCACGCTAAAAGCACAGGAACCTAAATCCTGCGTGTCTACCAATTCCACCACGCCCGCGCAGCGATCAGTCTACTGGCTCGCGGGCCCGGATGTGGACGGCGCCGCTCGTGCGAGTCAGCCGATCCATTCAATTTCGACGAACTCGACGGTCACATCCTCGCTGTGATTGGCGACCTCGTGCTCGCCACCGGCCGGGCGGGTGTAGCTCGCTCCGGCCTCGAGCTCGGTGCTGAGCACCGTGCCGTCCGCCATCGTCACGGTCATGGAGCCGGTCATCAGCGGAACGACGACATAGGGATAGTCGTGGCGGTGCATCGGGATGACACCGCCCGGATCGATGATCCACTTCGTGACGCGGAAGGTGTTGTTTTCGAGCTGCAGTTCGCTGCGTGACGTGGAAGTCATTGGTGGCCTTTCGGTTGGGTTGCCTCGGTTCCGTTGCCTCAGACATCGGCATTCCACCAGCATTCGACAGAGAAGGCCCTGAGCGGGGATGCGCGAGCGTCGGCAGGCCCGACTGTGGATAACTTTTTGTTGGTTTGAGTCCATCGGGCATCATCCGGCACGTGAGCCAAGCAGTGTCGTCCATTACCGCGCGGGTGCGTGATCGCGTCCAGCGCGAGCGCATCGAGCTTTCCGCGGGCCGAGAAGCGCAGCAGCTCGTGCAGTCCGAGGTGCGCGCCTATGCCGAGCGCGCGCTCGTGAGCGATCTCCCGCTGGTCTTAGACGAGGCAAAGACCGCGGCGGATGTGCTGGCCCAGATTACCGGGTTCGGCGCGCTTCAGCCGTTCCTCGACGACCCGGAGATCGAAGAGATCTGGGTGAACGCGCCCAGCCGCGTCTTCATCGCCCGAAACGGCGTGCCCGAGCTCACCTCGACGGTCATCCCCGAGGTCGAGCTGCGCGACCTGGTCGACCGGATGCTGCTGTCCACCGGTCGGCGGCTCGATGTCAGCTCGCCGTTCGTGGACGCTTCGTTGCCGGATGGCAGTCGCCTCCATGTAGTAATTCCCGATGTCTCGAGCCGATACCCCGCGATCAATATCCGCAAGTTCGCGCGGCGCATCCGCGATCTCAACGCGCTGGTTGATCGCGAATCGCTCACGGCACAGGCCGCGGCATTCCTGCGCTGCGCGGTGCAGGCCGGGTCGAACATCCTGGTCGCGGGGGCGACCCACACGGGCAAGACGACGATGGTCGGGGCGCTGCTCGGCGCGGCACCCGTGAGCGAGCGGATCGTCACGGTCGAAGAGACCTTCGAGCTCGACCTCGTCGCGCGCGACGTCGTCGCGATGCAGTGCCGCCAGCCGTCGCTCGAAGGCACCGGCGAGATCACGCTGCGGCGACTCGTGAAGGAGGCACTCCGGATGCGACCCGACAGACTGGTCGTCGGCGAGGTGCGCGAGGCCGAAAGTCTCGAGCTCCTCATCGCCCTGAACTCGGGCCTGCCGGGGATGTGCACGATCCACGCGAACTCGGCCCGCGACGCGCTCGTCAAACTCTCGACGCTGCCGCTGCTTGCCGGCCGAAACATCGACTCGAGCTTCGTCGTGCCGACCATCGCATCCGCGATCGACCTCGTCGTGCACCTCGAGATTCTCCCGAACGGTCGCCGCCAGGTGCACGAAATTCTCGCGCCGACGGGCGCTGTGCACGCCGGGGTGATCGAAGCATCCACCCTGTTCGACCGCCAACACGGCGTGCTCGCGGCCACCGGGGTGAAGCCGCCGCGGCTCGAGAAGTACGTGCGCCGAGGCGTCGACCCGATGCCGATGCTGGTGCCTGAATGGTGACCGCGATCGCCCTGGGCCTCGTCGCGGGCGCCGGGTTACTTCTCATTCTCACCGCGATCCTCGGGCCGACCGAGAGCGCGATGAAACGCGCATCCAGGGAGCCCGCGGCGATTCGGCGGCTGCGCGAGGACCTCACGCGGGCTGGCCTCGAGCGCATCCCCGTGGTCGGCTTCCTCTTTCTCGCACTCGTGATCGGGCTCATCCTTGGCGCGATCGCGGTGCTCGCCACGGGCATCCTGGTGCTCGGCCTGATTGGGTTCATCGTCGGGATGTGGGGCGCGCTCGCGCTCGTACGCTGGCGATCGCAGCAGCGCAGGCGCGCGAACCGCGCGTATTGGCCGGATGTCGTTGATCACCTCATCGCGTCGGTGCGCTCGGGCCTCGGGCTTCCGGATGCGATTGAGCAGCTCGCGAAGACCGGGCCGGAGCCGCTGCGGGAAGATTTTGCGGCGTTCGCGCGGCAGTATCGCGCGACGGGTTCCTTCAACCTCGCGGTCGACGAGGCGAAGGAGCGGCTGGCCGACCCGGTCGCCGATCGGCTCCTCGAAACACTGCGGATGGCCCGCGAGGTCGGCGGGACCGAGCTCGTCCGCGTGCTGCGCGACTTCTCCGCGTTCTTGCGCGAGGAGCAAGGCGTACGTCACGAGGCGGAGGCACGACAGAGCTGGGTGCTGAACGCGGCTCGGCTCGGGGTCGTCGCACCCTGGATCGTGCTGGTGATGCTCGCATCGAGGCCGGAGGCCGCGGCCGCGTACAACACACCCGGCGGCGTCATCGTCATCGGGATCGGCGTCGCCGTCTCGGTAATCGCCTACCGGCTCATGCTCGCGCTCGGGCGCCTGCGCGAAGAGGGACGGTGGTTCGCGTGAGCGCATCGCTCGGCATCGCATCCCTGCTCGGCCTGTGCCTCGGCATTGGGCTCTGGTCGCTTGTCGGCACCATCCCGCGCCTCGCCCGCGTTCGCCTCATCGACCGCGTCGCGCCCCACGTCACGGACATCTGCGACGAGGCCCGCCAGCACACGAACCGCGGCACGATGGATCCGCTGCCGGTGCTCGGCACCCTCGCCTCGCCGATTATCACGTGGCTGCGGACGGTCCTGAGCGAGGTCGTCGGCGGCAACGACATCATTCGCACGCGACTGCGGCAGTCCGGCAGCGAGACGTCGCTCGAACGATTCCGCACCGAACAGGCGGTCTGGGCGCTCGTCGGCGCGCTCCTTGGCGTCGTCGTCTCGATTGCCCTGATGCGCATTTCCGCGCAATACCTCCTTGCGGCAATCCTCGTGCCGGTGCTGTTCGCCGGGGGAGCGGTCGCCCTCCGCGACTTCCTCCTGCGCCAGGCGGCGAGCGCGCGCATTCGCCGCATCGCGAGCGAATACCCGACCGTCCTCGAGTTCATGTCGCTCTCACTCGCGGCGGGTGAGGGCATCGTCGATGCGCTCATCCGGCTCAGCAAGATGGGTCGCAGTGAGCTCTCGCGCGAGCTCGGCGGCGTGATCGTGCAGGTGCGTGCCGGTCGTCCGGTGGCGGCGGCGCTGCGGGAGCTCGGCCGCGATCTTGCCTACACGCCGCTGACGCGCACCCTCGACCACATCGTCACGTCGATGGAGCGCGGCGCCCCTCTCGTCGAGGTGCTCCGGGCCCAGGCGCAGGATGCGCGCGATCTCGCGAAGCGGGACCTGCTCGAGGAATCCGGGAAATCAGAAATCCGCATGATGGTCCCGCTTGTTCTGCTTTTGCTCCCCGTCACGGTGCTTTTCGCCGTCTATCCGTCCTACTTCGTACTGACCTCGACTTTCTGACCACCGCTCCGCATACCCCGAACCCACACACAAGAAAGCAGCCAACATGCGCATCCTGCTCAACCTTCAGAACCGTCTCGACCAGCTCATCGACCGCGCCCGCACCGAGGAACGCGGCGACGTTCCGGGCTGGGTTTTGGTCGCGCTAATGAGCGCGGGAATAGTCATCCTGCTCTGGACCGTTGCGGGCCCGCTCCTGTCGCAGGTGTTCGAGGACGCGGTCAACCGCGTGACCGCAAACTTCTAGTCGTGCGGAGACTGCACGCCAGGCTCGAGGATGAGCGGGGTGCCGCGACCGTCGAATGGACGCTCGTCGCGGGCCTGCTGACTCTCGTGTTTCTCGCGGTGCTCCAGGTCGGCTTCGCGATGCACATTCGCACGACGCTCATCGATGCCGCGGCCGAGGGCGCGCGGCAGGCCGGACTCGAAAACGCGACGGCGGCCGACGGGCACTACCGCACCGAGCAGCTCATTGCGACGGCGGTCTCGTCCGAATACGCGCAAGACATCACGGTGCATCGCGGCACCACGCTCGTCGAGGTGACGGTGCGCGCGCCGCTGCCGCTGATCGGGCTAATCGGTTTTCCGAACGGAGTCGAGGTGAGCGCCCATGCGCCGGTCGAGTAGTGTGCGCTGGCCCCGTGGTTCACGCACGACCAGTAAACCGCGAGTTCGCGGGTGGATGCGCATCCTCACCCGCGAGGACGGGTCGGCGAGCCTCGAGTTCCTCGGCATCGGCGTCCTGCTGCTCATTCCCATCGCATATGGGATGCTCACGCTCGTGCAGCTCGAGCAGGCGATGTTTGCCGTCGAGCTCGCGGCTCGCAACGGCGCGCGCACGCTGGTGGCCGAGGCGCAGCCGAGCCTGCAGGGATCGATCGCCTCGGAACAGATTGCGTGGGCGATGCAAGACCAAGGTCTCGACCCGAACCAGGCGAACGTCGCAATGTCGTGTGCCCCGACACCCGATTGCGCGGTGCTGGGGGAGACTCTGACGCTCACCGTCGGTGTCGAGGTGACGCTCCCGCTCCTCCCGGGCGGCAGCGTCACGGTGCCCGTTGAGGCGAGCGCCACGTTCCCGCGCGAGCGATTCGAGGCCGTGCCGTGACGCGCATCCGGGGGCTCGGCCAACGCATCCGCGGCGAGCGCGGCTCGATCACCCCGCTCGCGATCATCTATGCCGTAATCGCGCTCGCCGCAGCGTTATTGCTCTTCGCCGCGGCCGACCTCTACCTCGAGCGCAAACAGCTGCTCACGCATGCCGACGCGGCCGCGCTGGCGGCGGCGAATAGTTTCGAGTTCTCGGAAATCGAAAGCGCTGATGGAACGCCAAATATTCAGCTCGACCACGAAAATGCCGTGGCTGCGGCTGAGGAATATCTCGCGACGCACGCGGCCGGGGAGGCAATGCTTACACATGTAACTGTCGACGGGGACTCGGTAACGATATATGTTGAAGGGCAGTGGCAATCGCAAGTGGGCGGAGTGTTCCTCCCCGTGAGTGTGCCGCTCGGCGTCGAGGTTTCGGCTCGCGCGCTGTTCCAGTGACGGTACGAAAGTTTCCCAAGCTGGAAGTCCCGAACAATGGGGTTCGGGGTTTCCATACCCTCAACCCCCGACCGAACGACACGATTGTAGCGAGCCACGCGATCGCGCACAGCGGAGCGCGGCTGCGTTCGTGAACCATGCGGGCCGGGTAACCTAGAACGATCATGATCAACCTCGATATCGCCGATGACATCGCCAACCTGCGGTCAACGTTCAACGACATCAGCCAGGTGCTGGACCCGGAAGGGCTCGAAGCGGCGATCGTCGACCTCGAGCAGCAGGCCTCGCAGCCAGACCTCTGGGACGACCCCGAGAGCGCCCAGAAGGTGACGAGCGAACTGTCGCACGCTCAGGCCGATCTCAAGCGCATCCGCGGAATCGAGCAGCGACTCGACGACCTCGAGGTGCTCGTCGAGCTCGCGAAGGAAGCGGACGACGAGGACACCGCGGCCGAGGCGCGTAAGGAACTCGAGTCGATCACCGAGGTCGTTGGCGACCTCGAGGTGCAGACGCTGCTGGACGGCGAGTTCGATCCGCGGCCGGCCGTCATCACGATTCGCGCGGGCGCCGGCGGCGTCGATGCCGCTGACTTCGCCGAGATGCTACTGCGCATGTACGTCCGCTGGGCCGAGCACCACGATTACAAGACGACCGTCCTCGACACCTCCTACGCCGAGCAGGCTGGCATTAAGTCGGCCACGATCGAGATCGATTCCCCGTACGCGTTCGGCACGCTCTCGGTCGAGGCGGGCACGCACCGACTCGTGCGGATGAGCCCGTTCAACTCGGCGGGTTCGCGCGAGACGAGCTTCGCGGCGGTCGAAGTTGTGCCGCTCATCGAACAGACCGATCACATCGAGGTGCCGGAGAACGACATCCGCGTCGACGTCTATCGTTCCTCCGGCCCGGGCGGCCAGTCGGTCAACACGACCGACTCCGCGGTGCGCATCACCCACATCCCGACCGGAATTGTGGTTTCCTGCCAAAACGAGAAATCGCAGATTCAGAACCGTGCCGCGGCGATGCGCGTGCTCCAGTCGCGACTGCTGCTCGTGCAGCGGGAGCAGGAAGAAGCGCAGAAGAAGGAGCTCGCGGGTAATATCACCGCGTCGTGGGGCGACCAGATGCGCTCCTACGTGCTCGCGCCTTACAAGATGGTGAAGGACCTCCGCTCGGGATACGAGAGCGGGAACCCAGACAAGGTTTTCGACGGCGGGATTGACGAATTTATCGCAGCGGGCATCCGCTGGCGTAAAACTGAGCAGCAGGCGGCTTAGCGACTTACCACACTGGTATGCGCCTGGCTCTCAGGTTGCTGCTACTATCCGGGGCATGAAAACCCCCGGCGTCCTTTCGTTCGCCGGGCCACTTAGCGAGTTCGTCAGGAGTTGAGCCAACGATGGCGAAAACTAGAACTGCGGCCAAGAAAGAAACCTTCGGGTCGCGCAACGCATTCATTCTCTCGGCGATCGGCTCCGCCGTCGGCCTTGGGAACATTTGGCGATTCCCCTACGTCGCTTACGAGAACGGCGGCGGGGCGTTCATCATCCCTTACCTTGTCGCGCTGCTGTGTGCGGGTATTCCGCTCCTCTTCCTCGACTACGCGATCGGTCACCGCTACGGCGGGTCCTCGCCACTGTCGCTCGCGCGAATCCAGCGATGGATGGAGTCGCTCGGCTGGTGGCAGGTGCTTGTTTGTGTGATCATCGGCATCTACTACGCCGTCATCGTCGCGTGGTCGGCGATGTACCTAATCTTCTCGGTCACCCAGCAGTGGGGCGATGACGCCAACGGCTTCTTCTTCGGCAACTTCCTACAGCTGTCCGACGAGGTCGCCGTTGGCTTCGACTTCGTGCCAAGCGTGTTCTGGCCGCAGCTGCTCGTGTGGGCGGCGGTGCTCGTCGTGATGCTGCTCGGCGTGCGTAAGGGCATCGCGGGCGCGAACTTCGTGTTCATGCCGCTGCTTGTCGTGATGTTCCTCGCGATGGTCATCGTCTCGCTCTTCCTCCCGGGCGCCTTCGACGGCCTTAACGCCTTCTTCACGCCGGACTGGGGCGCGCTGCTCAACCCGAGCGTGTGGGCGGCCGCGGTCGGCCAGATCTTCTTCTCGCTCTCGGTCGGCTTCGGCATCATGATCACGTACTCCTCGTACCTGCGCCGCAAGACCGACCTCACCGGTTCGGGCCTCGTCGTTGCGTTCTCCAACTCGAGCTTTGAGATCCTTGCCGGCATCGGCGTGTTCGCGGCGCTCGGCTTCATGGCCAACGCGGCGGGTACCGGGATCAACGACGTCGTGGATGCTGGCATCGGCCTTGCCTTCGTGGCCTTCCCCACGATCATTTCGCAAGCACCACTCGGCTCATTGATCGGGGTGTTGTTCTTCGGATCGCTCCTCTTCGCGGGCTTTACCTCGATGATTTCGATCATCGAGGTGGTTATCGCGGGTGTGCGCGACAAGCTCGGCATCAAGCGCTGGGTTGCGGTGACCGTCGTGGTCATCCCGATGGCGATCATCTCGCTCATGCTGTTCCCGACAACCTCGGGGCTCTACGTCCTCGACGTCCTCGATGCCTTCGTGAACCAGTTCGGCATCCTCGCGGGCGCGCTCGTGATGGTGATCGCGGTCTCGTGGATCGCCCGCAAGCTCCCGCTGTTGTCGCGCCACCTCACTCGCCTGTCCTCGTTCCCGGCAAAGCGGCTCTGGATGGTGTTGATCGGCATCATCGTGCCCCTCGCGCTGATCGGGATGCTCGTTTCCGAGCTGATTTCGAAGACGCAAGAGGTTTACGGCGGCTACCCGGCTGAGTTCGTGGCGATCTACGGCTGGGGTATGTCAATCGTGCTCATCATCGGCGGCATCCTATTGAGCCTGCTGCCCTGGACCACGCGCGTACAGCCGGTCTTTGATGAGGAGAAGGCCGACCGCGAGATCGATGGCATCATTTCGGGCGAGCTCGCCGAGACGGACGAGGGCGAGATCGAATACGTGTCGCTCGAACACGGCGAACACGGCGAACACGGCAAGCACGGAAAGGAGCAAGGCCGATGACTCCAATAGCAATCACCATGATGGTGATCTCGCTCGTGACCGTGTGGGGCGGGCTGGTCGCAGTGACCATCAACCTTCGCAAGAACGGCACGGATCGCGACTAAGCGCATCCTGAGAAAATCGGCTGGCGACGCGCCACTGGGCGCGTCGCCAGCCGATTTGTGTTCCCGAGACGTACCGTGGGCGTGCCATGATCAGATTTGACCACGTCTCCAAGGTATTCCGCGGGCAAACCGAGCCCGCGCTGGACAGCGTGACCTTCGAAATACTCCGCGGGGAGTTCGTGTTCTTGGTCGGACCTTCAGGGTCGGGCAAGTCGACGGTGCTGCGGCACATCCTGCTCGAGGACTCGCCCACGAAGGGACACGTGCACGTGCTCGGTCAGGACCTCGCGAAGATTTCGAACCGGAAGATTCCGTACTACCGGCGCAATGTCGGCATGGTGTTTCAGGACTTCCGGCTGCTCGCGAACAAGACGGTGTTCGAGAACGTCGCCTACGCGCAGAAGGTGATCGGCAAGTCGCGCGGGCATATTCGCCAGGCGGTCCCGGATGTGCTGAAGACCGTCGGTCTTAGCGGCAAGGAAGATCGCCTCCCGCACGAGCTCTCCGGTGGTGAGCAGCAGCGCGTGGCGATCGCGCGCGCCGTCGTGAACAAGCCCGCGATTCTGCTCGCGGACGAGCCGACCGGTAACCTCGACCCGCAGACCTCGCGCGAGATCATGCGCGTATTGCGGCGCATTAACAAGAACGGCACGGCGGTTGTCATGGCGACCCACGACGTGTCGATCGTGGATGAGGCCCGCCAGCGCGTGATCGAGCTCAAGGATGGCGAGCTCGTGCGCGACGAGGCCGGCGGCGTCTACACGCCGGAGGTCGTGAAGTACGAGGAGCCCGAGGCTCCCGAGGTCGCGACCGAGGAACCGCGCGGCAAGACGATCGCCGCGGCGATGGCCGAGCGCGTCGCCGCGCCGGATCGCAGGCCGGGTTCGCGCAAGGATGACATTGACAGCCCGACGACGAGACTTCCGGATGCGGATGAAGACGACGACGCGGACCTGCACGAGGGAGGTGCCCGCTAATGTTCGGATTCGTTCTTGGCGAAATGTGGCAGGGCCTTCGCCGAAATGCCTCGATGGTGATTTCGGTCATCCTGGTGACCTTCGTGTCGCTCACCTTTGTTGGCGCGGCGCTCATGCTGCAGTTCCAGATTCAATCGATGAAGACGTACTGGTACGACCGCGCACAGGTGGCGGTTGACTTCTGTACGGATCTCTCCACGTCGCCCGACTGCTCTGCCGGCGTCGCGACGGAGGAGCAGATTGCTGCCGTCGAGGCCGAGCTGACCGGCCCGGCGCTGTCGCCGTACATAAACGAGTACTACTTCGAGACGCAGCAGGAGGCGTACGACCGCTTCGTCGAGCAGTTCAAGGATGACCCGATGGTCTCCTTCGTGAAGCCCGAGCAGCTGAACCAAACCTTCTGGGTGAACCTCGTCGACCCCTCCGACTCTGAGATCATCGTGCAGACGGTGTCGGGGATGTCGGGCGTCGAGTCGGTGACCGACCAGCGGCAGTTCCTTGACTCCATCTTCGCGGTGCTGAACGGCGCGAGCCTCGCTGCCTTCACGATCGCGTTGGTCATGCTCGTCGCCGCGGTCCTGCTCGTGGCGACCACGATCCGACTCTCCGCATTCTCTCGTCGACGCGAGCTGCGCATCATGCGCCTCGTCGGTGCATCCAATGGCTTTATCCAGGCCCCGTTCATCCTCGAGGGTGTGTTTGCGGGACTTGTCGGCTCGCTGCTCGCGTCAGGTGCTGTCATCGGCGGCGCGCACTGGTTCGTGCAGGGCTACCTCGCGCCGCGGATGCCCGGGGTACAGATGGTGGGCGTGTGGCCGGAGGCGATCATTACCGCCAGCGTCCTGATTGTGCTCGGCGTGCTGCTCGCGGCGATCTCTTCGTGGGTTTCGATCCGCCGGTACCTGCGCGTCTAGTGTCCTGATCCGTTAATTCGTTTCAGGTATTTGGCGATGGATTCGAGGATTTCCTCGGCGGTCTTGGTCCAGATGAACGGCTTCGGGTTCTCGTTCCACGCCTTCACCCAACCGCGGAGGTCTCTCTCGAGCGCTTGCACGCTGCGATGATCGGAACGCTGTAAAAGATCACGAGTAACTTCGGCGAAGAGCCGTTCAACCTGGTTGATCCATGACGAGTAAGTCGGCGTGAAGTGCATGTGAAACCGAGGGTGCTTGGCAAGCCACGCCTTAACGGTGGGGTGCTTGTGTGTGGAGTAGTTATCGCAGATCACATGCACGTCGAGGTGTTCGGGGACGTTCTTGTCGATCTTCTGGAGGAACTTCTTGAACTCGATCGAGCGATGCTTACGATGAATTGAGGAGATCACCGTCCCGTCAGCGACGTTCAGCGCGGCAAACAAACTCGTGGTGCCATGCCGGACATAGTCGTGTGAGCGCCGTTCGGGGACTCCCGGCATCATCGGGAACGCCGGTTGCGAGCGGGCCAAAGCCTGCACCTGACTTTTCTCATCCACACTGAGCACCACCGCCGACTCGGGTGGGTTCAGATAGAGGCCAACAATGTCGTAGACCTTCTCAGTAAACAGCGGGTCGTTGGAGAGCTTGAACCCTTCCTCCAGGTGGGGCTTCAACCCGAATGCCTTCCAGATCCGCCCCACTGTCGATTTCGACAGCCCCGACTTTTCCGCCATCTTCGCCCGTGACCAGTGCGTCGCGTTCTGCGGCGTCGATTCCAGCGTGTCGATGACCACCTGTTCCACACGGTCCACACTGATCAGCGCGGGGCGACCCGGCCGCGGATCGTCAACGAGCCCGTCCAGCCGCCGCTCCAGAAACCGCGAACGCCACTTGCGCACCGTCGGTAACGACACCGCCATACGATTGGCCACCTCGGAATTCGAAGCCCCAGTCGCGCATTCCAACACGATCCGAGAACGCAACGCGAGATCCTGCGCTGACTTCCGGCGACGCACCCACCGTTCCAGTTGGTCACGCTCAGTTTCAGAGAGCTTCAGTTCGGGAAGAGAAGGTCCACGTGTTGCCATACTCCATTCTACAAAACTAGCAACGAATTAACGGTGCAACACACTAGCTCGTCTCGCGCTAAGCTAGAACGCTGGTCCTGTTTGCGGGTTATCGCAGGGATCGCGAGGCACGGTTGCCGGAAGGAGGATGCACATGCCCAAGGAGAAGGGTCAGAAGGTCGTTGCGCGCAATAAGAAGGCGTATCACGACTACACGATCGAGGACACCTACGAGGCGGGGATGGTCCTCCACGGCACCGAGGTGAAGGCACTTCGCGAGGGGCGCGCGTCGCTCATCGACGGGTATGCCTACGTCGACCGAGGCGAGATGTGGATCGATAACGTCTACATTCCCGAGTACTTCCAGGGCACCTGGAATAACCACACGCCGCGACGCAAGCGCAAGCTCTTGCTACACAAGGAACAGATCCGCAAGATCGCGGCGAAGACTCGCGAGGGCGGCTACACGATCGTGCCGCTGCAGCTGTACTTTTCGGACGGTCGCGCGAAGCTCGAGATCGGCGTCGCGAAGGGTAAGCGCGAGTACGACAAGCGTCAGGCGCTGCGCGAGCGGCAGGACAAGCGCGAAGCAGACCGCGCGATCGCGGCCCGCAAGTACGTCGGGGAGTAGCGCATCCCGGCGCTCGTTGAGTAGCTCGGGTCGCTCGTTGAGTAGCCGCGAAGCGAACTACCCCGCTCGTTGAGTAGCCGCGAAGCGGCGTATCGAAACGAGCGCAGCAGGAACACTACGCCGTGCGCCGCGTCGCGCGCTCGGCGAACCGATCGAGCTCGTCGAGAATCGCCTGGGACCGGTAGATCCGACCGCGCGCCCTGTGCACGCTCGCGGTAGCAATGAGTACCTCTGCGTCGACGAGCACGTCGAGATTGCGCTGGACGTTCGTCGTGGTGATGCCCAACGCATCCGCGACCATGCTGGGCGTGAAGACCGGCTGCCGAATCGTGTATTCGAGCACCTCCCATACCTTGGAGTCGCGGCGCGCAACGATCGCGGCCCGCTGTCGCTCACGCAACTGTTCGATCGCTCCCACAAGTTCACGCGCGTTGTCGATCGCGCTGTGCGTCGCGGCGACGCTTGCCTCGAGGAGCGGTACGGGATCGCCCGCCTCGAACGCCTGGAGCGCGGCGAAGTATCGGTCGGTTTCCGTGAGCAGTCCCGATGAGATCGGTACCGCCACGTGTCGAGTGGCGCCACGTTTGCGCAGCATCGCCTGCATGAGCGCGCGCCCGGTGCGGCCATTCCCGTCGCGAAACGGGTGGATCGCCTCGAACTGGGCATGAGCGAGGACGGTGTGCGCGAGGATCGGCACGTCGGTACGGGACGCAAATCGCGACCAATCGGCAAGCAGCCCCGGAAGCTCGCCGACAGGTGGCGCGACGTACTCCGCGCCGTGCGGCGAAACGCTGCTCGTGCCGATCCAGATCGGCTCTGTCCGATACTCGCCCGGCCGCAGCTCAGGGGAGGATGCGAGAAGGCTCGCCTGGATGCGCTTCGCCAGGTCAGCATTAATCTCGCCGGGGTTGCCGATCGCGTCGATCATCGCGCGACTGCTCGCCGCGATGAGCTTCGCGTTTCGGCTGTCAGACTCGCCGATTTCTGCGGCGACGATCTGCCGTGCTCGGGCATTGACGTTCTCAATCTGCGAGCTCGAGAGCGACTCGGAGCGAATCAGCAGCGCGGCGATGGGGGAGAGCGAGGCGCCGAACTCGACGTCGAAATCGCGCAACCGAATGGTGGCTGTCTCAAGGTCTGCCGCGATGCGGCCGGGCAGTGCGACGTCGAGCTCGGCAATGCGTGGCGGAATCGAGGCGGAGTAGGGCTCGCCAAAGTGCGGGACGCGGGATTGGTCCGCCCACTTGCCTGGGTCTGGTCGCCAAATCTCCGTGACACTGGATGTCCGGGGCCACTGCATCCGCACCTCACCTGCCTCCGTGATCGCATCCAATCGCACGACAGCGTCGAACCGGGGCGAAGTCAATTATTAGGTAATACTCTAACTAATAATAGTAGCGCCTTTCGTTATTACTTCCGCATGAAAACGAGAAGACCCCGTCGGTTCGCGACGTTGGCCTACTAGTACCAAACGCGCGCCCCGACGGGGTCTTGAGTGGAAGTGGGGGGAATTGAACCCCCGTCCACGACTGAGATTCTGCGGATTCTCCGGGTGCAGTTTGCCGAGCGTGTTACTTGGTTCCGGCCATGGGGGCAAACACCTTGGCCGACACAAACCCAGTCACAGTAAAAGTCCCGTGCAGCCCTGCAACGCAGCTACACAGCAAGTGTTCTAAATGACGTTAGGAACCAGACCGAACACGATTCTGGGCTAACGGACTCGGGCTCGCTACTTAGGCAGCGAGGGCGAAGTCAGTGCGCTTGTTATTGGCACTTATCGTTTGCGAGGGGCGTTTACGAGATAACCCCGCGTCCTCGACCCGCTTCACGCAGTTTCACGAGCCATGTCGAAACCGATCACTCCCGTTTGCTGCTGAAACCTCTCAGCGCTATTGAGTTGTAACAGGTGTAACCCTGAGACTCACTACTATATTCCAGATTCCACGTCTTGTCTTGCCTGAATCGACTACGACCTGAGAGGGATTCCGCATGGTGCGGGGGTTTCCTCATCCTTGTCGCCGTATTCTTTACCTCATGACTTGGAATCAAGGGAATGACCAGGATCGTGAGAAGAACGGCGACGAGTCGACTCCAACGTGGACAACCGATGGCTGGCAGCGCGAGCAGGATCAGTCTGATTCCGGGTCGCAGAACGAGCAGCTAGGCAACGACGCCCCAGCCGACCAGAGCCACGCGGCCTGGCAGCCACCAGCTGAGAACCAGTGGCAGGGTGAGCAGCCCAACTTTGGTGAGCAGTCAGGTCAGGATGCGCCTGTCCAGTCAGGTTGGCAGGCTCCCGCCGGGAATCAATGGCAGGGTGAGCAGCCGAACTTTGGTGAGCCGGCTGGGCAGGATGCAATAGGCCAGTCAGGTTGGCAGGCCCCGGCCGAGAACCAGTGGCAGGGCCAGCAGCCCAACTTCGGCGAGCAGCCGACCCAGGATGCTCCTGGCCAGTCCGGCTGGCAGGCCCCCGCCGAGAGCCAGTGGCAGGGTCAGCAGCCGAACTTTGGCGAGCAGCCCAACTTTGGCGAGCAGCCGGCCCAGGGTACGCACGGCCAAGACGCGCAGGCGCAGTCGGGTTGGCAGGCCCCGGCCGAGAACCAGTGGCAGGGCCAGCAGTCCAACTTTGGGGCTCCCCGAGACGACAGCGCCCAGCAAAACGAATCGTCGTGGTCGGGCGGCTACTCGAACTTCAATGCGTCGCAGGAATCCGAAGACGCAACCGCTGCAGCTGCACAGGGCGAGCCTGCAGCCTCGCACGACGGCGGCGCATTGCAGGCACGGGAAGAGCAGACCGCATTCGCATCCGCCGCTCCCGAACCCCAGCCGGGCGATGCAAACACTGAAGGCACTGGCTCGGAAGACTCGGAGTCGGAACTCGCGGCGACCGGTAGCGCCGACCAGGGTGCCGACGACTGGGGCTCATATGGTCCTCCGACCCAGATGCTGACCACGCCGGTCGCTGCGGACGGCGGAGCCGACGAATCGGGTGCCAACGAAGCGGCCGATCAGCAGCAGAGCACAGCATTCGACGAGCCGGACGCGCAGCAGGCTTCGTCGGACGCAGTGTCGGCACATGACAACCAGCCCACCGAGGCCTTTGGCGCTTGGCCGGCAGATGCATCCGGCTCCGCAAACGCGGACACCTCCGGAACTGACAACCAGCCGACCGAAGCGTTCAACGCTAACGAGTTTGGTGACCAGGCTCAGCCCGCGGACGAGAGCCAGGACGGTCAAGGCGCATCCGGTTGGGGGACCGCAGCTGCAGCCGCGGGTGCCGCTGGAGCCGCTGGCGCGGGAGCATGGGCCGCTGCGAATCAGCCCTGGAAGCAGGGCGGCGACAACGCGCCCGCGGAGAATCAGTGGGGCCAGGGCCAGGACGCGGCCCAGACCCAGAGCTTCGGCCAGGCCCAGGGCTTTGATCAGGGCCAGAATTTCGATCAAAGCCAGAACTTCGGCCAGGATCAGGGCGCGACCCAACAGCAGAACTTTGGCCAGGAGCAGAACTTCAACCAGCAGCCGGGTCAGCAGGGCTTCGGCCAGGATGCGCAGCCCCAGTCCTTCGGGCAGCAGGGGCAGAACGAAGCTCCGACCCAGGCATTCGGCGCACCCCCGGCCGCATTCCCTGGCGACCAGAACGTTCCCTTCCAGAACGCGCAACCAGGTCCCGGCGGACCGGGCGGACCCGGTGGTCCGGGCGACGGAAGCGGCAACGGTGGCTTCGTACCGGCCAATGTGTCGGATGACAAGCGCAAGCCCTGGTACAAGAAGAAGAGCTACCTCATTACCGCAATCGTGGTCGTCGCGGTGCTCATCATTGCCGCGATCGCGATCCCGCTGATCATCCACACTCGTAACGTTGATCGTGGTGACAACCTCGCCGCGACCTTCAACAACCAGCTCGAGGAATACAACACGACCTGGAACGCCGACAACCTCGCCGCAGTCTCGGCCGTGAACCTCACTGACCCGATCAGCGCGGCAAACCGCACCTGGTATGACCTCGCCGCAGACGATCGTGAAGCGCTCGACACGGCGTGCGCCGACGTCCAGCCTGCGCTCGACCAGCGTCAGCAACTCGCCGACACGACGGTGCCGACGCTTCCGCAGGAAGACGCGGCAGAAGCCTCCGAGGCCTACAAGCAGGCCCAGCAGGATGCGCAGACGGTTGCCGACCAGCGCACCTCGGCGGATGAATTCCTCGCCGGCAGCGAAACGGACCTCACCCAGATGTCCGAGTTCTGTGGCAATTACGGGGCGTACGCGGACCTCTACGACACCTTCGAGAGCAACGTCACGGGCGTGATGGAAGACGCATACGTCGTCGAAGAGGGCGGCCGAATCGACACCTCGGACGGCGCGGTGTACTACCAGTGCGACACTCCCGAGGGCTGTGCAAACCTCTACGACGACGACACGCGCGAGCAGTTCGCGGCGGCGATGGAGACCACGTACGTCGGGTACTACGAGGGCCTCGCAAACCTGTACAAGGATCAGTGCTTCATGTCCGAGTTCGCCGACGCCTGTGCGGTGGGCGCCACC